>NZ_CP119424.1:1826127-2139191 GCF_029223585.1 Photobacterium sp. DA100 | reverse complement strand
GAACAATACCAACTCAAAGCCTCGCTATCTGCTCCCTTTGAAACTGGCCATATACAGCTCAGCCCTTTTGGCTGTTGTCCACCTATCTGCCGAACAACGCAAACTTATTGTTGCCATCTCTACCGATATGCCACCTTATGTGATGGATAATGGCAGCAAAGGTCTCGAAGTTGATATTGTCAGACAGGCATTGGAAGGGTACGAGCTGGAGTTTGTTCAAATGCCACTGACGTATGTACAAAGCGCAGTACAAAACCAAAAAGCCGATATTGCCATAGGCGTGCTGGTCGATGGCGGCGAAATCTACTATTCCGATCATCTCGTTACCTTTGTGAATTTTGCTATCAGCAAGAAAAGCGACAGCCTTGCAATAAACACTATCGATGACCTCAAAACCCATCCGGTATTGACTTGGCAGAACGCCTACCTTGAACTGGGCGACGAGTTCAAGACATTATTTTCACCGGGTTCCGAATACCGCTCCAACTACCATGAATTCGGTAATCAAGCCGACCAGGTCGCCCAGTTTTGGAAAGCTGACAAACAAGTGATTGTCATCGACCGCAGCATCTTTGAATTCTTCAGCAAGGCGATGAAGCAATCGACCGACAATGTCGAGTACCACAGCCTGTTCCCACCCGCCACAGATTTCAAGGCCAGCTTCAAAGACAAAGCGATCAAAGATGCCTTCAACAAAAATCTCAAGGAAATGTGCCAAAGTGGCGATTACGTCAAACTGCTAGAGGTGTATGACGTCGAGTTGGAAACAACGGTATGCGACAAGATTAAGTAGGGACGTATAGACGAACACCATGCAAAACACCACGGACTTTTTTACTGTTCGTGGTGTTTACGGCCTATCTGGCGTGGCGAATCACGACAGGTCAGCAAACCGTCTCAAGGTAAAAAGTTCTCCAGCTATTATTTAGTTTCACCCCATCTTGGCGATATAAAACACAGAGACCGATGCCTCCAGGTTGTAATTAAAAAACAAAAGCAACCAACTGCCATTATTCGCTTTTATTAATATTCGAATGGGACATTATCGTAATATGCCGCAATATACTCGGACACCCTCTGTCCGAATTATCATTATAATTGAGCCTCAACAATCAGAACTGATCTCACTCTCCCCCTATTATTTCCCACAACAGGAGGTTCTATGCTCAAACAGCAACGTATCAATACTATCCGCTCTTTGTTACTAAGAGATAAACAGGTATCGGTTGCTGAGCTAGCAAGATTGTTAGAGGTAACTGACAGAACTATTCGCAGAGACCTAAAACAATTAGCAGAATCAGGCGTCGCAGAGTTGTTCTTTGGTGGAGCAAGACTCGCAACAATCGAAAATAACGTGTTATTCAAGCAGGTGGGTATTAACAATATTATGAATGCACTCTCTGGCAAATATATTAATAGTCGAAATGAAAAAGCACCAAGCTCCAACCATATGCTGGGGGTCTATATTCTTGGTTCTTTTAATATTGATATTGTTTCTGAAGTACCGGACTTTCCGAGAGAAGGGGAGACAATCCACTCCCTTTCTACCGGGTTTTATGCTGGAGGAAAGGGCTCTAATCAAGCGACGGCAGCCGCAAAGGTTAATAACCTCGTACACTTAGCCGTAAAAATCGGTGACGATGAATTTGGCAGCAAGGCGCGCCAGTATTTTTCCAGTACGGATATCCACTCATTCTCTATTTTCGAGGACAAGAAAACGCACACTGGTAATGCATCTATCTTTGTGTCCCAAGAGTCAGGTGAAAACTTTATTGCGATTGATTTAGGCGCCAATAAAACCATTACCGATTTAGAGCTTCACCAAGAATATGAGCTTATTGAAAGCAGTAAGGTCTTTCTCACCCAGCTCGAAAATAACTTCGAAGCCACAAGACAAGCAATTGAATGTGCAAGCGCTACAGGCTCATTGGTTATGCTAAACCCAGCACCTTACATTGATGAATGTAAGTCACTCATACATCTGGTCGATATCATTACGCCCAATGAAACCGAAGCCCAAGATTTGACCGGTATCAAAGTCACTGACCTTGATACCGCGCAACAGGCAGCCAAAGCTATCCATGCCATGGGTGCCAAGATTGTTGTCATGACAATGGGCAGTAAGGGAGCACTGATGTTTGATGGACAGAAATACCGGCATTACCCGCCATATAAAGCTGTCGTCACGGATACATCCGGTGCGGGTGATTCTTTCAACGGAGCACTGGCAGCCTGCCTGGCAAACAACCAACCCATTGATTATGCAATTAAATTTGCTTCAGCCTACGCCTCGCTCGCAGTAGAGCGCAAAGGCGCCTCAAATATGCCCGAGGCCTCACTCGCTGAAGCTCGACTAGCAGAACAGGAAAAAATGTAATGGCTAAACAGGAACTATCTCTAACACAGATGCACGCAGTGTTCCCTCCCATGACTCTCTCCGAGAGGATGGCAAAAATGGACATCCCTGCTTCAGGAAAAATTGCCACGGTCATTGATAGCGATACTTTTAATGAAATTGATGATCAATTTGCCATCGCATGGGCAATGCTAAGAAATGATCGTATTGATTTACAAGCTATTTATGCCGCACCTTTTACCAACTCAATGTTCAACGACAGCCATGAGGCGGTATCCGATCCTGAAGTCGGGATGTCACTCAGCTATGAGGAGATTGAGCGAGTCTTAGAACGCGTTAAGGTAAATCGCAAGCCTGCTATTTTCAAAGGGTCGAGACACTACCTCTACCAATGTTCCGAGCCTGAGCGCTCTGCGGCCGTCGAGGACCTGATTGCCCGAGCCCATGCCTGCGAAGGCACCCTACAAGTCATTAGCATTGGCGCCCCGACTAACATAGCCCACGCCCTTGTTGCCGACCCATCGATTATCGAAAAAGTCCATGTATTGTGGCTTGGTGGCCACAGCTTTGACTGGCCTAACACCGAAGAGTTTAACCTGCTGCAAGATATCGATGCCAGCCGTGTCCTGTTAGATTCCGGGGTTGCACTAACTCTGTTCCCTTGCATGGGGGTCACCAACACCCTGGCAACTTCGGTTCCGGAACTGCAGCACTACCTAGCCGGCACCAGTGAAATTGGCGATTACCTCGCACAAGAAGCACCGAAGTGCCCATGGATTGGCTTTGCAAACCGCAAGGTTATCTGGGATATCGCTCCAGTTGGCTACCTGCTTGACGCTGACTGGTACACCGGCACATTTGAAGCCTCACCGGTATTGAATGACAACTTAACCTGGAGCTTTGATAACCGACGCCACCCAGTACGTGTTATCAAATTTATCGAACGAGACAACTTATTTATCGACTTATTCCGCCGGTTAATCAAAGGGTAATTATCTAATATGCAAACCTTAATTCCACTTTTTGGCATAGCGACTTTGCTCTTTATCGGCTGGGTGTTTTCATGCAACCGAAAAGCAATAAAGCTACGCACCGTCGGTGTTGCCCTTGCCCTGCAGGCTTCTATTGCGGCCTTTATATTATTCGTACCGGCAGGCCAGGTTATCTTGATCGGCATTTCCAGTGCCGTTAGCTCAATCATGGATTACTCCGGCGAAGGAATTCGCTTTCTATTCGGAGAGCTCGGGGCGTTTGGTTCTGGCTTTATCTTCGCCATCCATGTCCTGCCGATCATCATCTTCTTTAGCGCCTTTATGTCAGTCCTGTACTACCTGGGCGTCATGCAGCGTCTGGTGAAATACATCGGTATGGGCGTCCAGAAAGTTTTGGGGACTTCGCAAGCAGAATCAACGGCTGCCGCGGCGAATATCTTCATCGGCAACACCGATGTATTCGTCATGATGAAACCTTATGCGCCCAAAATGACCAAGTCAGAGCTGTTCGCCCTAATGACGGGAGGCTTTGCCTCTATTGCCGGCTCGGTATTAGTGGGATTTGCCGGAATGGGCATCGAGATCAAATACTTGGTCTCCGCAGCCTTTATGTCCGCTCCCGCAGGGCTACTTTTTGCGAAAATCATCTACCCCGAAACCGATGAACCCGTTGAAGTCGACCTCGATATCTATCATGAGGAAGACAAGCCAATCAACATCATTGAGGCTGCCACCAGCGGCGCTTTCAACGGCCTGAAAATGGCATCAGCCATCGGTGTCATGTTGCTCGCACTCATCGCTTTAATCGCCATGTTCAACGGCATGCTGGGTAGCCTCTTTGAGCTGGTCGGTATTGAAGGGGTTACTCTGCAATCAATCTTCGGCTATATGTTCGCACCAATAGCATTCCTGCTCGGCGTTCCGAGCAGTGAAGTCCTCATTGCCGGTAACTTCCTCGGTCAGAAGCTGGTATTGAATGAATTTGTCGCCTTCATGAGTTTCTCTGAAGTACGTGAATCCTTAAGCCATGAGACTCAAGCAATTATAACCATGGCACTGGCAGGCTTTGCCAACTTATCGGCCCCAGCCGCAATGATAGGCGTTTTAGGTACCATCGTACCCAAGATGAAACCTTTTATTGCCTCTATGGGGGTCAGGGTTATTCTCGCAGCAACCCTTGCCAACTTAATGAGTGCGGCCATCACCGGCTTGTTCATCTCATTCGTATAAATTAAAACAGGGAGCCTCCCGGCTCCCTGCTATTTGAAATATCCACACTGACTCGGCAGAAGATTGCTGAGGGCTTTGTACTGTCTAAAAATTAAATTACGGTGAAATAGATAATGAAAAAAGTCATTGGTTCTTGCCTATTATGTTGTACTCTCGCATCCACAGCGGCTACTGCAAATGAATATTCAGGCTGGGGAAACCTCCACTTTGATTACCAAGCATGGGGACATGGCGTATCTGATAGCGAGTTTGATCAAGCCTTGATCGGCATTGAAGGCGGCTTAAATTTCGAATGGGGCGAATTATTTGGTTTCTATGATTTCGAAGGACTTGACCGTAACTCAGGCGAGCAAACAGCAACCTATAACTTGCAAGCCCATACGTACATTGGCAACTCAGGTGCAAGTGTTTTTTCCAAGGTATATAGCTCCCATGGTACTGAAATAAAAGAAACTAACAGTTTTCTCGGCTTTGGCTATACCGATATCAGTGGAGGCGGGTGGTGGTTTACACCTTGGGTAGCAGGTAACTACACCACGGTTTATAACGAGTTCGCAGAAATTACTAATGTTAATGGATTCAATGGCGCAACATTCGGTTGGAGTGCAGGATATGTATTTGAAGCTTTTGGAAAACCTTTCCTATTGAGCAACTGGACAGAAATTGAAATGTTCCGTAATGATGAGTATGCACATAATAACTATGGCCGGACTGGTGTGAATGGGGGACTTAATTTAGGTATGGATATTACTAAAAACATCAACGCTACAGTAATGTACAGATACTATTATAATAAACTTGGTGCTGACGGTTATGGTGATATTATGATTTACCGCTTGGCATATAAATTTTAACTTACACTGATTTCACCCATAGTTTACTAACTAGCGCATTCTATTATATTAAGCCTAGGCATTGAAATATTAATGCCATGAACAGTGCCATTTTTGTATATGCATTCCAATTAAATTATTTAACTCTCTGATAAGGTGCGCTATCTAAATTTAGATAGCGCACCTGATTTGAAAAACTATAAACACTAACCTTCTATTCCAAGCCCCCCATAAACAGGTACTTCATTTCCAGATAGTCTTCCATACCGTGGCGGGAACCTTCGCGGCCAAGGCCAGATTCCTTGACGCCGCCGAAAGGCGCTGCCGCAGTGGAAATCAAACCTTCATTGATACCTACCATGCCGCTTTCCAGCGCGTCCCCCACCCGCCAAGCACGGCCTAAAGAGCGGGTATAGAGATAGGCGGCCAAGCCAGAGTCGGTATTGTTGGCACGCTCGACCACCTCTTGTTCTGATTTAAAGCGGAACAACGGCGCCAGCGGCCCGAAAGTTTCTTCGCTCGCCACCAGCATCTCGTCGGTCACATCGACCATGACATGCGGTTGGACAAACAGCCCCTTTTGCTCGGCAAGATTACCGCACATCACCTTTGCGCCTTTGGCTAGAGCATCATCAATATGAGTACGTACTTTCTCGACCGCGCCGCTATTGATCATGGGCCCGATTTCGACCCCATCGGCAAAGCCGTCGCCGACATTGAGATTGGCAACTCGGGCGGCAAGTTTCGCGGCAAACTCATCGTATACCGCGTCGTGAACGAAGATCCGGTTGGCACAAACGCAGGTTTGTCCGGCATTGCGGAACTTGGCATTCATGGCGCCATCAACCGCCGCATCGATATCAGCATCGTCAAAAACAATAAACGGCGCATTGCCGCCAAGCTCCAGACCCATTTTCTTGATAGAGGCTGCCGACTGACTCATCAAAATCTTGCCAACATTGGTCGAGCCGGTGAAAGAGACTTTGCGGACCTTCTTGTGCGCGGTCAGCACGCCACCGATAGCTACCGCATCGCCGGTGATCACATTGAGCAATCCGGCAGGTAAACCCGCCAGCTGTGCTAACTCGGCCAATGCCAACGCGGTAAACGGGGTTTCCGGTGCCGGTTTTAGTATCACCGCGCAACCTGCGGCAAAGGCCGGCGCACACTTGCGCGTGATCATCGCGGCAGGGAAATTCCAAGGGGTAATGGCTGCAACGACACCGATTGGCTCCTTGGTCACCACGATTTTTCCATCGGTTTTATGGCTCGGGATCACCTCGCCATAAGCACGCTTGGCTTCTTCGCTGTACCACAGCACAAAGCTGGCAGCATAGGCGATTTCCCCTTTGGCCTCGGCAAAAGGCTTGCCTTGCTCGGTGGTCAGGATCCTCGCCAAGTCCTCGGTATTTTCAACAATCAAATCATACCAGCGGCGCAGTACCACCGAGCGCTGATCGGCGGTGATCTGTTTCCACTGCTCGAATGCCTGCTGGGCGATGTCGACACACTGTGCGGCTTCTTTCTCGCCCATAAAGGGCACATAACCGATCACCTCCTGGGTAGACGGGTTGGTAATCGCCGTTGTCTGGCCATCCAAGGCATCAGACCATTCGCCACCAATGTAACCTTGCTGTTTGAACAGCGCCGGTTTTTTCAAATCTATTTGCAAATCAGCCTGCAATTCCATCTGCGCCCCCATTATTCCGTTACTTCGAACAACACGTTAACCTGCCCGGTGCCTGAGCTTGGAAAGTACTCAGTCACGATCTCCGCTTTGCCTTCGTACTTGTCCCAGCCCAATGCGCCGAACAGCATCGCGGTGTCATGCATCCCCCCTTCCCCCGAACACAGCGCCGCATAGTCCGGCAGCATATCCAAAAAGGTTTTGTAGTCGCGGCTCTGCCACAGATCCAATACCCGCAGGTCGACCTGGCGGTTGAACTCTTTGGAGATAGTGAAGGTGCCATTATTGGCGGCATAGTCATCGTTATCCCAGATCCGGTGGGACAAAGATCCCGAGGCCAGCAGCATCACCCGGCTATCGCTCTCTTCAATTGCTTCGCGGATCGCTTCGCCGAGAATACGGGATGATTCGATGCTGTGTACCGAGCACCACGCCGCCACCGAGACCACTTTGAAATGGCTGTCTTCGTTCATATAACGCATCGGTACCAGAGTACCGTATTCAAGATCCAACGACTCAACCTGGTGAGAAAGGGTAAAGACGCCTTTATCGGTCGCCTTATCCGCAATACGATTGCCGAGCTCCGCATTGCCGTAATATTGATATTCCAGGTTCTGAATGAAATGCGGGAATTCGTGGCTGGTGTAATTACCGGTAAACTGCTGGTTGGCATTGATATGGTAGCCGGCATTGACCAGCCAGTGGGTATCGAGCACGACAATGGTATCGACGTCCAGATCCTTGGCGAGCTGGGCAATCTGCTTGTGTCCATCAATGGCAGCCTTGCGGCAACCGTGCAGCTTACCCGGCTGCTCGGACATAATCATGGTCGGTACGTGAGTAATTTTTGCTGCAACACAGAGTTTGCCCATAATAAATTCCTTTTCTCAATCACATCCTGTCAGGTAGCGGACGTCAGTTTCAGTTATTAGGTTTCAGGTATTGAATTTTCAGGTATTGAAGATTGCCCTAAGCCGGACAACGAAATAAAAATCAGAACAGCCATTTAGTTAAAACAGTAACAGAGTCAGGGTGGTAAACGCGCTCACCGTCAGCATGCCCAGCAAGGTAGTTGGCAACAATACCGCCGAACACAATCCCCCCATCTGGTAACGCTGGCCAATTACGGCATACACGCCGAACATAGGCACGCTGGCCAGAATCACCCCTACCGCACTCATCATCGGGTCAAGCTGGAACACCACCACCAGCATGACCAAAATCGACAGCGGGTGGATCAGCAGTTTGGCAAACATCACGGTGCCAATTTCCCGCTTCATACCCGACACACTCACACCGACCAAGCCACCACCAATAGTGAACAGTGCCACCCCGGTTACTGTGCTGGCCAACATATCAATAATGCGTTCAGCCGCCTGTGGTGGGTGTAGTGACATCGCCGAGCACGCCAGTCCCAAGACTATCGACAGTACAATCGGATTCTTGCCCAAGTTGATCGCGGTTTCCTTCATTTTCCCCTTGAGGTTGGCGCCGCTATCGTTATCCGCCATGTCGGCCAATCCCAGCAGCAAAGGCAGCATGATCAGGTTCTCGACAATCAAGGTCAGGGAAAACGGGATCAACGCCGGGGTATCGAACAGGAAGAAAATGATCGGAAAGCCAATCAGCAAGCTATTGGAGAAACTCCCCCCCAAGCCCAGCACGATACCCTCAACCGGGGTCCGACGCAGCATCCAGATGGCATAGGTAAAGACCAAACCAAACGCCACCAAAGATCCTAGGGTATAGGCCAAGATGTAGTCGGTATGCCACACTTCCCCTAACGATTTGGTACTCAGGGCGCTGAAGATGGCAGCCGGCAAACCGAAATTGAACACAAAGGCCGCCAGCGCCTTGTGCCCGTTCTGCGGCAAAATCCCACGGCGGAACGCGAGATAACCCAACCCGATCATCAGGAACACCGGCATGATGGTGGAAAAGACATATTGGAAGTGCGTCCAAGCCTGCCCCATGGCTACTGTCCTTGTTTCGCCAGTTTCTGGTGAATATTGTTCTTGCGGTAATTGAGCACCGGATGGAGCTCGGTCATCTCAAAACCGACACTCAGGTAGCGTTTTTCAAAGGTCGGGGCCAGATATTGGGTAAACACCTCGAACACCCGATCGGCAGCTGCCTTCAAGGTGTCCATATCCCGCCCGACACCAACCTTGGCGGTCAAATGAATAAAGCTATTTTCCGGATCTTCGTCGGCGATCAACACATGATCGCAACGGATTGCCCGGGTACGGATCCCACCTTTCGGGAACACGCCAGTCTCAATCGCCTCGCGATGGATCACTCGCATCAAGGCTGGGATATCAACGTCTTGCTCCAGGTTCGCTGAATATTCCATGATGAAATGAGGCATTATCCTTCTCCTCTTGCAAAGGGCCCCGGTACCTAGCCAGGCCGGGGGTCCCTAATTGCACAATGTATCTAGTTGCTTATTTACCTAAAGAAGGCACGTTATGGGTATCGTGGGCAATACAGATATTTTTAGTTTCCATGTAGAAATCGAAACTCCAGTCACCGCCATCACGGCCGACACCCGACATCTTCACCCCACCAAACGGCGACGGCAGGTTGCGGTTGTTTTCCGAGTTCACCCAAATCATCCCCGCTTCCACATGGGTTGCCATACGCATTGCCCGACCGGTATCGCGGGTCCAGATATAGCCTGACAGGCCGTAATCGGTATCGTTGGCAATTTGTAGCGCCTGCTGTTCTGTATCGAATTCGATAGCCGTCAGCACCGGGCCAAAGATCTCTTCCTTGGCCACACGCATAGTGTTGTCCGCCTCGGTAAACAAAGTCGGCGTTAGGTAGTTACCGTTACCCATTTCTGGCAGCGCGCGGCCACCAACAGCGATGGTTGCCCCATCTTGCTCGGCAAAGTCCATGTAGCTCAATACCTTGTTGTAGTGAGACTGGTGAACCAAGGGGCCAACTTCGGTTTGTGGATCCAGCGGGTGGCCAACTTGCAGGTTCTCGACGCGTTGCTTGAGGGCTTCGATGAATTTGGGCTTGATGCCTGACTGGATAAGCAAGCGGCTGGAGCTGGTACAGCGCTGGCCGTTGAGGCTGTAAATCATAAAGACCACCGCATCCAAGGCGCGGTCGAAATCAGCATCGTCAAACACAATGACCGGGTTCTTGCCGCCCAGTTCGAAATGCACACGCTTGAGTGTCGGTGCGCCTTGGGCCTGGATCATCGAACCGGTTACTGTCTCGCCAACAAACGCGACGGCTTTGATCGCCTTGTGTTCGGTCAGTGCCTTGCCCGCCACCTCACCGAAACCATTGACCATGTTCCAGACCCCGGCAGGCAAACCTGCCTCTTCGGCACACTCAGCCAAAATAGCTGCAGTTAACGGACTGAACTCCGCTGGTTTGTGAACCACGGTACAGCCTGCCGCCAGCGCTGGGGCAATCTTCCAGGTCGACAGCATAAATGGGGTATTCCACGGCGTGATCACCCCAACCGGGCCAATAGGGGTACGGATGGTATAGTTGGTGTGGTTGTCCTGGTGCAGTGACAGGCCATTTTTCGCCTCAGGCGATTTATCGGCAAAGAAACGAAAGTTAGCCGCCCCGCGAACCGCTGCCTGGCGCATGAAGCGCAGCGGCTGACCGCAATCCATGGATTCTACCAACGCGATTTCCTCAGCACGCTCCTCGATTTTGTCAGCCAATTTGTGCAGGATCTTGCGGCGCTCGGCACCGGAGATCGCCGCCCACTCGGTAAAGGCTTTCTCGGCAGCCAAACACGCTTGGTTTACGTCTTCTGCCGAGCCTTTGACCACTTTACCCAACGAGGTATTGTCGGTCGGGGTGAGGTTATCAAACGTCTCCCCTTCCGAGCCCAGTGTCCATTCGCCATTGATATAGTGGCCCAGGGTTTGATTCTGAAAACGGGCCAAATAGCTGTTGGCCTTGTTGATATTGGTATCGAGTTGCTGAGTCATCATTTTCTTCCCTAAATCATTTAATTGGAATGGGTAACAGGCTAGTCAGTCAGTTCACCGTAGAAGGCCTTCTCTGAAAGCACCGGGTTTACCAGCGTGCCAATCCCCTCAATCGAGCAGCTCACCACATCACCCGGCTGGATATCCTTCAGCCCTTTCGGTGTACCGGTGGCAATCAGATCCCCCTCGCTGAGCGTCATGAAGCTGCTGAGATACTCAATCAAAAACGGAATATCGAAAATCATATCGGCAGTCGTGCCCTGTTGGGTCAGCTCGCCGTTTACCCGGGTTTGCAGCGCCAGGTTGTTCACATCGGCAATGTCATCTTTGTCGACAATCCAAGGCCCGATAGGGCACAGGGAATCGCGGCTTTTCACCCGCAGGTTCGGGCGGTAGTAGTTCTCGAGATAATCACGGATCGCATAGTCGTTGCAGATGGTATAGCCCGCGACATACTCAAGTGCGTCCTCGCGCTTGATGTTCTTGCCGCTTTTGCCAATGACGGCCACCAGCTCACACTCATAATGCATAAACTCGATATCGTCCGGACGATAGGAAGGCTGCAGGTGGCCTGTCAGGGTATTGCCGCCCTTTAGGAATACCAGCGGCTCTTTCGGTGGCTCAAACGCCAGCTCCGATGCATGGTCAGCGTAGTTCAGACCAAGGGCAAAAATCGTCCCTGGGTTCTCCACTGGGCATAACCATTTTACTGCTTGGGAAGGCAGTACCTCGCCACTTGCAGTCACCAGTTCGCCTTCAAAATTGACGATGACATCCAACACTTTTCCTTTGTATTCCACTCTCGCGCGCTTCATGCGTACTGGCCTCCCACTGTGTTTTGTAGACTGATAGATGGAGCTGAACGAGTTGCATCTCCCACGGATGAGGGCTTGTTAACGGTTGACGACACCTTGTCATAGGGCTGCAACGCAACGCGCTCACCGGCAAACCCGACAGCGATGATATCGCCAGTTTCTAGTGTCATGATGTGGGAAATACGCTCCAGCAGCGCCGGCACGTCCCAGTAAAGGCGAGAGAGCGGCAGTTGCTGTACTGGCTGGCCATTGACCATGGTCGTGACTACCAAATCTGATAGCTCGCCGACATCGGAAAGCGTGACAGGGGATGACAAGGTTGCCGAGCCATCCAAGCACTTGCCTTTGATATCCGGGCGGTAGTAACTGGTTTCCGGCAAAGAGAAATCATGCAGCAGAGCAACACCTTCGACATACTCTAGCGCCTGTTGCTGAGACACTCGGTTGCAAGTCTGGCCGATAATGACCGCCAGGCTGGCACCCACCACAAACTCATCGCTATCGGCTGGCCACGCCACTGCTTCAGATTCGTTATTCCAGGTATTCCTTGGTTTGAAATACAGCACTGGTTGTGTTGGTGGCGCCTTGTAAGGCGGTTCATTAAACTGCCCGGCCATCACTTGGCGTTGCTCACTATCGTTGAGCGCAACACACACCACTTTGCCTTTAAACATCTTTTCCATATCTTCCTTTTCAACCCCGCGATTCTTAGTACACGTTGGCAACGGCAGCCGCTTCAGTGCCAGTGTCGCTGTCCTTGTCTTTCAATGTCTTGACTAGCCCTTCTGCGCCATGACGTAGTAACAAAGTGTCTACCCCAGCACCGATGAACTTCACCCCTTGTTCGACATACCCTTTCGCCTGCGTCGGGTTCAGTGACAAAATCCCCACTGCTTTGCCGGCACGGTTGATCACCTCAATGGCATGATCGATAGCCGCCACCACATCCGGATGTCCCGGGTTGCCGATATGCCCCATCGAGCCGCTGAGATCCGACGGTCCGATAAAAATGCCATCAATCCCTTCCACTGCCGCGATAGCCTCGATATTTTCAATCGCCTCAACCGTTTCCACCTGCACCAGCAGACAAATCTCCTCATTGGCCTGATGCAGGTAGTTGGGGATCCGGTTCCACTGCGACGCCCTTGCCAGGGCGCTGCCGATACCGCGCTGCCCCATTGGCGGGTAATACACTGATTGCACCACCTGCTTGGCTTGCTCAGCATTATTCACCATAGGTACCAGCAGAGTCTGGGCACCGATATCCAACAAACGTTTTAACAAGGTCGGGTTGCCATCTTCAGCCCGTACAATGGCCGACGTCGGATGCGGCGCCAGCGCCTGCAGGTGGTATTTGATACCTGTAAGGTCGAACGAGGCGTGCTCGCCATCGATCAACACCCAGTCGAATCCACTGCCACCGCAGATTTCTGCGCAACTGGTATCGGGTAGGCCAAGCCACAGCCCCCATAACGGTGCCTCTTGGGTGAGAGCTTGCTTGAACGCGTTTTTAGGTAGTTGATTACTCATTAGCGCACTGCCCCCTAGACAAACTTGACCGAGATACCGCCGAGCGCGCCGAAGTCAGCATGAATACTGTCACCGGCTTTGACCGCCACCGGACGGGTAAAGGAGCCCGCCAAGATCACCTGGCCCGGCTCAAGCGAGACACCGTGCGGTGCAAAGCGCTTGCACACCCAGCAGATCCCATTGGCAGGATGGCCCAACACGCCAGCGGCGAGGCCGGTTTCTTCAATTTGGCCATTGAGGTAAAGCATCGCGCCGGCCCAGCGCAAGTCGAGCTCAGTGGGTTTGATAGGACGGCCGCCAAGAATGATGCCGGCGTTGGCCGCATTATCAGCGATAGTGTCGTACACCTTGCGGGTATAGCCGGTTTGCGGATCGGTTCGGTAGCAACGGGCTGCAATCAGCTCCAGCGCTGGCACCACATAATCCGTCGCATTGAGTACATCGAAAATGGTGATATTGTCGCCTTCGAGCTTGTCCTTAAGAATAAAGGCCAGCTCTACCTCGATACGCGGATCGAGAAAGTCATCCGCGGGAATTTGGGCACCGTCAGGGAAGAACATGTCATCAAGCAGTACGCCATAATCTGGCTGGTCAATATTGACCGCCATCTGCATCGCCCGCGATGTCAGGCCAATTTTGTAACCTTTTACTTCAGCCCCCTCACGGATTTTTCGCTCCACCCAACGGCTCTGAATACGGTAGGCGTCATCCATGCTCATCTCTGGGTAGTCGAGGGTTAGTGCCGGGATCTGCTCCCGCCCTTTCTCTGCTTTATACAATCGTTCCGCCGCCACATGAATTTGATCTTCCGTTAACATTTCGCGTTCCTTTTTCTGGCTGGCTGATTGCCAACATCCCTCGCTCTCGGTCATGCTGTCAGGGAAAGCAATTAGCAACTAATTAACATGTTAAATACATTAGTTAATATGTTAACTAATGTCCAGCAATTCAAGCCGCGCAGACATAAAACAAAAAAAACCATCAAAAACAGAATCATAACAACAAAGCCAACTGTAATTTAATTTGTCACGCAAATCTCGTTACATACAAATTGCAGGAAAGATCACATTTGCAGAAGGTATTTACAGACTGGTCATTAATCAAGCAACCCAGAAAATAATCTCGGGAGTGATTTTATTTTCGAATCATTGATCCAGTTAACAGAACAACAGGAAATAGACACACCCCATTAACAACGCCTTTGCTTTTTGGCGAAGTAGTTAATATGTTAACTAAAGTCCAATAACGACTCACCCAGTGAGCACTACTTATCATCCATAACTAAAGGAATCTTGTTATGCGTGTAACCAAAATTGCCTCCATGACCACCGCTGCACTAATGATGTTTTCCACTTATGCCGTGCAAGCCGCCCCTGAAAAAACAATCAAGATCAGCACTTGGGGTTCGCCAAACCACGGTATCAATAAAGTTGTCTGGCCGACGTGGGGGGAATGGGTTGAAGAAGCCACTGAAGGCCGAGTAACAGTAAAGGTGGAATATGACCTTGCCCCTCCGCAAACCCAGATTGATGTGGTTACCGATGGGATCGGTGAAGTGACCTGGATTTACCACGGCCATAAGGCAGGACGTTTTAAGCTTACCCAACTACCTGAAATTCCCACTTTCTCTGACTACGCCAGCTCTGAGCTGATCTCGCAAGCTTACTGGCGCACCTTCGAAGCCTACCTGAAGAAAGGCCGCGAACACCGCGGTGTTGAAGTGCTGGCTTTGAGTGTTAACGGTCCCGGCCAACTGATCACCAAAGGGCCGGTTAGAACGCTGGACGATATCAAAGGCAAGAAGCTGCGAGTTGGTGGCGGCGTGATCTCTGATATTGCCAAAGACATGAAGGTTACGCCGGTGTTCACCCCAACCACCAAAGTGTATGAGTCTATTTCCCAAGGCGTGGTCGACGGCACCTACCTACCTTATGAGTCCCTTGCTTCTTTCCGCCTGGCCGAAGTGGCCGACAACACCACCGTCTACCCGGGCGGGATCTTCCGTGGCAGTTTTGCCATCGTCATGAACCGCGACACCCTGTCGGGCTTATCGAAAGCCGATCAGGAAGCCATCCGCAACGTCTCGGGCGAAAAGCTGTCTCGCCTGTTCGGCAAGATGTGGGATGACATGGACAACGTCGGTTATGAAGCCGGTATCGCCAGCGGCCACACCTTCACTCCAGCAACACCAGAGATGGTTGCCGAGCTGAAAAAATCGACCGAGCCTTTGGTAAACAAATGGTACAAATCGGCCAAGCAGCGCAAGGTAGACGGCGAAGCGGCCTACAACTACTTCTACAAAGAGCTTGAACGAGGACTGTAAGCTATGAGTTGCTCAAGAGTTTCCAAGGCGATTCGGCGAGGGTTGGAGGCCCTTGCCGCTCTCAGCCTGATGCTAATGATGGTGATCACCTTTGTTGACGTGGTCGGGCGCTTCTTCTTCAGCAGTCCGCTGATCGGCTCTACCGAGATGATCGAGGTATTACTGGCAGTAATGGTGTTCATGGCCTTTCCATTGGTATCGTGGCAGGAAGAAAACATCTGTGTCGATTTGCTCGACAACGTCTTCCCCCAGCGCTGGGTGGGTCTGCGCCAGGTGGTGATCAACCTGATCTGCGCCTGCTCACTGATACTGGTTGCGATGATGAACTGGAAACTGGCTGGCCGCTCCATGGAGTATGAAGAGGTCACGGAGATTCTTGAGCTGCCTCTTGGCTATGTCACTTACCTGATTTCCATTACCGGGTTTGTCGGCGGCATCCTGACCTTCTTCAATGCTCTTGTCTATGGCAAGACCCTGTTCTTGCCTTCATCCGCCTCCCAATCACTGAACACCGAAAGCAAGGGGGTTTAAATGATTGAATCAATTATTGGCTTTACGGTTCTGATTGCCCTTGTCTTCCTCCGTTTGCCACTGGCCTTTGCTATGGGCGTGGTGGGTTTCCTTGGGTTCTGGTATCTCAACGACTACAACTGGAACGCAGCGATGTCGATGGCAGCCCGCCGCATCATCGATACCGGACAAGACTACAGCCTATCGGTGATCCCGTTGTTTATCCTGATGGGTAACTTGGTGACACGGGCAGGATTGTCCAATGAACTCTATCGCGCCTGTAATGCCTTTGTCGGCCACCGCAAGGGCGGGCTGTCGATGTCGACTATCTTGGCATGCGGTGGCTTCTCCGCTATTTGCGGCTCCAGCTTGGCTACCTCCGCCACCATGTCGAAAGTAGCCATGCCACCAATGCGCAAATTCGGCTATTCGGACGGATTGGCTGCCGCCTCCATTGCGGCCGGAGGTACCCTGGGCATTTTGATCCCACCAAGCGTGATGCTGGTGATCTACGGCCTACTAACGGAAAGCAGTATCCGCGAATTATTCGCAGCAGGTTTTATCCCCGGGCTCATCGGTATCGTCCTTTACCTGATGGCGGTACAGTGGGTGGTGTTCCGCAACCCTGACAGTGCCCCTCCTGGCGAGCGCGTCAGCTGGAGAGAACGCTTTATCGCCCTTAAAGGGATCATGTCGACTATTTCACTGTTTGTACTGGTCATGGGCGGGATCTATATCGGCGCCTTTACCCCAACCGAAGCTGCCGGGATCGGTGCGACAGGAGCCTTTGCCCTGGCCGCCTACCGCCGCCAGCTCAACTATGCCATTTTACGCGAGATCCTGGTCGATACCGCCAAGACGTCGGCTTCATTGTTTGCGGTGGTGATCAGCGCCCTGATCCTATCTAATTTCATCAACCGAGCTGGGTTACCGACGGCCCTGATTGAGATGATCCAGGCGGTAAACGTGTCTCCTATGATGGCGCTGGGCCTGATCATATTGGTCTACATCATTCTCGGCTGCGTATTCGAAAGTATGTCGATGATGCTGCTGACTGTGCCGATTTTCTTCCCAGTGGTGGTTGAACTTGGCTTCGACCCAATCTGGTTCGGTATCGTGGTGGTGGTAGTCACTGAAATCAGTTTGATCACCCCACCGGTCGGACTCAATGTGTTTGTGTTATCCGGCCTTATCAAGGACATCAACACCGCCACCATCTTCAAAGGGGTATTCCCCTTCTGGGTGGCAGACATGGTGCGACTTGCGCTCATTGTATTGATGCCTGCCATCGTACTGTTCCTACCGAGCATCTTATACGCCTAGCGGCTGCATTCACGGCGGGCTCATTGCCTAGCAGCAAGCCCGCATTGTTTCCGAGCTCTGCTATACCCAAAGGAGTACAGGTCAATTTCTTGGAGGAAAAGATAAGAGCAACATACTATTATACCCAAGTCACTGTAAGCTGCTTGGTTCAGCGAGAATGACTTGAATGAATACAAGGCAGTGATTTGTAGCCAGTGGCTCTAAATCAAAATCGCTTCTGAAACCTGCAACTTGAAGTCACTTGGGTATACTGCTTTTCGGTACTTTGATTTATATTGTGATTATGTGTCTGAAAAAAATAATAATTTCCGACAACACGGTAACGGCTAGAAGGTTATATTGTGACTAAGTACGAAGACTCGCTTCCCCTGCAGCTGATTCGCGCAAGGGATGTATCCATGGACTACTTCCGCCCAATCTTGGCGGATAATGAAATCACCGAGCAGCAATGGCGTGTGATGCGGGTGCTCGATACGCTTGGTGAAATTGATTTCTCAACCCTTTCCCGCGAGTGCTGCATCCTTGGCCCGAGCCTGACAGGAATCATTAATCGCCTTGAGAAAATGGGCTACGTACAGCGCAAGAAGTCCGCTTCTGATGGCCGCAAGTACTATATCCACCTCACCCAGAAAGCAAAAACACTGGTCGATAGCCTGCGCCCCCAAATAGAAGCGCAGTATGTTCAACTCAAAGCCAAACTCGGCGAAGAGAAATACCGCCAGCTATCTTCCTTGCTTAATGCGCTGATTGATACCAAGGAGCAGACATAGAGCCTGGCTGATCCCACAGACACAAAAGCAATATAAAGTGATGACATTCTCACTTCACGCCAGTTGTTGAGAATAATATTAACAGTGCTCTATGATCCTATTACCCAAAAGTAGGAGTGGGTATTGGACATGGATATGTTTACGCTCGATATAAGAACGCTGAACTTTATTATCATTCTGTTTTCTTGTATCAAGGGCTGATCAAGCCTTGTACCAAGCCAAACAGATGGGGAGAAATACCGTCGTCACCTATCCAGGTGCACCCACTCGTTCCCTCATCGCCCCCTCTCTTCATAGTCAACCGGAAGCTTATGACAAAGCTTTGTGAAATAGACTGCACTCTCATCCAAAGCCGGAACTGAAACACTTACTTACATTTAACGCAAATTAGCAGCCAAATGCTTCGAAAGTGTCGGCTTTTGTCAGCTTTATGTTATTTCACTTCGTTCGCTAATTACAAATTGCACCGTTAACTCCATAATCCTCCCGCCCCCAAATAATATAGTAAGACCAATGATGCAAAAGTTATTCGCAACTGCAGCCTTAACACTGCTAACGACAGCTCCAATGGTGGCCAGTGCCCACCATAGCCCTAGCTACCACACGCACCACCATTACCACAATGGCGGCCCTAACGCTTATCAGGGGCCACGTGTTGGCTTGGGAATTTCTTATCTGTCAGACCGTTATATCGATACCGATACTGGCTTCAAGCTTGAGGGAGGGTACGATGTCAACCGCATTGTCGGATTCAACCTTTCCTATGAAGAATCTGGTTATGATTACTATGGTTACCAGCGCGGCTCGGTTGATTACAGCACCATTAAATTTGGCACCGATCTCGGTTATGCTTTTCCTCTTAGCCCAAGCGTGTCATTAAAGCCTTATGTATCACTCGGCTTCCACCGCACCACTGAAGATGACAGGTGGTGTTCATACAATCAGTGTTCTTCAACAAGCTATAGCGATACCAATACCTATTACGGTATCGGTATGCGCCTGACCGCCGATCTGTTCTACATCAACGTGTCCAATGAAGTACTGAAGTTGGATGTCGGCAGGTACCGTTACGAGCCAGATCAGATCGCCGTCACGGTTGGCCTTAAGTTCTAATCATATACAGGCAGCCACCCTCTATACCGACAAAGGGTCGCTGCCTGTTTTCGCTAAAGTGCAAACTGAAAAAACGACAGTTAGGCCACTTCCGGCATCTTCCGTGTCGCTTCAACTGACTTGAACTCCCGGGAGAAATACACCAGCGCATCGCTCTCGGAAGTCGTTATGGATTCAACTTCGACAAAAAACACACTGTGAGTGCCCACTTCGCTGACAGTTTTTATTTTACCTTCCAGTGTCGCCAATGAATCGGTCAGAACTGGCACCCCATGCGGGTTGATCTCCCAGCCCGGTAGCTGAAACCTGTCTTCCATTGCCAAGCCGGTCATCCCGGCAAAGTGCATCGACATGTCCTTGTGCTCGGCAGCACAAACATTCACGCAGATACGGCCATTGTCTTTGAAGATCTGGTTGGAGGCGCTATTGCGGTTTACACACACCAACACCGTAGCAGGACTATCGGTTACCGAACAAACAGCTGTCGCTGTCAGGCCGACGGTGCCCGCTTCCCCTCCCGAGGTCACCACATTAACGGCTGCGGCAAGGTTAGACATGGCATCGCGAAACTGTTGTTGAATAGGCATAGTTTGTTCCTTCCTAGAGCTGATTTATTGATATTGGATGTTGTTGATTTTGTATTGTGTTGAGCATGTATTCATTGTTAACCAGCCCAAGCCAAAGCGACATAGACAGAAAATCCAATCACTTGTACTTTTCGGACGATGGGCGCTGCAGAACAGAAAATAGAAAAGCCCGGGCACTTGCTTGGAAAGTACCCGGGCAAACTACGTCAATTGGACAAACGTCAAACCAGTAAACGGTGAAACTAGTTCTGCGGTACACCCTGCAGACGGTAGCTTGGACCGATTTCGTCGGCAGTCAGCACGTGCAGTTTCGAGACATCCGCCCCGCCTCCAGCGAACTGGTAAAAATCGCCGACTTTGGTGTAGGTGGGTTTGTGCTGAGAAACACCTGCGGGCACCCCGTCAACACCGTGTACCTGGCCGTAATAAACCTCATCGCTGTAAGTTGGGTTGGTCAGAGGTGTGGCAGGGTCGGCTCGCATTGCCTGCAATGTTTCATCCAGGTTGAACACCACGTTGCTGCTGAACCTAATGTGATCACCGGTGAAGATAGTCTCGACCTGGCTGTTATCGAACAGGCTGACACGGTGGCCCTGGTTGCCGTGAACCATTCCGAACTCCACATCAACCATGGTGTTGTTTTCTACCATGACGTTCTTCGGCGTCCACTGCTTGTTCAGCTCTTTGCCTTTGACTTCCTGGTCAAGCTGCTCGTTGTTCTTCACATCGATAATGCCGGTGTTGATCACCACGCCACCGCGAACATCGGCATTACCGGCGATCTGGCCGCCCGAGCCGCGCAAGCCAACCAGGTAGTTATTGCGAACCACATGATCTTCGTCGTAGATACGGATACCACCGGTATCTTGCTTGTTGTTACCAATGATCACATTGTTCTCCACCACGTTGGCCTTGCCGTGGCGCAGGGAGATCATCGACGCGCTCTCGAATATGGTATTACCCGCGATGCGGTTCTCGCCTGATTTGACCGAGATCAGCTCGCGCTCACCGTCCGAGTCCACCAGCAGGTTGTTGACGAATTGGGTACGTGACGGCCACTGGCTGCTCTTAGAATCACCGATCCGGATCGCCTCCCAGCTGTTGCCGTTGTAGCGTACCGCTTTTTCAATCGCCAGCTCGTTGTAGCGGTTCTTTTTCTGCGAGTAGAAGATATTGCCTTCGATCAGGTGGTTATCCGCCTGATCGTCAATGTTCTTCTGAATACCGATCAGGGTACCGCGCTTGTGCTTGCCTTCGAAACGGTTGTTAATTACCTTGCCATCTTTGCCCCATAGCGATACCCATAGGTAACGTGGGTACTCACTGCGTCGCTCGTCCGGCTGGTACTCGTAATCATCATTGAAGTAGTAGAAGGTCGAGTTCTGCAGGGTATTGCGCATCCCTTCCAGGCGCACGCCACCAAAGCGCTCTGCCGGGCCACCCTCGGTAAACACTAGGCTATCCAAGGTGATGTCATCGCCTTTGACAACCAGCTGGACCA
Organism: Photobacterium sp. DA100; assembly: GCF_029223585.1. Classification (NCBI taxonomy): domain Bacteria; kingdom Pseudomonadati; phylum Pseudomonadota; class Gammaproteobacteria; order Vibrionales; family Vibrionaceae; genus Photobacterium; species Photobacterium sp. DA100. Next base: position 2,117,656 of record NZ_CP119424.1, on the reverse strand, counting down.
AGCCCGTCAGCAGCACTGTGCCCGGCTGCTCAGCTTTCACTGTGATGCCATCCGCTGTCAGTTCAATCACACCCAGGTTGGCGTAACGGCCCGGGGCAATAGTGATCACCTCACCCGGCTTGGCATTTTCCAGCAGCTGCTTCAAAGCCTCTGCGGCCGCGTTATCCGCAACCTCGACCTTGCTGGCATCGACCGGCTCACGACTTTGGGCGGCAACCAGCTGTTCAGCCGTCAGCGATTGTAGTGAAACCTCGGCGATAGGCTTTACAACCGCCGTCTCCGGCAACTGAACCGGCGTCGGCGAAGCGGCATGGGCGTGAAAAGACAGCGCAGCCAGCAAAGCCATCGCGATAGGCGTTTGTTTTTTCATGGTGTTTTCCTTGTGCCGGGCGGCGTAATTGCCGCCCGGGTGTTTCACGGAGAGGGTTTACAGTTTTGGATACAGCAGGTACGCGTCCCGCTCGGCCCAAACCTGTGACAGGTTATTCAGCTCGGCATTGCCAAAGCCGATCTTGTCGATGACCTGATCGTAGTAGTCGGTGCCCCAGGCCAAATCAGCCTTGCGGTAGACCGTCAGCATGCGGTAGGTCTGGAAGCGGCCCTTCTTCACATCGTTGTCAGGGTGCGGCCAGTCTTCGAGACGCTGGTACTGCGCCACGTAATCTATCGCCGACTTCATGCTGCGACCGCGGTATTCATGGTTCCAGATATCCACCCCCAACTTGTCGCCAAGCTGTGCCAAATAGGCCATGGCATCCAGGTTGAAGTAGCTATAGTGGTAGCCACGGGTACGTGCCAGCTCTTCTGGCTGTGTGCCCTTGCTATCTAGCTGTTCGCGGATCCGCCACTTGGTCTGGGCCACAGCCATCTTGGCGATATCTTCACGGCCAAGGTAGTAAGCGATACCGGCAATTTGGGCCTGCATCCAAGTCCCGTGGTTATTCGGGGCAAAGTGCTCGGCGGTGCCCTGCTCGGAGGTGATCAACCAGTCAAGGAAGTCACCCAGCCAGGCGCGCATGGCGGTATCGTCCTGCTCGGTCCAGTGCTCCGACAGTTCAATCAGTGCCAATGCATCAACCAGGCGATCCGAGAAACTGCGCGAGTCAATCATGCCGCTTCGGCGCTGGTCATCGACGCCCGGCACGGCCTGGGCGTAGCGCATGTTCGGGTTCATCCGCGTTTCAGGGTTGATGAACCAATGGCGAAGCATCTCTGCAGCCTGCTCGGCGTACTTTTCCTCACCGGAGAAGTAGTACGCCACACCAAGAGCGCGCACCGAGCGGGTGAACAGGCCGATACGGACAGAGTCTGTCGCATCGGTCTTCGAGTCCGGGTTGGTGTTACCGTCCTGGCGGACCCATGGCAAGCCATCTTCTGTCTTTTGGTTCGGCCACCAGTATGGGCTGATAGAGAAGTAATCATGCTTGTCACCGCTTGGTGGCATCAGGGTCTTGTCGGTCACCGACAGCAAACCCACTTTCATCGCAGCTTCCGCTTCGTCCAGCAGGCGCTGGTAACTCGCCTGGGCCTCCTTTGTTGCCGTATCGTTGTGAATACGCGCCTTGCTTTCAGCAATCAGATCGGCATCGAAAAATACCGTGCTTGGCGTACCGTCTAGGGCAAACACTGGAGCGGCAAACAAGGCGCCGGCTATGGCCAATGAAGTTAGTGTACGTTTCAACATATTCGCTCCCTAGTCTTGTTCGGTTGCCAACTCGGCATTGTTTTCAACGCTGCTATCCACCGCCTTCACCAGCAGCAAGCCAACACCCAGGACAATTGCCCCGCACAGCACGAAGATCATTCGGCCCCAGAATGGGTTAGGCAGCACAAACATCGCCATCACTCCCACACCAGCGACTGCGATCAGCGAGCCAAGCATACGACGCTGCTTGTTATCCAATTGCTTCTGCTCGGTAGATTCTGAGACCAACGGTGTTGCCAGGTTATTGAAGAAACGGTCAACGTCTTTCTGGCGCTCATCCGATAGCGGTTTGTAGAACACCGTTGATAGGATGAAGAAACCGGCGGTGAAAATCAGGTGACCGATCAGGCCGATAGCCACTTTCAAGTCAGACCATTCACGGCCAGTCAGCGGCTCAAGGTCGAACCAGTTCTGAACCATGTCGGCCGTGATAACGAAGCCAACGAAGTAAGACACGATACCACCGACAACCAGCGTACCCCAGCCAGCCCAGTCCGGTGTTTTCTTAATAAAGAAGCCACAGAAGGCAGGGATGGTCATCGGGAAGCCAATCAACGCACCGACATACATCATGGTGTCAAACAGGCTCAGGCCTTTCAGCGAGTTAATAAACAGGGCAACCAGGATGATCGCGATGCCAAAGACCGTGGAGGTTAGCTTAGAGACCACCACCAGCTCTTTTTCAGGCGCGTTAGGGCGAAGGATTGGCTGGTAGAAGTTCTTAACGAAAATCCCTGAGTTACGGTTCAGGCCCGAGTCCATCGAAGACATGGTCGCGGCAAACATCGCAGAGATCAGCAGTCCCACCATACCCGCTGGCATGTATTCTTGTACGAAGTACAGGTAAGCAAAGTCACCGGCTTTAGAGCCTGCTTCTGGGTATTGCGCCATAAGATCAACACCCTGACCAGCGATGAACCAAGAAGGCATGAACCAGATTAATGGGCCCATGGTCATCAGGATACATGCAAGCAATGCGGCTTTCTTCGCGTTCTTAGAGTCTTTGGCCGCCAGGTAACGGTATGAGTTCAGCATGTTGTTGGTGATACTGAACTGCTTGAAGAAAAGGAAAAATGCCCAGATCCCAAAGATGCTTAGGTAGTTAAGGTTGTTACCCGATACGAAAGAAGCACCTTCTTCCAGTGGGAAATTGCTGACGATCTCGCCAACACCGCCGCCCTGGATAACCGCAACGATAGTACAGGTCACCGTTACCGCCATGATGATCACCATCTGCATGAAGTCAGAAGCAATAACCGCCCATGAACCGCCGGTTACCGACATCACCAGTACAACCAGGCCAGTCAGGATAATGGTCATGGTCATATCGAAACCGAAAATGCCCGATGCGATAATTGCCAGACCATTCAGCCAGATACCCGCGGTGATCACACTGTTAGGCATGCCTGACCAGGTAAACACCTGCTCATTGTGCTTACCAAAACGCAGGCGAATCGCTTCGATCACTGTTACTACGCGCATTTGACGAAACTTCGGTGCGAAATACAGGTAATTCATCAGGTAGCCGAAGGCATTGGCCAGGAAAATAATCGCAACCGCGAAACCGTCATCATAGGCTTTACCGGCCGCACCGGTAAACGTCCAAGCGCTGAACTGGGTCATGAAGGCCGAAGCGCCCACCATCCACCACAGCATGCTGCCTCCTCCCCGGAAATAATCACTGGTGGTATTGGTAAATGTCCGGAACATCCATCCAATTGCAATCAGAAACAGGAAGTAGATGCCGACGATCATGGTATTGAGATCCATCGTAAAAGTCCTTTTGTGTATTAATTTGCTAATACTATAAAAACTCCGCATCATATCTTGTACTACAATATTCATTAATCGCGATATTGATCACGAAGAATTACCAATAAAAAATAACACAAATAAAATAACCCTTATAAATCATGGCAATAAAACCACAATACAAGTAAACAAAGGCGAAAAAAAATTATTTAAAAAACACAAAAATCATACTTTTTATGATCAGTTTCACGTTTAATAAATTTATGAACAATATAAAAACCACACCACAAAACAAAACAAGACGCTGAATTATATAGATAAAAACAAAAACCGTGATCAAAATCACCCAAGATCATGATCACAAATATCTCCAACCCTTCATTGACGACAAAAATACAAACAATACTATTGTATTACTTTTTCGATAACGCTCTACAATTCAGGAATAAACACTATGTTCAAACACTCTTCCCTGATGCTACTTATTGGCTCAGCCTTAGTTGCAGGCCAGGTCAGCGCGGCTTCTATCGACTTCCGCCACGAATACAGAGGCAAGTCAGAACAGCACTCAAGCCGTGTCAAAATTAACGAAAGCATCGGTAACCTCTATTTCAGTGGTGAACTGAAATTTAAAGGTGCAGATGGTAAGTTTATGGAAGACTTACAAAACAATGGCTGGGAATTCGACTGGGGATACCGCTTCCGTAACGGCAACTGGACCCTGCAGCCGGGTATGCCAATTGAAGGCCGCAGCAGCGGCATGACCTATAAGCCCCAGCTTCGACTGACTTATGCCTTCGATAATGTTGAGGGCCTAACGCTGAGCGGCCGCTACCGCCACGACTTCAAAACCTATAGCAACGGCAACAGCACCGATAAGCGACATCGGGTAACGGGTAATGTTGGCTACCGTATCGACCAATGGCAGTTTGGACTAGAGATGAACTACTACAAGGCCGAGGGTTACGACTTGTACGATGGTAAAGACACCAACTACGAAAACAACATCAGTATCCGTTACCGTCCGGGGGCATGGAGCCCTTACGTAGAGTTTGGTGACGTGAACTACAACCGCAAAGATGCCAGCGATACCCGTGAGCTACGCAGCCGGGTGGGCATTACTTACAGCTTCTGATCAACAGCTCCAGCTTCCGCTTATGAACTGTTTTTTGAGCTAAAAATTGCCCCTAGCGGCAAAGTTTATTACGATAAAAGGCCGACGAAAGTCGGCTTTTTGCCTGAAATACGCAAAACTACTCAGGCAAACAGTCTAAATCCAGTATACTGTAGTCATATAGTCATACATATAGTTATTGAACCAAGGATTAACATGTCTTCTAGTTTTACCGCGATCGCGGGATCCAAACGCAGCCTGCATGTTCAGGTCGCCCGCGAAATCGCCCGTCGCATTCTCTCTGGCCAGCTTGAGCAAGGACAAGTGATCCCTGGCGAAATGACGCTTTGTGAACAATTCGGCATTAGCCGTACGGCACTGCGTGAAGCCGTTAAGCTTCTGACTTCGAAAGGTCTGCTTGAGTCAAAACCTAAAATTGGTACCAAAGTAGTTGACCGCCTGAATTGGAACTTCCTCGATCCACAACTACTGGAATGGATGGAAGGCCTGCAAAACGCCGAAGTCTTCTACCACCAGTTCCTCGGCCTACGCAAAGCCATCGAGCCAGAAGCCTGCGCGCTAGCAGCCCGCCATGCCACCGCTGAGCAACGTATCGAGCTGTCTGAGACATTCCAGCAGATGTGCGAGATTGCCGACGACTTCGACCAAGCCCGCTGGGCAGAAGTGGATATGCATTTCCACCGCTTGATTTTCTTCTCGACCGGTAACGACTTCTACCTGCCGTTCGGTAATGTGTTGGCAACCATCTTCATGAGCTTCATTCACCACTCATCCAAAGACGGTGGTGTCTGCATCAATGAACACCGTGCTATCTATGACGCGATCATGGCTGGCAATGCCGACAAGGCCCGAGCAGCGTCTCAGTTCCTGCTCCAGGAAGAAAAACACCGCCTGCCAAGCGAAGTGGCCTAACTCGCTAATAGTTTTCAACGGTATATATCCAAGTGGCGCCCCAAGCCGCTTGGATATATACGGGCAACATTTCCTTTGCCATCTCGCGCCTTTATTACCAGCCCCACTTACCTCACGTGACTGCGATTGCCTCGTCATACAGCGCTCGAATCTGTGAAAACAACCAGACCGGATTACATAAATTTGGGACAGGTGCAGATGTATAAAATTTCTTACAATCAAGCATAAAAAATTATACCAACACCGCATTATTATACCTCCCCATAACACATCGCAAATCTTAGGAGAAGGTACATCATGCTCAGCCCAATCAAAGGACAAACAGTTATCGTCACAGGCGGAAGCAAGGGGATCGGCAAGGGTATTGCCCGCGTGTTTGCCCGCCAGGGGGCCAATGTGGTTATCGTTGCCCGTGGTGAGGAAGCCGCGCAACAAGCCATTTCAGAGCTAAATGCGCAGGGACTGAACGCCGAATACATCTTGGCTGACGTCAGCAACTGGCAGGAGATGCAGCAAATGGCAGAGCATGTCAGGGAAAAATATGGCCGTATTGATGTGTTGTGTGCCAATGCCGGGATCTTCCCGCAAGCCCGCCTGAGCGATATGGAACCAGAAAACTGGGATCAGGTGATGAACACCAATCTCAAGAGCCTATTCCTGAGCGTTAAGGCGGTTACTCCGTTAATGAAAGCGCAGGGCAAGGGGCGGATCATCGTCACCTCATCCATTACCGGTCCGATTACCGGCTTCCCGGGTTGGTCTCACTATGGAGCCTCGAAAGCCGGCCAGCTCGGCTTTGTCAAAACCGCAGCCATCGAGCTGGCCCGCTCAGGCATCACCATCAATGCCGTCATGCCGGGGAATATCTATACCGAGGGCCTGCAGGATCTCGGTCAGGAGTACCTCGATACCATGGCCGCCTCTATTCCGCTCAACCGCCTGGGCAATGTCGAGGATATCGGCAATACCGCGCTGTTCTTTGCCTCCGATGAGGCGGGCTACATTACCGGACAGACTATCGTGGTCGACGGCGGCCAGATCCTGCCAGAGTCCCTGGAAGCACTTGAAGGCATTTAACTACCGAACAGCGCCTCGGCCGATACGGGGCGCTGACATTTATCTTGTAATGACTTTCGTCCCGGCCGCAAAAACGGCCCTTATAGTCCAGTTTGGCTTTACCTTTTATTCACTTTTATTCATATTGAAAGGCTCGCCGAGATGGATCTTCGGCACGAGCACCGCTTACCTGTACGGCAAGCATCCCGAGCCTTCAACCACGAGGAAATAATGGACTATTTATACTCCTTGATATTGTTTGCGGTGGTATCGTCAGCCACGCCAGGCCCCAATAACATTTTAGTGATGACCTCAGGCCTTAACTTTGGCATCAAGAAGAGCCTGCCTGTCTTGTGCGGAATATGCGTCGGCTTTGCCTTCATGTTGCTGCTGGTCGGCTTGGGTTTCGGACAGGTCTTCGAACTCTTCCCACGCCTACACACCCTCATCAAAATCTCTGGCGTGTTGTATTTGCTCTATTTGGCATGGCTGATTTCAAGTTCAAGGGGCAGCCTTGGGGCAAAAGAGCAATCCGAACCGCTGACTTTTCTCAACGGCGCCTTGTTCCAGTGGGTCAATGCCAAGGCCTGGGTGGTTGCGACAGGGGCCATTGCCGCGTTCACCGTATCGGGCGGTGAGTTCAGTACCCAGACGCTGACTCTGGCGGGCACATTTTTGGTTATCTCGTTTCCTTGCGTCGGGATCTGGCTCTATTTCGGTTCATGGCTCAAACGGTATTTGAACAATGCCGCACACCGTAAGTGGTTCAATTTATCCATGTCCGGTTTATTGGTAGCCTCTGTACTGCCAGTGATTGGCGAACTGTTTGAGCAATTTGGCTAATACTCGCTAGCAAGGAGACATGTGTGTACCAACTGTATTACTACCCCAACAATGCCAGCCTCGCCCCGCACTTTCTGTTACACCATTCCCAACGTGGTTGCCGCGCAGGATGAACGCATCGCCGATGCCTTGGCTGTCATCGATAACCAATTGGCAGGCAATGATTACTTGTTAGGTGATAGCCTCTCGGCCTGCGACTTCTTCCTGTTCATGCTAGCCGAATGGTCACTGCCTATCAAAAAGTCCCCTTTGCACTTTTCCCACCTGGCAGCTTATCTCAAACGGATGTCTCAACAGCCAACTATCCGAGCGGTCAGTGAAATAGAAATCATCGCTCTCTCTCCATTTCAGTAACAACTAGGCAATGTATCCGATTGAATCAACTCACAGAGACACCGAGAGAATGCTGAGAAACCTTTGACAAGAATTTCGGGAAGGCGAAAAACAGGCAAAAAAATAGCGCTCCGTCCTAGAGCGCTGTTAGACAAGGCAAAGCTTAAGTTAGGAAGTAGATTGTTATAATAAGTCAGTCTCAGGGTAGCCATTTGAGGAACGGCTATCTCGATTGATGGCTGCATTATAAGCGAAGAAAATCGACATTGCAAAACATTATACCTAAAATAATAAAACGCAATTTCAAAAAACAGCAATTAACGGATAGCAGAATAAAGGGTGGGGGTGACGAACAAAGCTCGCCCCTGCAATTTAGCTAAAAAAAGCGCTCCGTCCTAGAGCGCTGTTAGACAAGGCAAAGCTTAAGTTAGGAAGTAGATTGTTATAATAAGTCAGTCTCAGGGTAGCCACTTGAGGAACGGCTATCTCGATTGATGGCTGCATTATAAGATCACCCAACTTGTAATACAATATACCAAAAGCGGCGTGGCGCTAAATTCGTAATTCATTGGCTACAACTTGACAATTTCGTGATACAGATCTCGTTTACATATCCATCATGACCCTATTAATAATACAAAACCCTGATACATTTCTGCATCAGGGTCTTAAACGTAAAAAAGCCGGACTCGCGAGCCCGGCTTTTGTTATGACATAAAATTATAGCTGTGCGAAAGGGCCTTCCCAGCTGAAGCTCTCGCCAGCGAAGCGTACTTCGTGCTTGCCGTCTTGCAGACCGCCAGTTTGGTTAGAGACCGCATAGGTCAGAGCCTGGCCATCAACAAGATGCAGGCGAACAACAGAAGCTACATCATCCATACCAACCACTTCAATGCGCGCAACCTTACCGCGGGCATCAACCGAGGCCTCTACCGCTTCGTTAAAGTAACCGTGAGTTTCCAGCACGTTGGCGAACAGATGAGATTTCGCTTTCTGGCGCAGTACGAACATTGGCTCAGAACGCAGGTTGAAGTCGGGATCGTTGGCACCCAGGCGACCGAAGATCACTTCACCACTATTACCCGCAGAGCTCACCATGCTGTAGTAGCAGTTGTCATGCAACCAGCTAACCAGCGAGCTGCCTGATACTTCGCCCTGCGCAACTTGCCAGATGTGCTGGTAGCCATCGCTTTCGCCCATTGGCTTCAAGCTGGCGTTTGCCTGGTAGTCGAAATCGGTGCGGATGATCTGGCCCCTGTGGTGTACTGGGAAGTCATACTCGTGCTCGTCTTCAGTGCTCAAGCGGTATAAGTCGATGATCAATGGGTTTTCGATACCGTCAACTTTCGCCAATAGCACGCTACGCTGCATATCTACACCGGCGTAGTATTCGCGTACGATGCCGCTCATGCCCTGGAAGTCTTCGTTTTCAGTCTTGAAGAAGTGCAATTCACCGTTACGGGATTCTGCCAATGCCGTGTTGAATTCGTTCTGGGTCTTGCGGTCAACAACTACCGTGTTGTGAGCGATAGTTTGCTTGCAGTAGCTCTTGTTCTCGGGAATGTAGCGACCACCGAACTTAGGCTCAACGTTTACCCAGCGACCGAAACCGTAGTCGTGCAGGGTTTCGTGGCCCTTGTTGAATATGCTCAGGTGCAGGCCGTCGTAGTGACCGTGATCCAGTGCCGAGTGGTACTGGTGATCTGAGCCGTGCTGGCCGAACCAGAGCAAGGCCATGGTATCTTCATCTTTACTGTCACGGTGACGCAGGATAGTCAGGCCACCCTTGTCGCCCTCAGGGCCATCAGTCACAAACAGGCTACCCCAGTTAAATGCAGGGATAGACGCTTCTTTCGCTACCGCGTCAGACAGTTTCTTACCCGATATATGCACCCACACATCTTTCTGGTGAGCAGCCATCGCCAGTAGGTTGGCGTCTTCTTCGTAGCGACCGAAACAAGCACTGGTACTGATCAGAACGCCTTCATCGTTGATGTCCATGGTCTTAGACGAGTCGTTCAAAGCCGGTAGCGTACCGTCCGGGAATGCCGTTGACATGACCGCGTAGCTGGTTGTTTTAATCACGCCATCTTTATGGGCAAAAATACCCACCTCAGGCTGACGACGCTCAATCGCTTCGGCAAACAATTGAATTGGGCGCAGTGAGAAGCGGTGGTAGTAAGGGCCTTCCATGTAGTAGCCGTCTGGCGAGAAAAGCTGAGAAAGCTGAGCCAGGAAGCCACCGCTAACGCTGTCGCCTTTCAAACCGTATAGCGCCTTATCCACGATGTCCAGGTTCTGGATAGCGTAACCACAGATACCCACACCTGCTACCGCCCACAGACCGTGGTTGTGGATGATATCGAAGTCGTGCGCATAGGTGTCGACAAACATATCCGCCATGATCTGGAACAGATCGTTTTCGATCAGGCGGCGCTCGTCATCAGGCAAGGTGTGGTGGATACAGCTATACGCACAAGACGCGTAAAGCATCCACATGTTCTCGTTCAGCGTCTGGTGGAAGATACGGCCGGGGTGATTACTGTCAAGGCTGACGTTCAGCTCCAACGTCGGGTAAACCTCGGCATAGGCCACCAGCAGGTTACGGATGTAATCACGGTACGCTTCGTTCTCGGTGATCAGGTACAAACGGCCGGCAATATCCATATGGATGTAATTTTGCTTGTGACGGTTGTGCTCATAGCCGCCCCCTTCGCCGTGGCCAGGTACTTCGATACCAACCGTTGCGATGTAGTCTTCCAGTTTTGCAATGTCACGGGCCAGTGCATTGCCCATCAGGGTATCTTTACCCAGATCTTCACGAAGGATAGCGGCTTCGTCGAAGCTCATCAGTAATGGTTGATACGTCATTATTTCGTCTCCTGCTCAACAGCAAGGAATCCTTTCCAGCTATAAGTCTTGTCGTTGATGATAATTCGATGTTCGGTCGTGTCGGTCACATTAGGCTGGTTGCTCACCATCACTGTGAAGCGGATGCCTTCCCCTTCAATGGCAACTACCGAGCCGGTCTCGCTGTGAGCCAGCACTTTAATCTGGTGAAGCTTGCCACGGGCATTGACGGAGGCTTCCACCGCTTCATTGAAGTAACCATGGGTCTCCAATGCCGAGGCGAACAGCAAGTCTTTGCCCGTGGTTCGTAAGATAAAACTGTTTTCATAACGCAGGTTAAACTGCGGATCATTGGCACCGGTCTGGGTGAAGATCACTTCGTTGTCAGCGCTTGAGCTGGTGCCAAGCCAGGTGTAGTAACTGTTACCCTGCAGCCAGCTGATCAACGCATTGCTACCGGCTTCGCCACGGGCCAGGCTCCATAGGTGCTGGTATCCATAGTTATCACCCAGCGGATGGAGCTCGGTATTGGTCTTGTACTCGAAGTCGGTACGGATGATCTGGCCTTGGTACTGGTGCGAGTAGTCGTACTGGTGCGGTTTATCGCTCGTTAGGCGGTACAGATCGATCAGCAGTGGACTCTCCAGCATATCGGATTTCAGCATCATCACGGTGCGCTGCATCCCCATTCCCGGGTAATGCTCGTCGGCAAAGGCACTCATCGCCTGCAGCTCGGTACCTTCACCCATGAAGAAATGCGGCTTGCCGTGCACACTGTCTGCACGCTTGATATCGAACTGGTTCTGGCAACCCTCATCCACCGTCACACTGTTGTGGTTGATGGTCTGGCGGGCGTAGCTCTTATTCTCGTCCAGGTAGCGTCCGCCGAATTTCGGCTCAACATTCACCCAGCGGGCAAAACCGTATTCACGAAGTACTTCTTGACCTCGGTTGTAGAAAGCGATCCCCAAGGTATCGAAATGGCCATGGTCCATACCGTGCTGGCCATAGTTCATGGAAAGCTGGCAGATGTCTTTGTCTTTCGCCTTCATACGCAGGAAGCCCTGTGCGCCACACGTACCGTCTGATCCTTCGTTCAGCTCCACGCTCGGCCAGAACGGCGGTTCGATCGTCGCCTCGGCATCACACGCTTCGGAAAGGGCCTGGCCACACGGGTGCATCCAGACCTGATTTTGGATCTGGGCCATGCCCAGCAAGTTCTTATCAAAGCCGTAGCGCTTGAAGTACATGCTGACGGCAACCACGACTCCCATGTCTGTGATAGCCATGGTCTTTGACGCATCGTTCAACGCCGGGAACAGCCCGTTCGGGTAGGCAGTAGCCAAAAGGGCCTGGGTAGTCTGCTTAATCACCTGGCCTTTGTAGTTGTAGATGTCCAACTCAGGCATGTGGCGGTGCAGCACTTCGACAAACACGGCTAGCGGACGGATCGCAAAGCGGTGGTAATACGGGCCTTCCATGTAGTAACCAGAAGGGGCAAACAGCTTGGAGATCTGAGCCAGGAAGCCACCAGTTTCGCCGTCACCATTGAGGCCGAACACCGACATCTCAAGATACTTGCGCTCACCAATGGCGATACCGCAGATCCCGACAGCCGCCACCGCCCAGATACCGTGGTTATGAATGCGGTCAAAATCATGGCCGTACTTTTCGGTAAACATCTCCAGCATCGGCTTGAATAACCGCTCCACGATGTGGCTACGCTGCGCCTGAGAAAGCCACGCACTGATGCAAGAATAGCCTAAACTTGCATACATCAACCACATGTGCTCATTGAGAATTTGGTGGAACAAACGACCCGGAGGGTTGGTATTGCGCTGGATATGGAAATCAAAGGTGAGGTATTTGTCAGCATACATTGCCAATAGCTTGCCAGCATACTCGGCATAACGCTCATCTTTCGTGATCAGGAACAAACGCCCAGCAAGGTTGATGTATTGGTAGTTTTGCTTGTGCTTGTTGTGCTCATAGCCACCAGCCTCACCGTGACCAGGAACGTCCATTGGTAGCGCCATATATTGCTCAAGCTCAGCCTGCAGCTTAGCAATCGTTTTGCCCATTAATGAAGGGCGACCGATTTCTTTATGCAAATCAGCAAGTTCTTCATTTGAAAGTAACACGGGCAGTATTGTTGTGTTCATATTAACCTCTAAGTTAGAGCGTATACCACACCTCTTTATGAGCATAAAATAATACAAATAGATTTTTATTTCATTACTGCATTGAAAAAACTCGACTGCCATCACATTTCAAAACACGAATTGATCTATATCAAAATACAAACATAAGACCATGATTACAAAAGACAAAAAAACAAACAAAATCAAAAATCACTTTGCAGCACGGAAAATAAACTTGATTGAGGTCACGAAAACACCCACCTTGTATTACAATATAACTTTTCAGTTATTACACTAGCGCCAATTCGATAAACTTAAGGCTGATAAAGATGACCATTGATACTTTCGTAGTTCTGGCCTATTTCCTATTTCTCATCGCGATCGGGTGGATGTTCAGGAAGTTCACCACCTCGACCAGTGATTACTTCAGGGGGGGAGGTAAAATGTTATGGTGGATGGTAGGTGCTACCGCCTTCATGACACAATTTTCAGCATGGACGTTTACCGGTGCAGCAGGGAAAGCATTTACAGATGGTTTCGCCGTCGTTATTTTGTTCTTGGCAAATGCCTTCGGTTATTTCCTCAACTATCTGTATTTCGCACCAAAATTCCGCCAACTACGTGTAGTGACAGCGATTGATGCCATCCGTATGCGTTTTGGCAAAACCACAGAGCAATTCTTCACTTGGGGCAGTATGCCTGACAGCCTGATTTCAGCAGGTGTTTGGCTAAATGGCTTGGCAATTTTTGTGGCGGCCGTTTTCAACATCCCGATGGAAGCGACCATTATCTTCACCGGTATCGTACTGATGCTGATGGCGGTAACGGGTGGCTCATGGGCCGTTATTGCCTCTGACTTCATGCAGATGCTGGTCATCATGGCGGTAACTATCACCTGTGCGATTGCAGCGTACTTCCACGGTGGGGGTATTGGCAACATCGTTGACAACTTCCAGGGTAACTTCCTGATTGGTAACAACCTAAACTACATCAGTATTTTCATTCTTTGGGTAGTATTCATCTTTGTTAAGCAGTTTGGTGTCATGAACAACGGTATCAATGCTTACCGCTACCTTGCAGCAAAAGACAGTGAGAATGCGCGTAAAGCCGCAGGTCTTGCCTGTATCCTAATGGTTGTAGGCCCGATTATCTGGTTCCTGCCGCCATGGTACGTGAGTGCATTCATGCCTGACTTTGCAGCACAGTACGCCTCAATGGGTGACAAGGCAGGTGATGCCGCTTATCTAGCCTTCGTGCAGAATGTAATGCCTGCCGGTATGGTTGGCCTGCTGATGTCAGCAATGTTTGCCGCAACCATGTCTTCAATGGACTCTGGTCTGAACCGTAACGCCGGTATCTTCGTTTGTAACTTCTACCAGCCGATCTTCCGACCTCATGCAAACCAGAAAGAGCTGATTATTGTCAGTAAGCTGACCACTATCATGATGGGCTTCATCATCATTTCAATTGGTCTATTCATTAACTCTCTGCGCCACTTGAGCCTGTTCGATATCGTACTGAACATCGGTGCCCTGATTGGCTTCCCAATGCTGATCCCTGTCCTTCTGGGTATGTGGATCCGCAAGACGCCTGACTGGGCTGGTTGGTCAACGCTGGTTGTGGGTGGGGTGGTTTCCTTCATCTTCGGTATTGCACTGAAAGCGCACCACATCGAGGGCCTGTTTGGCCTCGAGCAACCGCTAACAGGGCGTGAGTGGAGTGATCTGGTGGTTGGTCTGAGCCTGGCAGCACACGTTGTGTTCACCGGTGGCTGGTTCATCATGACTAAATTCTTCTACAAAGGCCTAACGGTCGAGCGTGAGAAAGAAGTAGAGAAACTATTTGAAAACTGGAATACCCCGCTTGTTTCTGGTGGTGACGAGCAGCAATCGCTAGATACAGCGCAGCGTTCAATGCTGGGTAACCTAATCAGCGTAGCTGGCTTTGGTATTCTGGCTATGGCTATGATCCCGAATGATCCATCAGGGCGCGGACTGTTTATTTTGTGTGGCTCTATCGTGCTAACGGTCGGTATTTTGCTGGTGAGTGCTTCAAGAAAAAAGCCTGAAGCCACAGCCGAGACGAGCACGGCTTAACCAATAACAACAAAGTCTGAACCTTTGTACCCTATTTTTAATTGTATTATTTCAACACATTATTTTCGGGAGAATCACACAATGTTTTTCGATATCAACAACACTGAGTGGGAAGATCTAGGCGACGGCATCCAGCGTAAAATCGTTGGTCACACTGAAGATCTGATGGCAGTACACCTGATCTTTGCCAAAGGGGCGATTGGCCACCCACATGCCCACGATATCCACGACCAAATCGGTTACGTCGTTGAAGGTAGCTTCGAAGCGGAAGTTGACGGCGAGAAGCGCGTACTGAAAAAAGGCGATGCGTACATCGCTAAAAAACTAGCGGTTCACGGTGCAGTAGCCCTTGAAGAAGGCAGTATCCTGCTAGATATGTTCTCACCCGTTCGTCAGGACTTTTTGAAGTAATTACCTTGATGGGGGGAGGGCCACCGGCGCTCATCCCCATCCCTTTTTCGGAGTATGTATGGCTACAATGAACATTGCCATTCTTGGCGAGTGCATGATTGAACTGCAACAAGCCAATGACCAACTAACCCGTACTTTTGGTGGCGATACCCTTAACACAGCGGTATACCTGTCCCGCCTGACCAAGGGCAAGGACATCAACACCACCTACGTAACAGCTCTGGGTAACGACAGCTTCAGTGATGAAATGTTGGCAGCTTGGAACAAGGAAGGGATCAGTACTGACTTGGTGCTTCGCCTGGAAGGTAAACTGCCTGGCCTTTACTATATCGAAACCGACAGCACGGGTGAGCGCAGCTTCCACTACTGGCGCAGCGATGCAGCAGCTAAATACCTGCTTGAACAAGAGCAAAGTACAGACCTGCTAAATAGCCTGATGGCATTTGATGCGATTTACCTAAGTGGTATCAGCCTCGCGATCCTGACGGCAGCAAGCCGCGAGCAGCTATTTACTTTCTTGGAAGATTTCAAAGGCAAAGGTGGCAAGGTGTTGTTCGACAACAACTACCGCCCGAAGCTTTGGGCTTGTGTGAAAGAAGCCCAGGAAGCCTACCTTCGCATGCTATCGCTAACTGACATCGCACTACTGACTTTCGACGACGAGCAGCTGCTGTTCGGCGATGAAACGCTAGAAGAGTGTATCGAACGTACCCAGGGTGCCGGCGTGACCGAAATTACGATCAAGCGCGGTAAAGATGCCTGCCTTGTTGTCACCGCAGAGCAGAATGTATTTGTCCCTGCCCTAGTGGCCGACAAGGTTGTCGACACCACCGCTGCAGGCGACTCGTTCAGCGGTGGCTACCTAGCCAAGCGTTTCACCGGCGGCTCGGCAACCCAAGCCGCTCATGCAGGCCACCAGGTTGCATCAACGGTTATCCAGTACCGTGGGGCTGTGATCCCTGCCGACGCAATGCCAACGATTTAACACACTGAGTGAGAGTAAAGAATTATGAGCAACCTAAACGACAAACTAGCTGCACTGAAAGTCATTCCGGTCATTGCTATCAAAAACGCTGAAGACGCAATCCCACTAGGTAAAGCCCTGGTAGACAACGGCATGCCTTGTGCTGAAATTACTTTCCGCACCGAAGCGGCAGCCGACGCAATCCGCAACATGCGCAAAGAATTCCCTGAGATGCTAATCGGCGCTGGTACGGTGCTGACCAAAGAGCAAGTTGACGAAGCGATTGACGCTGGCGTTGACTTCATCGTAAGCCCAGGTTTCAACCCAACAACCGTTAAGTACTGCCAGGAAAAAGGCGTTGCTATCGTTCCTGGCGTAAACAACCCTAGCTTGGTTGAACAAGCCATGGAGATGGGCCTGCGTACCCTCAAGTTCTTCCCAGCCGAGCCTTCTGGCGGTGTGTCTATGCTAAAAGCACTGACTGCGGTTTACCCAGTTAAATTCATGCCAACAGGCGGTGTGAGCCTAGGCAACATCGATGACTACCTAGCCCTTCCTTCGGTACTGGCTTGTGGTGGTACGTGGATGGTTCCGGGCGACCTGATTGACAACAAGCAGTGGGACGAACTGGGCCTGCTCGTCAAAGATGCGGTTGCCAAGGTGCAGTAAGTGCTTCACCCCCGATGAAATTTCTGATCTTAGTCGATCATTTTTGCTTTTTGATACCAGCCGAGAAGACTGACCAAGTTTTTATTTAGGTTGGTATCGCTAGTTACTTGCCAAAGTTACTACATTAATTGATCCGTTTGCCCCAGCCATTGGCTGGGGCTTTTTTTATCTGCCGATTAGTAGCCGCTGATGGAAGAATGCAAGTAGCCGATACCGAGCAACGTCAACTTACCGGAGGGCGCGGGTAGCGATAGATTTGTGGTGGAGGCCTGTCCATTATTTCCGTGGTGCGGTATAGCTCCATGTAGTGGCGGTTCATCGGCGGCTCGGCATCACTGCGCGAGAACGTGCTGCTCTCGCACCCAATCAGGGACAGGAACAGCCCCCCCACCATAATGACTTGCAGGTAAAGCCTTATGCTACTTCTTGGCCGATATTTCATTAGCCGATCTCACTCAGCGGAATTCATCTTAACTATAAGTCAGTTTCTCACTTTCAGGAGAAAGCCAGATATCCGTCTAGCGCGTCAAAGCCGTCATCGCTGACTAGTGGTTATAGTGAAAAACAGATCACCGCGATAACTTACCCCGCTTTAAAAACAGCGTTCAATATGTATAATTGCGGCAGCAAAATATTGCAACCAACACAAGAAATCGGACATTGGTATTAAGCGACAAGGATGCGGCCTTTCGAACAACAAGAGAATCTTACATGACGGCATTCTTGATTTTTATCGCTGTATATTTATTGTTTATTTCCAAGAAAAGCATTCTGACAAGGCTTGTAGAAGCAACATTGGGGGCTTTTTTTCTTATCATCCTATTTATCGCTTACAGCATCTATAGCGCTTCGGTGTAACAGGGCCACTCTCGGCCCCGCAGAGACAGCCTCACTGACTCATCGTCAGCTCATAGTGGTGCAGATCATACACCTCCTCCAGCCTTGGTGAACTATGACCGAAGCACTTGGTCATCAATGCCAACAACAACTCCCCCGTTGCAACTGCATCTATCAGCGCCCCGTGGCTCGGGTACTCCGGCAGGCCATAGCGCTGACGGATAGAGGACAGCCGATAATCCCCTTCTTCGCGCATGTGGCGGTTGGTCACCAGCATCTTTTCAATCAGCAAGGTATCGAGCCACAATAGTGGCGGCAACGGGATCCCACCCCTTTGTTGCACATAGTGCTCGAGAAACGACTTCTCGATCGTCAGGCCATGGACCAGCACCACCTTGCCCGCCATCCTTTCAAACAAGGCTTCCATCGCCTCATCGAGCGCTTGGCCAGATGTCAGCATTTCCGGGGTAATTTGATTGATAATGGCCGTATGGGCATTGATGCCGCAGCTGTCCTTGATAAATGTTTCTTCACTGCTGCTGAGGTTGAGC
This sequence comes from Photobacterium sp. DA100, assembly GCF_029223585.1. Lineage (NCBI taxonomy): Bacteria > Pseudomonadati > Pseudomonadota > Gammaproteobacteria > Vibrionales > Vibrionaceae > Photobacterium > Photobacterium sp. DA100. The sequence continues at coordinate 2,099,401 of NZ_CP119424.1, read as the reverse complement.
ATCCCCTTTTGCATCTCGACATAACCGATACTCAGGATCTGATCTTTGCCGGGGTTCAGGCCCGTGGTTTCAAAGTCGAGGCAGAGAATATCAAGATCCAGCAAGGTGCTGTCCGGGGCCGGCAGCCCCGGACCGAGCAAGTTGACAACCCGCTCGGCACTGGCTCGGGTAGCATAAGTGTCACGCCATTTGGCCTGCCCCCTGGAAAGGCGGTTCAGCGGCTTGAAATACGACAGCACACGTTTCATTATTCTGGCTTTCCTTACTTGTTAGGCCTGTCCGAAGCGCAGCTTCACCGCATCCTGATGTTCGGCGATGATCCGGAACGCATCCTTGAGGTGCTTGCGCTCAAAGCTACCGAACATATCCGGAGAGATATGGTTATCCGGCACTTCGCCTTTCTTCAACGCCTGAAGCTGGTGGCTGTAGCGTACCCGAGTAATAAAGCGGTAGGCACCGATAATATCCTTGAGGCTCTCTTCGCTCAGGCTGCCGTGCTCGCAGGCATAGTGGAAACGCTCCTCGGTACCGGTCAGGGTGCAACCGACCGCCAGGCTGTAGATCCGCGCCAGGTCGACAATCAGGTTGAGCGCATATTTCTTGATGTTGAGGGTATTGCTGTGCTCGCCATTTTTCTCCAGTACGAACTTATTGAAGATCCCCAGCGGCGGTTGTGTTGCCACCGTTTCTTTGGCCAAGATACTCAAAAAGCTACTGTTTTTCCCCAGCAAGCTCATCAGGTGAGCCTGCAGCTCTTGCGATAGCGCCGTCTGGCCAAAAATGGCCCTCACTTCCAAGAATACCGTGATATTGAGCAGTCGCTCATACTCGGGGTTTTCCGCCCATTTGGTATAATACGCCTTCCACACCGACAAAGGCTGGCACCACTTCTGCACCGATGCCATGTAGTTTCCGCTGCACAAACTGTAACCGCAGGCATCCATCCACTTGCAGACATCCATTGCCAGCAGCTTGAAGTACATCCGCTGATCATCGGTCACATCATCGGACAAGATAATGGCGTTATCTTGATCGGACAGGGCATGGACTTCATTTCGGGCATGGGAACCCGCAACCACCCACGTATACTGACAAGGCGGCGGCCCCATCCGCTGCTCAACCAATTGCAGGATACGGCGGTTGAACGAATCCATAATCATCGCCATCACCTGACCGATGATCTCCGAGCCAACGTTACCCTCGATCAGGGCTTCGAAAATCGCCTGCCGCTCAGGGGCCAGTTCTACCAGCTCCTCCAGCGAGTCGGAGTAGTTGATCTTCTCAATCAGGAAAATCGCCTGTACCCGGTGCTTCTGAACCAGATGCGTGGTCGACAATACCCCAACCACCAGCCCGTCCTTGACCACCGGTAAGCTGCGGACATTGTGCTGCATCATCAGTGATGCCGCCTTCATCACCAGATCATCCGGGGCGACGGTCAGCGGGTTCGGGGTCATCACTTCGCGGATTTGCCGTTCAGGGTCAACGCCTTTGGCCAACACCCTTTTTGCCAAATCGCGATCGGTCATCACCCCGACAATCGTATTGCCGTCTTTCACCACCGCAACCGGCGAAGGGGTCTCTATCGTCATTCGATGAGCCGTCTGCTGGATAGACATAGCCGCCGGCACGACGGCGACCCTGTCGCTGGCCACCTCTGCGACCGTTTTGAAAAACAACCCCTTTTCATCATCCGACCACACCACACTCAGGGCCGACTGGATCCGGACCTGGGCCTGGGCGGCAAAGTGCTGGGCATATTCCGGGTACGAGCGCAGGATATGTTTGAGCTTGGCATGGGGGATCAAATAGAGCAGGGTGTTCTCCATCGCCGTCGCCGTATAGGCCATCTCTGCCTGGCTGCTGTCCCCTTCGGTTTGCAGGAAGCTGAAGCCGAAGATATCTTGCTCGCCCAGCTTGGCCCTGAGTACCCCGTCGGACTTGCGCTGCTCCATCGCGCCGGAGCGGATAATATAGAGGTAACACTCTTCCTGATCGGTCGAGAAAGCAATCCGCTCCCCCTGCCCTAGGTAGTTGATCTTGATACAGCCGGCAATTTTTTCGAGGCAGTCCTTGGGCAGTTTATCGAAAGGGTCGACATGGGTAAGAAATTCAATGATGTTCGGCAGCAAAGTGTGAGACATGGGCTTTATCCGGTTGAAAGGCAATACCGTACCGAGCCAACGAACAGCTCAGACAAGAAGTATAATAATACAATTAATACGATTTCGGAAAGGTGAATAACACCAACCAATTCACACTGTAAATCGCCCCTGAAAGTTGGCTCCGCCAAGGACCGAAAAACGGCTCACAGCGAGCCGTTTTCCCCCTCATGCAACTTTTACCGACGCCACCAGGCTCCAAGTGATCATTTTCAATATATCCCAAACGGCAACCCTAAGGCGTACCAGACAAAGAACAGCACTATCCAACCGGAGAGGATCGCCAGCGAATACGGCAGTGCTGTTGCCAGCAGGTTGCCAATCGTAAACCGCGGGCTATAGCTGTGAATGAAAGCCAAGATCAGCGGCAAGTAGGGGTTGATGGGGGAAATCACATTGGTGGATGAATCGGCGATTCGATAAGCCGCCTGTACCGCTTCTGGCTCGAGCCCCATCAGCATCAGCATCGGCAGAAACACCGGCGCCATCAACGCCCACTGCGCCGAACCACTGTAGATAAACAGGTTGAGCACGGCAGCGAATAAAATAAAGCACAGCAACGCTAAGAGTGCGGGCATTTCAATTGCCATTAGCCACTGGGCGCCATTGACCGCCCCGACAATGGCCAAGTTAGACCAATTAAAGACCGCAATAAACTGTGCCACCATAAACACAATCACGATGAAGCCGCTCATATCCCGAATGGCCGCCCCCATCAGCGACGGAATATCCGACGCTTGCTTGATGGACCCCTGAGATACCCCGTATGTTATGCCGCACAGGGTAAAAAACAGCATTAGAATTGGCACCAATCCGCGCATGAAGGGGGATGGCAGCAAGCCACCGTCCGCATTTCTCAGCCCAGAGGACTCAGGCAAGACCAACAAGGCGACGGCAATGATGAACAGCAGGGCGACGATGCCCGTCCTTCTGAGTGCTCTTTGCTCGGTGTCAGACAACTCTGCGGTTACCGGCTCGGCTGCGTCCTCGCCTGAATGGCTGAAACGCTGCAAGGCAGGCTCGGCATATTTGTGGGTGATCACCGTGATGATGCATGTGATCAAAGGTACCGACACGCACATAAAGAACCAGTTCGCCAGAACACTGACCTCATGTTCAGGGCGTACCGATTGCACAACCTCGGTCGAAATCCCTGACATCAGCAGGTCGGTTCCGGCAATGAAGACGTTGGCCGAGAAGCCCGCAAATACCGCGACAAAGGAGACGATAATGCCGACCAGTGGGTTGCGCCCCACCGTCTTGAACATCATGGCGGCAAGCGGAGGGATCAAAAACACCGCAGCATCGGACACAAGGTTACCGACGATAGAAGTCATAACCACGGCAGGCGTCATCCATTTTACAGAGACGCCAACAAGCAGCCGCCTGATAGCCGCATCGGCCAGCCCCGTCTGCTGGATCAGCCCCAACGACAACATCAGAACAATCACCACACCCAGCGGCCTGAAGCCAGTGAAGTTCGACACCGTGTGTGTCACCAGATAGTCGAGCCCTTCCCATGACAACAGCGAACGAACGGCGATTTCTTGCTCGGTGGCAGGGTGAATCACAGGACTCAGCGTGACACTGAATATCGCCGAAAAAACAATCGCCGCAAGATAGAGTAGAAAAAACATCACGAACGGATGCGGCAAGCGATTGGCAAACTTTTCAATCAATTCCATTACAACTGAAAAGGAGCGGCTGGATTGGAGTTTGGTCTCTTCCATGATTTCCTCCGTCAATATGTTATTTAATGGCTAGCTCTTGCTGGATCACCTCGACAAAAAATGACGCTCCGACCGGAATAATTTCGTCATTGAAGTCATAGCTTGGGTTATGGACGCTAATCCCCCCTCGGCTCCCTTCACTGCCGTTGCCCACAAGCACATAGCACCCAGGAACTTGCTGGAGCATAAAGGAAAAATCCTCACTGCCCGATAACGGCAGACACTTGGCATCGACGCTATCGCAACCAACGACAGCGTCGGCAGCCGATTTGGCGACCGCTACGGCCCCCTTGTCGTTCACCGTTGCAGGATAACTACCTGGTTTTACAATAAACTCTGCCGAGGCACCGTAGGACGCCGCAACCTGCCCGACCAGTCGCCCCAGCCGCTCGATAGACTCACGCCGCACATGTTCATCGAACGCACGCAGACACCCTTTGAGAGAGGCATGATCGGGGATAACGTTATGGGTACCGGAGCCGGCATGGACATCGGTAAAGGAGATCACCGCAGCGTCCAAAGGAGACGTATTCCGGCTGATGATGGTTTGGGCTGCCATGATGATATTGCTCAGCACGATTGTCGGGTCAGTCGCCATATGGGGCATGGCGGCATGTCCTCCCCGGCCGGTGATCTCAATAACAAAGCGATCGGAGCTGGCCAGCAACGGGCCTTCCCTAAACCAGATCTTGCCCTGGGGGATCCCGGGCATATTGTGCAATCCATAGACTCTGTCGCAGGGAAAGCGCTCAAAAAGCCCTTCCTCAACCATCACTTTTGCCCCAGCCAAGCCTTCTTCGGCGGGTTGGAATATAAAATACACCGTGCCACTGAAATTACGCTGCTGTGACAAATACCACGCGGCTGCCAGCAAAATCGCGGTATGGCCATCATGACCACAGCCGTGCATTTTTCCCTGGAGGCATGAGGCATAATCAAATTGATTGGCCTCATCCATAGGCAGCGCGTCCATGTCCGCGCGCAGGCCTATCGCCCGGTTCGACGCCTGCCTGCCTTTCAGCACACCGACCACCCCCGTTTTCGCAATCCCAGTATGTACCTCGTCAACCCCCCACGCCCTGAGTTTTTCAGCGACCAGATGTGCCGTCCGGGATTCCTCGAATCCGAGCTCTGGGTGGCGGTGTATATCCCGCCGCCATGCTGTGAACATCTCATTGTTCATTTGAAGCGCTTCGATCATCTTGCTCTCCTGATTAGCATATCAGCCATAACAACTTGTAATGGCCTAACCGGTATACTCGTAACCCATGACTATTGAGTTACTGTATACTGGTTTAAAAGTAGATATCTAATGACTTAGCACTATCGAAGCATAAGGAAATGTTATGGCATCACGAGGGTTTACCGACAGCCAGATAGAGGCGTTTTTGTGGATAATGCGTACCAGGAGTGCGACCAAGGCTGCTGAAAAAATGCTGATCACGCAGCCTGCGATTAGCCGGTTAATCAAACAACTAGAACAGAGACTGGGGTTTGCATTGTTCGACAGGGTAAACAACCGCCTGCTCCCCACCCGAAAAGGGAAACTGTTCTACGATGAGGTCGAGAAAGTCTATGCCGGTTTAACCCACTTAAAAGGCTTTGCCGACCGGCTCAAAAAACAGGTGGTCGGGCAATTTAACATCGTGAGTATGCCCGCCTTTGCGGTAAACTTACTGCCTGAGCTGGCCATTGCTATCGACAGCCAGTTTCCCGGCTTGGATATCGGGCTCTACTCCTACCGCTCAACCCAGATTATTGCCGAAATGGCTGCCCAGCGATTTGATTTTGCAATCACCACCGACTTGACGGAGGACCCTCGTTATCAGAGCGTTTTCTATACCATCCCCAATATCTGCCTGCTTCCCGAGGCACACCCTCTTGCCCGAAAACCTTTTATCCAAATAGCCGATTTCAATGGCGAGACGCTAATTGGCGGTGAGCCGAACGAATACATTCGCACCTCGATCTCCGATCTCTTCCATGAGGCTCAGATCACGCCCAGCAAAACTTGGTCCGTCTCATTGAGTGATATGGCCAGCCGTCTGGTAGCCGGCGGCAAAGGACTGGCAATCATCAACTGCATTTCCGCCATGGACATTCCCCTGGGCACGGTAGCAAGGCCCTTCGACAATCTGGTCGATTATCAACTCCAAGTCATCATTCCCTTGGAAAAAGATATGGATCCCCTAACCAAAGAAATTAACCGCCATTTACTGGGTGCTTTTGAGCAGAAGTTATGCCAAGCCCGAGAGCGGTTTTATCCTTAAGCCAGAAAACCAAGCCCGTGAGGCCCTGGCAAACCAAGTGGGATCCCGATAATCTGATTCGCACCAACCGCAACATCAAAGCCGCAGAGTGGTCCCCGGCGAGGACTGATCCGGGTTGAGCGGTCAGCGCCCCTTGCCAATACAACCGGCAAAAATAAAAACGGCCCGGAGCATAAACACTCCGGGCCGTTTACAAATACAGGGTTAATCCCGCAGGATCAGAACCGATTAAGCGTGCAGCAGTTCCATTGACTCTTTGGCGATTACCCACTCTTCGTTGGTTGGGATAACCATAGCCATTGGCGTGTTTGGCTTGGTGATAACACCCGCGTTGCCAAAACGTGCAGCCGCGTTGCCTTCTTCGTCTTCACGGTAGCCGAAGATCTTCAGGTTCTCAAGGATCTTGCTACGGATTGGCTGAGAGTTCTCACCGATACCGGCAGTGAAGATGATGGCGTCTAGTTCGTCTAGGGCAACCATGTATGAGCCGATGTACTTGGCCACGCGGTAGCAGAAGATTTCAAACGCCAGTGTCGCGCCTTCGTGGCCGTTTTCCATCGCTTCGATGATGCCGCGACAGTCGCTTGTCAGGCCAGATACACCTAGTAGACCCGACTTTTTGTTCAGCTCGTCGAACACTTCCTGCTGAGACCAACCTTTCTTCAGTAGGAACTCAATGATACTTGGGTCAAGGTCACCACAACGAGTACCCATCATTAGACCCGCAAGCGGGGTGAAGCCCATGCTGGTGTCAACCGACTTGCCGTTCTTGATCGCACAAACAGAAGCACCGTTACCCAGGTGAACTGAGATGAAGTTGCTGTCTTCAACCGGCTTGTTGATCATTTTTGCCGCTTCACGGCTAACATAGTAATGGCTAGTACCGTGGAAACCGTAACGGCGGATACCGTACTCTTTGTATAGCTTCTGAGAGATAGCACCTGTGTACGCTTTAGCAGGCATTGTCTGGTGGAAAGCAGTGTCGAAAACCGCGTACTGAGACAGGCTTGGGAACGCTTTCATCGCTGCACGCATACCAATAACGTGAGCAGGGTTGTGAAGCGGAGCCAGATCGCTCAGGTTGTCGATCTCTTCCAGTACAGTTTCGTCGATCTTAACCGTCTTAGTGAATTTCTCACCGCCGTGTACAACACGGTGACCGATAGCAACGATGTCTTGCTTCATGCCTAGCTCTTCAAGCAGGGCTACAATGCGGTCAACGGCTTGCTGGTGGTGGTTACCTTCCGCTTCAAGCATGTGCTCGTGCTTCTCACCATCAATTTTCCAGCTTACTACCGCTTCAGGCAGGCCGAAACATTCGCCAAGGCCGCTTAGGGTTGCTTCACCGCTAACAGTATCGATAAGGGCAAACTTAAGTGAAGAACTGCCAGAGTTGATTACAAGTACTAGAGAGTTGCTCATGGGTTATCTCATCAGATTAATTTGGGCTCTAGAACAAAATGTTCCGTTACACGTCTATCCGGTCTTCAAGACCTGGCCAGAAGAAAAAGTGTGGAGCAGCATTTTCTTCTGATTTATAGCTTTTGATTACATTATTCAATTTTTTTTGAATAACTCAACTTTTGTTTCGACAATTTTGAAAAAAATTGAATTTTCACTGGTTCAGATCAAGTTTGAAGCAACGAAAACGTTTTCGCACGCCTATTTTGTAACCACATGCAATAAAAACACACAAAGAATTGTTGATAGCACTAAACAAATTATAGAAAGAAGCAGGGGCAGAAAAGGGGAAAAAAGACTCCGATATGTAGAGGCGGCAGCTGCTCAACATCGGTAGAGCAGCAGAAATAATGTAACTAACTGATTAGCCGAATTTTATCATGTGAAGAACGAAACCATTCGCTGATAAACGCCATCAGATAACGGATCCGCGGGTTGATGTGAACGTCATGGTGACAGACCAACCACCAGTTAGCATCGGGCAGTTCAATCTCCGGGAAATGAATCGGCTCCAGTTCAGGATAGCGCTCGGCGACGGAGTGAAATACGACCGCAATCCCGGCCTTCGCCCGTGCCAGCTCCAGTTGCATCTTAAAGCTGTCGGTTCGAAAGTTGAACTGTGACTTGTTGAGCCGGTTGCCGAACTGGCAGGCCGTGTCAATGTATACCCGCTGCTGATCATAACCGATAACCTGATGGTGGTCGTTGTGCATTTCCACCACCGAAGTAGGATACCCAAATTCCTTGAGATAGTCCCGGTGGGCATAAAAGCCGATAGGTTCACTGTGCAGCAAGCTCACCACCAAGTCCGACTGCTCTGGCCTCACCTTGGAGATCAGCAGGTCCGCCTCGCGCTTGTTGAGATTAACCTCCTTATTCGCCACCAGGATCTCAATTTCAATCGCCGGGAATTGGCGCCGAAACGCATTAAGCAGTGAAGGCAGCCAGTAATACGATATCGCGTCACTGGCTGCCAGCCTTACATGACCCACCTGCTTGCCACTGTGTTCCGAGGCTTTATAAATAAACCCGTCCACCCCTTTTGCCGCTTCTTTGGCAGTACCGAGCAATTCCTTTCCGGCCGCAGTCAGCCCCAGGCCCTGAGTCGAACGATCAAACAAGTTGAAGCCTACTTTTTCTTCCAGGGCCAAAACATGTCGGCTAACCGTCGGCTGGGACATGCCTAGCTTGAGTGCTGCGGCTGACATGCTCCCCTCTTCGGCAACAGCAAGAAAAATACGAATGCTGTCCCACTCCATGTTATGCATTCTCAAATACCCACTATGTGTTTTTGTCTATTCACTATAACGAGAAAAAGCTCTTAACTTATGACTATGATTTTGAAATGAATCGCAAGGTTGGAGGGAAATATGAGAAGAGCCTTGGTTCTAGGTGCAGAACATGAAATGGGGACCCTGCTTTGCCAATCTCTCGAGCGGTTCAATTGGCAAATCACCGCCACCGTCGCCGACCCCAGCCAACCCATTTCGTTATCGGCCAACATGACCCTGGCCGAGCTTACCCCGCAAGATAGCGCTCTACTCAACGACTTGATCGCCGAAACAGACACGGTTTTCCTGCACCTGCCCGATCCCATTGAGGGCGGGCGGGTGTTTTTTTCTCTCGACGACATCTTGAAACTGGTGGCCCAGTACCGGCGCAACTTGGTGATCACCACCAATGTCTACGATACCCGGCAGCCCCTGTTCAGTAGCCTTGCGTTCTGGCATAAAAAACAGCCCGTAACCTACGTATTGCCCCCCAAAGTCAGCGCTAAACTAGAAACGGCCGCCAGCGCCGGCGCGAATATCCAGGTATTGTGCTACGGGCACAACCTGAATTTTTCCCAAGCTCACAGCTACCTCAATATCTTGGTCAAAGAAACCAACCACAAGTTAATCCTGCAGTCCCCCAGCGCCTACAGCACCAACCACTACTGGACCTACTTGCCAGATCTGGCCGAGAACCTGGTCCAGCAGCTTTCTGCCGAGTCAAGATTCAGCCCCCCGCTGTCGGTTAACTACTATCCGGGTCACCAGGCCAGCATCAAGGACATCGCCCGCGGCTTGGCCCTCAGTACCGGCAAGCCCGTTACTGTCACCCCCCTGCACTGGACGGTCATGGAGGCCATTTCATTGTTCTCCCCATTATTCCGCCGCTTCATCAACATGCGATCGTTGTGGCAGCAGGGCGGGCAATTGCCGCTCCGTTGTTCTGACTGGCCGCAAACAAAGCTCCAGCATACCCCGCTGGAACTTGCCCTGCAGCGGATATGGCGTCAGCTCAGGCAAACTTCCAGCTAAGCCAATTGCAACCTTCAACGGACTTCTTCTGAATCAGAGCTGAATGTGGGGATGACAATTTTCACCCCAGTCACACTTTTACTGCCGCCTGAATGCACGCAGACTATTTAATGAATACGATACTCATTAAGTCACATAACCTATCGTACTTCCATGCCACCAGTTCCCTGTGCTTCCATGTCTATCCATAAAGGATGGCGGGAAATGCTTCACCAAGCGGCGGAGCAATTTGGCCTCGATCCGAGCCTGTATTTTCCTGATACGGCAGAGAGCGAGCGCATTCGAATACAGCCGGCAGATCTCCGAGCCTTCAGTAGCCAGTTCAACCAACTGTGCCAGGACAGTGGCGAACCGCTTTTCCCAGCCTTTGCCGCCAAGCATGCCTCGCCGCTCACCTTCAGCTGCTACTCGCTGGCGCTATGGACAGCCAACGATCTCAAGACCTTGATTCAGGACGCCTGCCAGTACTGTATCTTGATAGGCTCCCCCATCCGGCTCAAACACCACAAAACACCCCAGGGAAACAGCGAGCTGTGGGTGATCAACCGTGATCCCTTCAATGACAAATCAAAAGTTTCCGATCGGGGGTTTATGATGTACGTCGCCACCTTAATCGAGATGATCCAGCAAGCCACCGGAGGCATCAATAACCTGGTTTTGAAAATCACCCGCTGGCCCTTCACTCCCCAGCTGCAAGGCAAATTCGAACAGTTAATGGGCTGCCAGATTGAGACTGGCTCGCCACTGCTGAAGATTTGCTTTCCCCCAAATGCCGATACGATCAGGCTAAAAGGACGGGATCCCGATATCTATTCCGTTGCCATTCCTCGCTTGCGCCAAGCGGTCAGCCAACTGGAGAGCCACGATATCATCCTGCTGATCTACAAATTGCTAGACAACGAAAGCAACCTGAAAATTATCTCGCGGGAAAAAATCGCCTCACAGATGCTGATGAGCGTCAGAACCCTTAACCGCCGCCTCGCCGACTTAGGCTCGAGCTACCGGCAAGTGCTGGAGCAGTACAAGCTGGAAAAGGCCTTGCTGCTGCTAAACCAGCCCAATATCAACCTGACTGATATCGCCTTCCGGCTTGGGTTTGCCGATCTCAGCAGCTTTTCGCGCGCGTTCAAAAGCTGGACCGGCCATAGCCCAACCCACTTTCTGTAAGCCCTGCAGGCACAAAAAAACCGGCCAGCAAGCTGACCGGTTTTTCTCGATATCCAACACACACAGACTACTGTTCAAAATGCTGGTATCGCTCGAACAGGGCGTCGATATCCGTACTGCACATCAAGTCCATGTTCTCCTGCAACCGCTTTAGCGGCCAGTCCCACCATTTCATCTCCAGCAGTTTGGCAATATGCGCATCGCTAAAGCGCTTTTTGATCTCCTGACCGGGGTTACCTACGATCACCGCATAAGGTGCCACATCTTTGGTCACCACAGCCCGCGCGCCAATCACCGCCCCGTCACCAATCGTCACGCCTGGCATAATAACGCACTCACTGCCGATCCAGACATCATTGCCGATCACCGTATCACCGGCACGCTCGAAACCCGATTTGACCTTGTCACCGAACTTACCAACATCGAAAGGAAACGATGATATCCAATCATGGCGGTGCCCTTGGTTCCCCGCCAGCATAAAAGTCGCCCCCGAAGCAATCGAGCAATACTTGCCGATAATCAGCTGGTCGACCTCGCCGAAAATCCCAGACTCCCAAACCGCCCGGCTCGAGTGATCGCCAAGCAAATACCGGACACAATGATCCTCAAAATGCTTGTCGTGATAATAGCCCGAATAATACGTATGCTCCCCGACCGAAATATTCGGGTTCCTCACATGTTCCCTGACCTCATAGCCGCCAAGCCATGATGGAAATATGGATGAAGTCATAGCCACCCCTTATAATCGCCACTACTGCCTCAGCAGGCATTTACCTCAAAGACTATCAACACAGGCTTGTGCCCATGGAAACAAACCCGCTTTATTCTGCCTACCTTGGTGAACTGTATGGCATTGCCTTTTTCACTGCTTTTGCCAACAAGTATAGTGACGATAGCCACATCCATAAATGGCAACTTCTGATAAATGTCGAGCAAATCACTGCGACCAAACTAAAAACAGAATTAACGTCTATCGGTATTCCCTGCCCAGACCATGACGCCAAGATGGAGCAAAAGGGCCAGCAAGACGCCGAGCAGTGGCTGCATCGAGACTGGGAAAGCTTGGTCGACACCTTGGTCAACTGGGTCGAACCCTATGCCCTTCGCTACCGCCAGCAAGCCAAAGCGGCGGCCGAGCACCAAAGCTTGTACCATTTAGTGGCCCAGCATGAAGATGCTATTTGGGCGTTTTTGCAGGCCGAGCAACAGCAAGCCGGCTCAGGCACCGCTATTCTCGAGGCTTTCATCAACCAGCACCAGCCGAGCTAATGCTGGCGGCCGGTTCAATGCGCGCTGATTCAAATTATTTTCGCTATTTCACAAACAGTTGGCGATGTAGCTAGCAAAATACCGATCTTCGTATTGTCGGAATCGTAGGGCTGGATTAACAATCAAGGCAGCGAGATAGACAGGATAAAACTATGAGACAGGATCAGCCCTATCACACCCGCTGTGTCATCTTTGACTGCGACGGCACCTTGGTAGACAGCGAGCGGCTGTGTAACCAGGCATTGGTGAACATCTTTTCCCGGCTCGGCGGACAGCTCAGCCTCGATGAATGTATCGAGCATTTCCAAGGCGGCAAGATTGTCGATATCCTGGCCGAAACCCGGCGCCGTACCGGGGTAACGGCGCCTATCGATATCCTTGAGCCGATGTACCGGGAAGAATGCCGCAAACTCTTCAACGAACACCTGACGCCGATTGCCGGGGTGCCCGATCTGCTCCAGAAACTGACCCAGCAGGGGATCGACATGTGTATTGCCTCCAACGGCCCTGTCCATAAAATGGAGCACACCCTCGGCCTGACCAACATGCTGCATTTCTTCGAAGGGAAATTATTCAGCGGCTTTGAAGCCAGTAGCTGGAAGCCAGACCCGGACTTACTGCACTTTGCCGCGATGAATATGGGTTACCGGCTGCAGGACTGCGTCTTCGTCGATGACACCGCGCGGGGCGTCCAGGCGGGCCTCAATGCCGGGATCCCCACCTTCCACTATGCCGCCCCCCATGCGCCAGAAATCAATGATCCGCGGGTGATCACCCTGACCGAGATGCCCCAGCTGCTTGACTATATCCAAGCCCTGTAACAAAAAAGGCCTCATCCAGGGCCTTTTTTGTCATCGTCACTGCTTTTTCTCGGGCTTATCCTGCCGGATATCGCCTGACAGCAGGCTATCCCAAGACATCTGCCACGATTGCTGCTGATAGCCCGACATGGCCGATTGGCCAGGGGCGCTATCAACAGCATCGGCAGACAATATGTCAGTTTTCAGCTCATCAGACGATTCAGAGCGCGCCTCGCCATCAAGCCCCTGCACCCGATTTTTCGCTTGCTGCGCATTATCAATTGGCTGTAGCGTCGACATCTCACTGGCCAGCTCTCCCAACGCTATCGAATCAAGCATCTCTTCCGTCGGCCGATAACCGCTTCTATCGTAAAGTTTGTCAAGCAAGTGCATCACCGAGTGGGCTTCTACCCCCGCCCCCTGCTTGAGCATTTTGTAGATCCTGTTTGCCACATTCTGCACCCCAAGGATGGTATCGATATCAAATTGCTGTACCACGCCATCCCGGGCTTTCCTCGCCTGCTTAAAGCCATTAGCGTATGCCAAGGAATACCAGATATAAGCGATGGCAGCATCGGACATCGTGTCCCGGTTATGCATTTTGGCCACCAGCAGCTGCGCTTCTCCCTCTCCTCGCTCTGCCGCCCGCTCCAGCCAGTACATGGCGCGCGCACTGTCCTTGCTCACGCCGATCCCGGCCTGATAACAAAATGCGGTTTTCATAAAACCGTTGATATCACCCAGCCTCGCGGCCCTAAAACGCCACAAGAAGGCCTCCACCGGCTGATGCGGTTGCGAAAACTCAGAAAGATACCAATCACCGAGGAACAGCATAGCGGCCAGCCATTCTTTGTCCGCCGCCTCCCGCACCTGTTCCAATCCGGCTTCGACGTCGATATCAGTTCCCAGGCCACGGATCAATAGCAAGCCAAGCTCGAACAGCTCTTTCGCCTCGCCACGCTTGGCTTTGACCACCTGCTCCCAGTATCGCGACTTTGCCTCGCCGTCAGGATCGTCGATGTCGGCCCGGCACAAGCGTGCCAGGGCATTCTGGGCAATAATATTGTCGAGTTTGGCGGCTTTTTCGTACCAGTAGATAGCTTCGCGAGTATTGGTTAATTCATACTCCTTCGCCAAAGACAGCTGACTTGGCACATGCCCCGTCTGCGCCTTGAATATTTTGTCCTCGCGCTCGGCCACTTTGGCTTTTTCCAACACTTGCTGGTACCGGGCCTCTTTTTTCCGCTTTTCTTCCAAAGACTGCTGTTGCTTCGCCTTGGAGGCAAACAAACGGTACAGGATCCACGCCAGTAGGCCCGCTGACAGGCCAGTAGCAATCAATAGGTAAGGCATATCCCCTCTACGGTCAGTGTTTATTCCTGGTTACCGAACACCATGACAATATTCGGTGAGATAGCCACCGCTTTCCCCTGAGCGGCTATCCTTTTCTCGTCGACTACATATATCGACCAACAGGCCAATAACTGGAGCACAAATTCCTGACGAGTATACGCCATCCCCCCTTTTGTTCACATTGCCGATATCGAAATAAAACCAAGTAAAACAAGCATAAAAGTAAATCAATGCTAAATTTGATAATGACTGGAATGTGCCTTACCCGGAAGCCGGCACAACGTCACCGCCGATCTGATAAGGACAAGGAGCAAGGATGTTTCTCGACTATTTTGCCCTGGGCGTATTGTGCTTTGTCGCGGTTTTCCTGTTCTACGGGATCATCGCTATCCACGATATTCCCTATGAAATTTCAAAAAAACGCAACCACCCCCACCAAGATGCCATCCATTATGCCGGCTGGGTCAGCTTGTTTACCCTGCATGCGCTTTGGCCGTTCCTGTGGATTTGGGCCACGCTATGGCGCGAAGACCGGGGTTGGGGGTTCACCCAACTCCAGAACGAGCAAAACGAGCTGCATCACGAGATCCTCAAGCTCTCAGAGCGGGTCGAACACCTGACCGAAAAAGTCGCAGAGATGGAGATCAAACAGTCCAACAACGAGACACCGCCAGACCGCACACAGGGGGATGAGCACTAATGGATCTATTACTTATTCTGACCTACGCCGCCCTGTGTATTGCGGTGTTCAAGATCTTCAATATCCCGCTCAACAAGTGGACGGTACCGACGGCAGTACTTGGCGGCATTATTCTCATCGGAGCCTTGATTCTACTGATGAACTACAACCACCCGCACAGCAACATGGGCGGGCAGTTTTTCGTCACCACCCCGATAGTCCCCGGCGTAAGGGGCAAAGTGGTCGAGGTACCGGTTGTCGCCAATACACCTATCAAAAAGGGCGATATCCTGTTCCGTGTCGATCCCACGCCGTATGAAGCCGAGGTCCAGTTACAATTAGCGGCGTTGGCCGAAGCGAAACAAAATGTCATGGGCCTAGAGGCGGCTTACCATGCGGCCAAAGCCAGCACGGAACGGGCAATCGCCGAACGGGATAGGACCCTGAGCCAATACCAGCGCTACGAGAAAGGCTACAAGCGCGGTGCCTTTACCAAATCGGAAGTGGATAACCGCCGCCAGTTCTACCGCAGCGCGGAGGCGTCACTGTCTGCGGCGAGGGCAGAAGAGCAACGTGCCAAGTTGGCCTACGAGTCACAGATCATGGGTGAAAACACCGCTATCGCCAAGGTCCGCGCCCAGCTTATCCAGGCCCAATTCAACCTTGAGGAAACCGTAGTTCATGCCCCTACCGCCGGCTATGTCACCCAAGTAACATTGCGGCCCGGCATGATGGCCGTCCCGCTGCCACTCAAACCGGTGATGACGTTTGTCCACCAGGAAGAGCAGTACTTTATCGGCGCGTTCAGGCAGAACTCCTTACTAAGACTGCGCCCCGGCTTCAAGGCCGACTTTATTTTCCGGGCCTTGCCCGGCAAAACCTTCCAGGGCGAGGTGGTCGAAGTGTTGCCGGCTATCGGCGAAAGCCAGATCCAGGCCGCGGGAGTGCTTTACGGCAGCGATTTGCTGCTGCGCCAGGGACGCCCCCTGGTCAAACTGAAAATCAACGATGACCTCAGTGAGTATCAATTGCCACAAGGGGCCAATGTCGAAATAGCGGTCTATTCCGATAGCTTCGAACATGTCTCGGTAATGCGCAAAGTCCTGATCAGAATGAAAAGCTGGCAGAACTACCTGTTCCTTGATCATTGATCCGTAATTAGGCGCTGAACAGCGAAAAAAGGCGGCCATTAGGCCGCCTCACTATTAAGGGTATCCGTATCCCTGCTCGTCCATATATTGCATCGCTCTTGCAGGATTGACGCGTCCGTGCCCCCATACCTCATCGACCCCGGGCTCACCCAGATCGTCAGCGGTGGCGAATATGATTGCCGCAACCTCACTTGCCGTTAGCTCGGGGGCGCGTTGCAGTATCATGGCAGCCAGCGCGCTCACATAGGGGGCCGAAAAGCTGGTGCCGTCGCGGCCATCAATCTTATAGGGGGCGACAACTCCGCGGTCTTTCAGGATCCCCAGCGGCTTTTGTGGGCGGTCCGGATCACCCAGATAGCCCGCCACGACAATCCAGCTCTCCTCTTGCTGCGCATCGATGGCTGCCACGACCGTCATATCACAGGCTTTGTAATAGTGCTCCCACTCGGACTGGGGGACACCAGCAAAGTGCGCTTCCAGCGCGGAGGCACTCAATCCCACCTGGCGACCCAGTTCAGCCGCTTCAGCAGTGCAGACCGTCGAGGCATTACCAGCCGAGGTAATTTTGAGCGGCTGCTGCGGGTAATAGTCATTGAGCGATTTAACCGCTTTCTTGCCGGCATCATAGGTCGTACTACTGGAGCTCATATTGATGACATCGGCCTTAAAAGCCTCTTCGGACAGATCTATCGGCGCACTGTCGCGCCTGTCATCATTGATGTTGGATGTCCGGAACTCGACACTCTCATCCACATCCAACTCAGCATTGTAGTGACCTTGGGCAATGGCCATGACAAAGCCACCGTGCGAGCCTTCCTCGTACCATGGCGCGTCGCCAAACGCATCCCTGATCACCACCATCACCGCATCATCCTGTGGCACGGGCGCGGCTGTCGCACCGGCCGCTAGCAGTTCAACTTCACTGACCCCAATCGGTTTCACATTAGAGGGGAAATACAAACGGTAGTATGGGTAGCTGCCCTGCTGCTCAAATGCTATCTCGTAGCTTTGCTTTTCCTTTCCCAGCTCCTGGTTCTGGCGTTCATCCAGCGTCAACCATGTACTGCCGTCAATACTGGCCTGCAGCAACCAGTGCTCTGGGGCCATGTATTGCGAGGGGGCCTCAAGGGTATAACTGACAATTCGCTGAGGACGAGTAAATGACTGAGCCAACCATTCATTATCCTGGCTAACGGGGCGCCAATAGGTATTTTCCGAAAAGTTATAACCGCCGCTAATATTATCGAATGCCAAGGTGTGAAGGTTCGGTAAATATTCAAAGGCCGTATCTGTCATAACCCAGGCATTGGAACTGGCAGAGGCAAACTGCGGCATCGTAACATCTTCAGGCACACCACCACTGCTTTCTCCGCGATGGCCATATAGTTCAAGCATATTTATATTGGCTGAATAATTATCCCCAATGGTATATAGGCGATAATACTGATAAGCCCCTACCTTTTCTTCCGGTATTGTAAAGTAGGTTAGTTGCGAGCTGATGGTTTGCTCACGCTGGGTATCGAGGGTTTGCCAAGCAATCCCATCGTGACTAGCCTGAATTTTAAAATGTTCAATATTGCCTTTGACTGAATACCCCGTTACCGCCATGGCTTCGGGAAACAGCTGCCCAAGCCAAGAGTCCTTGCGAAGAGCGGGGTGCCATGAAGTATAAGGGTTTCCGTCAAACGCTCTGATCATCCCCAGCGGATCTTCCTGGTAGCCGTTATCGCCATAGGTCAAGCTGGTATTAGCAAAGGCAAAGTCAGGCGAGGCAATATTTTCCGGTTCAGCCCCTGTCACTGACATTGAATATAAAGAACAAATTATTGACGCTGCAATATAGGAGCAAAAGGTTTTCTTTATTTCCATGATATATTCCTAGTTATGTTATTATCATTCCCACCAAGCGTTTTGTCGCTTGATTTAAATTAATAACTTTTAGAATTAGCCATCAAAATAAATTAATAATTTTGGGATCACCTTTCAGAAAATAACTTCTATATCAAACAAGAAACCTCAAACCATTCACCGAGAAAATACAAATTCAACAATTGATGAAAATAGAATAAGAGACAAATTTTTGTCTCTTATTCTTTTCTCTCTCAATGTTCTAGCCAATTTCCTACTATTGTTTCGGTTTTTTCCTGCTTTTCCCGTGTCGGCTTGTTTCTTTCTGCCAAACTTATTAATAGATGTGATTTTTTAAGGAAAGACCATGCTATCTATTTTTGATATCTACAAAGTGGGTGTAGGCCCGTCCAGCTCCCACACCAACGGGCCGATGCTGGCCGGTTTTGATTTCTGCCAGAAAGTGGATGGCATGCTGGACGATGTGGCCCGGGTACAAGTGGATCTGTACGGCTCTTTGTCGCTAACAGGCAAAGGCCACCACACCGACCGAGCATCAATCCTGGGGTTGATGCACAACAAGCCCGATGCGATTGATATCCAGGCCGCCAACCAAGCGATGGCCGATGGGATTGCCAACAGAACCTTGCTACTGGCGGGTAAAAAGCTCATCGCTTTCAATGTCGATACCGACATGCTGTTTCACAGTGATAATCTGCCGTTGCATGAAAACGGCATGACCATTACCGCCTTCGACCACGCAGGCAAGCAGCTATTTATCGAGACCTACTACTCGATAGGCGGTGGTTTCATTGCTACTGCCGACGAGCTACAAAACGGCAAAGCCACCAGCGAAGTCAAGGTACCTTTCGCATTCAACTCGGCGGAAGATATCCTCAGAATCACCGAGCGAGAGGGGATAAGTATTGGCGCCATGTTCCTGCGCAATGAGCTAGCCTTCCGCAGCCAGGAAGAGCTGGATGCCAAGGCAAACCAGATCTGGCAGGTGATGGCGAACTGCATGGCCCGCGGTTTTGAGACCGAAGGTATACTGGAAGGTGGCCTGCATGTGGTACGCCGCGCCCCGGCACTGCTGAAGAAGCTCGAGTCCAACCAAGAGATCGAGAACGATCCTATGGTGGTCCTGGATTGGGTAAACGTGTTTGCCTTTGCCGTCAGCGAAGAAAATGCCGCCGGTGGCCAGGTCGTTACCTCGCCAACCAACGGGGCGGCAGGAGTGATCCCAGCTGTACTGATGTACTACAACAAGTTCATCCACGAGCTTAATGGCAAGCAAATCAAAGACTTCCTTGCGGTATCCGCCGCCATCGGCATGCTGTACAAGATGAATGCGTCTATTTCCGGTGCAGAGGTGGGCTGCCAGGGTGAAATTGGTGTGTCATCCTCAATGGCGGCAGCCGGCCTGACGGCGATCCGCGGCGGCAGCAACGAGCAGATCTGCATGGCGGCTGAAATTGCCATGGAGCACTCGCTGGGCATGACTTGTGACCCCATTGGCGGCTTGGTTCAGATCCCTTGTATCGAGCGCAATGCCATGGGCGCAATGAAAGCGATCAACGCCTCGCGCATGGCCCTCAAGCGCAACAGCAAATCGCGCATCTCGCTCGACAAGGTGATTGATACCATGTACCAAACCGGCAAGGACATGAACAAGAAATACCGCGAAACCTCACTCGGCGGCCTGGCGATGATCCACCTGGCTCCTCCATGCGAATAGCGGCATGAAAAAGGCTGGCAACCATGCCAGCCTTTTATTAGTGCTTGAAAGCAGAATTAGAATACGTACGCGAAGTTGAAACCACCGCCGTTATCGGTACGGCCAGGCTCACCACTGAACTCGTTCAGCTCGTTTCGCTTGGCTTCGAAAGACAGCACGGTTTTCGGCGTGAAGGCGTAAGACAAACCCACTGCATATACCTGGCGGTCACCATCTACGCCATTTTCACCGTCGAAATCAACGTGTGAAGCATAAGCGTACGGACGCAGGCCTGATCCAAACGCGTAGTGCGCATAGACGTCTACTGCGTTGGCATCTGCCCATTCTGCGCGAGGACCGCCCTGTAGGCCCGCTTTGTGGATATTTTCACCCTTGGTGTAAACCGCTGCCACCTTCAGGCCACCAGCAACATACTGACCGCCAACAGTCAATGCTGTTTGCTTGTCGCCGTCTTCCAAGCCGTTAACCTCAGAGGCCTGCGCAACTTCAACCTTGTTTTCCAGGTAAGCCACACCCAAGCTCAGGCCCGAGTCAAAGTCGTAGCTGGTCGATAGCGCGTAGTTGTAATCACGCTTGACCGTATCGCTTTGAACTTGGTTGTTTTCATCTTCAAAGCTGCCGGATTCACCGTTGCTGGTAAAACCGTAGTGCGCCGAAACATTCACGCCGCTGTTGCTGTAGCGGTAAGCCACCAGGTTATCACCGCGGCCCGTTGCCGCGAAACCGCCGTCAGTACCTTCAGAGTAAATCGGTGTCGCATCAGGGTCGATGATGATCAGGTTATCCATGTAACGGGCAACATCATGGTATGCCGACCACTGTTTACCGAATCGCAGGCTACCCAGCTCATCGTTATTGATGGTGACGTAGCCCAAGCGGTTACGGAAGTTGCTGCTGCCAGACGTCGGATTATTCAGAAATTGATCCCACTCGAACTTGGCATCCAGCGTCCAGCCATCTTGCAGCTGGCGCTCAAAGCCCAGGTTGAGGATACTGCGGGTGGCAGAGAAGATATCGTCTTCGCCCCAGACCGGTTGGAAAGCGTCGAGGACAAAAACGCCACCGACATCGAATTTATTTTGCTCATCTTCATAAAGAGTAATGGCGGATGCCTGGCCAGCCAGTAAAAGTGTGGAGATGATGGCAGAGGAAATTTTCAACTTCATGGAACAGGTTCTTCTAGTGATAGTGTTGACAATAGTGCGTGGTGACCAGCACAAACTATCAGAACCCCCGCAACAATGTAATAGCAAACTAGTACACGAGTAAGCGGAATTTTGCGTTAAAAAAACTAAGCCAGATAAAAATAACACCAAAAAGTCAATCGCTTAGCTACAACATACCTACCGAGAATTATTTTTCCCTTTTGCGTTCAAGTGCTCGTTTTATAGTCAAATATACCAGCAAAACTTTGCTCTTCAGATAAAGAAGCGGCACTCAGGCGCTGAGCACCGCATAAATATCAGCTTCTAGTCATATCAGCTATAGCTTGGTCCAGGCATCCTGCCATGCATGCCCCTCTCCTGGCTTGTAGGCCTCAGCGACACCGCACCAGCCACTGTACGGGAATTCCTTACATTCATAGTTCTCGCCCAAGTTCGTCACCCGATCGCCTTCAACATAATTCTTGCCCAGCTCCCAAGCCGGGTATTCACCGGTTGAAGCCGGCTTGATGACGAGGTTGTGTGAGGCAGTTACGGGCTCATTGACGCTATCCGTAACATCCAGCCAGACCGTAACGGTCGTTTCACTCTCAACCACAGGTGCAACAAAACTGGCAGAGCGATTATCTTCAGCCACATCCAGCGAGATACCGTTTGACGCACGCCAGTTAAAGCTGAACTCGGTATCATCCGGGTCCTCGACGGTCGCGGTGATAACAACCGGCTCCGAGGCTTTCACTGATTGCGGCCCGGCGAGCGTGACCGTAGGCGGGAAATTATCCGGCACGACTTTCGCAGTGATCGTCATGGTATCCGATGCTGTTTGGCCATCATCATCCACCACCGTTAGCTCGAAATGGTACAGGGTCTCCGTCTCGACCTTGGGCACAACGACAGAAGCTTTCGCTTGATCGGCAGCGGCAATTTCAAGGGTATTGCCCAAAACCTGCTGCCATTGATAGCTGACAATTTCACCATAAGGATCATGCGAGCCGCTGCCGTCAAGCGTGACCCGGGTATTATCCGAGAACAGGGTTATATCGCCCCCGGCATCAGCAGTAGGCGGCACGCCCTCGAGATCATTGATGATATTGACATCGAATTTATCTTCGACACACTTGCGGTAGTCCCCTTCGACGAAGGCAGAAAATGGACCTTGGTAGGCCACCAGCTGGCACTTGTAGGTTTGGCCTGTCGGTGTATCCGGTGTCCAACCCCAGTCTTCTTCCCAGTGAACGTTGAGTGCGCCGGCACCGCCAGCATCGAAGGCCTGCATATTGGCGCAGCCTAACACTTCACCCTCGGCAATAGGTACGTCGAGGTACTTGGCAAATTCACGATAGTAATCGATGCGGTTTTGCGACTGGATATGCTCACTTGACCCTCCGCACTCAACGCCGCCGTTGATGATCATGGTGGTCACCCCGAACCCGGGCACCAGGCCGGCGTTCAAATCAGCCTGGTTCGGCTGCCAGGTGCCGTCGAGCACATGCAACATACTGGGTTTGGGTGGCTGCGGGTAAAGATAGAAGAACACGGCGCTGGCCAAATTAAGCCAAGAGTCTGCCACCAGCTCAGGTTCGTTGAGCAGCTTTTCGACATTGCCATAGATGGCGTGGGAGAATGGACCATAGTTGTAGTTGTAGCTGAGCTGCTTGGCACCACGGCCGAAGTAGCTCTTGTAGGAGCCATCTTCAAACTGACCGCACGGATAGGCCTCACCCTGCCACAAGCCCGGATCACAAATACCGTATCCGCCGGAAGTGCCTTCGCTCCAGCCCACCTCGCGCAAATAGTAAAGCCCCTGGCGCCACTCTGGATATTCGCTATAGGCATTATGCCCACCCGTCTCCTGGGTAAAGTGGGCAAACATGGTCGCCAGCGATTTACGGCAAATCGCCTCGGCATCTCTGCCATCATCATAATTCCCGCAAAACGCCGGGAACTTGCCGATGCCCTTGAGGAAATTGAGATAGGTATATTGCGCGTGGCGCTCAACAAAGAGGAAGTTCCAATCCTGCTCACTGACAATCGACTCGACCCGTTTGACATTCTCCGGATTATTCGAGTTGCCGACGGTAATCGCCTCGACGCGCCCGTTATCCAGCGTCCGGATCGACTCCATCACCAATGCCAGCCCTTCGGGCTGCTCTGCGATAATGGCTTGTTCATCGGCCAGCACATCACTGAGCAACATCTCATAGGGCTCGGCATTGGCTGCCGCACTTGCCATGCCAATAAGGGCAAGAGTGAGACTGGTCTTTAACACTGCTTTTTTCTGATTTATTTTCATAATGTTATCCATTCCATTCACGCCAAGCTACCTTACGCAACCGCCATACATCACCGTGAGTAAACGGCTGTTCATACCTATTGGCCGAATCCCGACACGCAAGCTGGAAAGGCTTAGGCAAGGCAGCAATAGCATTAATAAGCCCATAAATTGTGAGGGATAAGCAATGAAATGAAACGCGTTAATCTCGTCAAAAACGAAAATGCGGAATAAGCATCACGCTGTTCATGAGCGCAATATCCCTTTGCATTGAGAGCATGAATTTATAGCCAGAAGGCATTGAAAAGATGGATAAAGATGCAGCTGCCAAGGGCATAAAAAAGCGGCATCTGAAAACAGACGCCGCCTTAGAGATAGTCAATCACCCCGGGGGATTACTTGAACTCGACGAGATTCTTCTGGTAAGTGTCGAACTGTGCAGCAACGTCTTGCGAGACACCACCGGTCATCTTGCTCACCACCACAATCGCAATGGTGGCAAAGACAAAGCCTGGGACAATTTCGTACAAGTCGAAAATACCGCCGCTGAGCTGCTTCCAGATCACCACGGTCATCGCACCGACCACAATACCGGCCAATGCGCCATTGCGGTTCATCTGTTTCCAGAACAAGCTAATCAACAATGCCGGGCCAAATGCCGCGCCAAAGCCCGCCCAAGCATAAGACACCAGGCCAAGTACCGTGCTGTCTGGGTTCATCGCCAACATAAGGGCAATGATAGAAAGCACGATCACCGCGATACGGCCTACCTTCACAATCTCTTCCGACGACGCCTGCGGGCGGAACACCTGCTTGTAGAAGTCTTCCGCCAGCGCCGATGACGATACCAGCAACTGGGAGTCAGCCGTACTCATAATGGCAGCCAAGATCGCCGCCAGCAAAATACCGGCAATTACCGGGTGGAACATTGAGTTCACCAGCAGCATGAAAATACGCTCGCCGTCGTCAAGGTTACCGGCCAGCTGGTTATCAACGTACAAAATACCAACCAGACCGACAAGGATCGCACCGGCCATCGACAGCGCCGTCCAGCCAACCGCAATGCGGCGGGCAGTAGCGATATCGGCATTGCTGCGGGTCGCCTTAAATCGCGCCAGAATGTGCGGCTGGCCAAAATAGCCCAGGCCCCAGGCCGCGAGGGAAATAATCGCGATAGCCGATAGCGGCTCGCCCTTCACATCGTTGAACAGGGTCATCAATTCAGGGTTTTTCGCTTCCAGCGCCAGTGCCAGATCTACCGGGCTGCCGTTCATCGACGCAATAGGCACAATCATCAATGCCGCCGCCATCAGCAGGCCCTGCACCAAGTCGGTCCAAGACACCGCCAGGAAACCACCGAACAAGGTGTAAGACACCACGCACACCGTACCGACAATCACCGCAACGGCATAGTCAAGACCGAACACCGTCTCGAACAGCTTTCCACCGGCAACCAAACCCGAGCTGGTATAGAAGAGGAAAAACAGCAAGATAAAGAATGCTGAAATAGTTTGGATCAGCTTGGATTTATCGTTGAAGCGACGGGCCAGAAACTCCGGCATGGTCAGTGCATTATCGGTAGTAATACTGTAGGTACGCAGGCGCTTGGCACAGATCAGCCAGTTGAGCCAGGTCCCCAGCAGCAAGCCGCCAGCCAGCCACAGAGACTCGATACCCGCCGCATAGGCGTAGCCCGGCAGACCGAGCAGCAGCCAGCCACTCATATCCGATGCACCGGCAGAAAGCGCTGCGGGCCAAGGTCCCAATGTACGTCCGCCAAGGAAGTAATCGGCTGAATTTGACGTTCGCTTATACGCAATGTAGCCAATGGCCAGCATACCGATCAGGTAGGCGATAAACGTTGCTGTAATAGCAAAGCTATTCTCTATCATTGTTTGAGTTCCCTCACATAAAGCCCCTGTCCATAGCAGGGGCATTTGGTTTTAGCGCTGATAATCAGCGATGGGTTGCTCGGCCGCCAGCAGGTTGCAAGCTAAATTCCTGCATGCAGCGGCCCACCCTCTGGTTAATGTTCCTCACCGCTCCCCAACTCAAGCAAGGTGGCGTTGCCGCCAACCGCAGTAATGTTGATCGTCCGTGTCCTCTCGGTCACAAAACGCAGTGAGTATGTCGGACTGCCGATAACCGGCAGCTGCTCGGTATCAGTTTCACTGATAAGCTGAGCAAGCAAGCCGTCTCGGGCAGCAAGTTGGCGCCCAAGCGCCTGGGTTGTTGACAGCTTGCCGGCATAGGCCACGCCAGCCACAGCGGGATGGCTGACCAGATCGGCAAGCTGATCGTTATCAATCGCGGTGATCACACCGCCAGCACAGCCGCTCTGCTCGAGCTGCGCAGCGACGTCTTTGGCCTTGACCGGGTAGTCTGCAGGCAGGCAAACAAACACCGTGTTGCCCGTGACCAATGCCGCTGCTAGCTGGCCGAAAAATGCCACCAACGGTGTTTCATTGTCGGCGGTCACCACAAAGCAGCCCCGCCCGGCACAGTACAGCTCGTTGGTTTCGCCCGTCGGGCCCGGCATCAACAATGTCGGGGCGACATGTTCCTCGGCCTGGCGGCATTGATACTCCACCATGGCGCGGCATTCGGCCGCCAGTTGATCGGTCCAGTGGCGCAGAATGCGCGTCCGTGCTTGATAGCCAAGGTTATTCCAGCCTTCCCATGCCGCCGAGCTTGTATTTACCAATGTTTGAATAGTCATGATCACTCCTTAATTTTCTCGACAGCCATTAGGCTTCAACACGGTCTTGAGTAAAGCGGTACAGGTAGTGCGGACCGCCGGCTTTCGGGCCGGTGCCGGATAGCCCCTGGCCGCCAAACGGCTGAACGCCAACGACCGCCCCCACCTGATCCCGGTTGATATAGCAGTTACCGACACGGGCACGGCGCTCGATATGGCTGTAGGTACGCTCGTTGCGGCTGTGTACCCCCATGGTCAGGCCAAAACCGGTCTGGTTGATATGGTCGATCACCTGATCCAGCTCGCTCGCTTTGAAACGGACGATGTGCAGGATCGGGCCGAAGTGTTCATTTTTCAGAATATCGATAGAAGGTATTTCAAACGCCGACGGCGGGACAAAATCACCGTGCTGGCAGCTCGCAGGCACGGTTGCCTGCGCCACTAACTTGGCCTGGTTTTTCAGCGACTGGATATGGGTCTGCAGCTTGTCGCGGGCCACACGATCAATCACCGGCCCCACATCGGTGCTGTGCAGCTCGGGACGGCCAACCGACAGCTCGGCCATTGCTCCCTTGATAAGGCCAATCACCCTATCGGCAATGTCCTGCTGGATAAACAGCACACGCAGTGCCGAACAGCGCTGGCCCGCCGACGCAAAGGCCGAGCGCACCACATCACGCACCACCTGCTCTGGCAGCGCAGTACTATCAACAATCATGGCATTCTGGCCACCGGTCTCGGCGATAAGCGGTACCGGCTCGCAATCACGCCCAGCCAAGCTGCGGTTGATCCGCTGGGCGGTTTCGGTCGAACCGGTAAATGCCACCCCGGCGATACGGGCATCGGCCGTCAACGGCGCACCGACCTCGGCCCCAGTTCCCGGCAGCAACTGAATCGCACCGGCAGGCACACCCGCTTCTAGCATGAGCTCGATGGCGCGGAAGGCGATGAGCGAAGTCTGCTCAGCCGGTTTGGCCACTACGGTATTGCCCGCAACCAGCGCGGCAGAAACCTGGCCAAGGAAAATTGCCAGCGGGAAGTTCCACGGACTGATACAGGCGAAGACCCCGCGCCCCTGGTAGCTTAGCTGGCGGGTAGTGCCGTCAAAGCCCATCACCGGCTTGGGCTGAGAGAACTCTTCTGCAGCTTGATGGGCATAGAAACGGCAGAAGTCTACCGCTTCACGGATCTCATCAATACTGTCCTGGATGGTCTTGCCGGCTTCGCGATGGCAAAGCGCCACTAATTCCCCGGTATTGTCTTCCAGCAAATCAGCCAGACGCAGCAAGCACTGCGCACGTTCGGTCGCAGGCAGTGATGACCACTGCGGGTAGCTCTGTGCGGCGATTGAGATCGCTTCATTGACCTGTTCGGCACTGGCAAAGGCAACACAGCCTACGCTTTCGCGGCGGTCATATGGCGTGGTCACGGCCACAGTATTGCCACTGTCAGTTAGCGCCGCCCCATTGATAATCGGGCCGGCTTGCCACTGATGGTGGGCAAACGCCTGCACGGACTCACTGAATGGCTGCCACTGCGAAGCAATATCAATATTGACCCCGGCCGAATTCTTGCGCTGTTCGCCGAAGATCTGCGGCGGCAACGGGATCAAGCTGTTGTGCAAGGTAGGGCGTGATTTCAGGATGTCGACCGGATGCTGGATCAGGCTTTCCACCGGGCAGTTCGCGTCAACCAGGCGGTGCACAAATGAGCTGTTGGCACCGTTTTCCAGCAGGCGGCGAACCAAGTACGGTAACAGATCCTTGTGGCTGCCTACCGGTGCATAAATCCTGACATTGGTCTGGTGCATCTCCATGACATGGTTATAGAGCGCATCGCCCATGCCGTGCAGACGCTGGAATTCGAAGTTGCGGTGCGATTTTGCCATCGCCATCACCGCCGACACCGTGTGCGCATTATGGCTGGCAAACTGAGGATAAAACAGGCCGTTGAGGTGAGTTGCCAGCAAGAAGCGGGCACAGGCCAAATAGGAAGCATCGGTGGCTTCCTTGCGAGTAAAGACGGGATAGGCACTATAACCGCTCTGCTGGGACAACTTCAGCTCACTGTCCCAATAAGCCCCCTTCACCAAGCGCAGCGGGATCACATCGCCCTGCTCCTTGGCCAATGCCGCCAGCCACGCCAGCACCGGCAGTGCGCGTTTCGAATATGTCTGTACCACCAGGCCAAAACGACCCCATCCCCTTACCTCCTCGGCGCGGTAGAGCTTTTCAAACAGCTTCAGCGAGAGCTCTAGACGATCGGCTTCCTCGGCATCAATGGTAATACCGACATTGAGCTCGCGGGCGCGCTTGAGCAGAGACAGCACCGACAGGTACATCTCGTCCAGCACACGGGCTTCGTTAGCCACGTCATAACGCGGGTGCAGAGCGGAAAGCTTAATCGACACCGTCGGATCCGGCGAGCGGGTATTGCTGCCACTTTCGCTGGCATAGCTGTCACGGCCGACAGCCTCGACAGCCATGACATAGTCTTTGAAATACTTCTGGGCATCCTGGGCTGTCAAAGCCGCTTCGCCCAGCATATCAAACGAATAGGTAAAGCCTTTATCACGCTTGCTCTTGCCATTCTTCATGGCTTCGGCAATGGTCCGGCCCAAGACAAATTGGTGCCCCATGATCTTCATTGCCTGGTTCATGGCCTGGCGGATCACCGGCTCGGACATCTTGTTAACGAGGCGGTTGATGACATGGCTCGGGGCACCATCTTCCTTGGCATCGAGACTGACCACCTTGCCGGTCAGCATCAGGCCCCAGGTAGAGGCGTTCACAAACAGCGAGTCGGAATTTTTCAGGTGAGACTTCCAATCCGCCACACTGAGCTTGTCACGGATCAGGGCATCGGCTGTGGCAGCGTCGGGGATTCGCATCAAGGCCTCAGCCAGACACATCAGCAAGATCCCTTCTTTGGTGTCCAAACTGTATTCCAGCAACAGGGCATCGATCATCTGGACTGCATTCTGATCGGCGCGGACCCGCTCAATCAAGCTTGTCGCCTGCTCGGCAGTATACTGCCTCTCCTGCTCTGTTGGCTCAGCCAGCGGCATCAACTGCGCGAGCCACTGTGATTCATCCACGCTGTATAGGGGTGAAATCAAGGACCAGAGCTCATCCAGTGGACGCTCAATAAAACCAGGCTGAAGTACTTCTGCCGCATTGAACATAGTGATTCCCTCAATAGTGTACCGGATCAGGCAAACAGCATTTTCCATTACTCGCTGCCTCCCACCCAAGAAAATGTTACATCAGTGTTACCATTGAGGGGATTTTATTTTCCACCACTCCGATAGTCTTGCTATATTCTCCGATACTTTTTAGAAAAAGTCCGGCCTTTAACAAAAATTGACGGAGATTTTTTAGAAAACATGCATTTTTCCGTAACCAGACGCCAATTATTGCCTATTTAACACACAGCTTCGGAACAATGATCAAGAACAGACGGATCAATGATCAGGGACGATCAAAGAGACATAGACACGAAGAAGCTGCCCATGGCCATCATGAACAGCCTTTAGCAGAATAAACAACAGGCAGATAAGGCTGAATTGGTGCAGTCAGCAACAAAACGTCAACAAAAGGAATGGGACGGATAGGGTTGGTTTAGCGAAACTAGCCAGCCGGATTTTCACGGCGATAGCGCGCCGGCGGTTTGCCGTATAACCGGGTAAACGCCTGGGTGAAACTGCTCTGGCTGGCGAACCCGGTGCTTTGGGCAACCTGAGCGACGCTGAGCTGGGACTCTTCTATCAGATCCCGCGCCAGTTCCAGGCGCTTTTTCAGCACATACTGGTGAGGCGTCACGCCCGTTTGCTCTTTGAACAGAAAATGAAATTGGCTTTCGCCCAGAAAGACCAAGCCCGCCAACTGGGCTACGGAGATTTTCCGGGTCAGGTGCTGAAGGATATATTGATCAATGACATCCATGTTCAAACGATAGGTTTGGCGATCGTCTTTGAGCGGTTTGAAGTGACGATGCAGTACACACATCAAGGTATCGGTGCACGCTCTGCTGAGCAGCAGATCATCGGGGTGAGCAGCCATTTCTGCGGTTAGCGCCTGGATCAAGTTCTGTGCTTGGCGATCGAGATGGAAATAGCCCGAGTGCTCGAACAACTGGGCAAGATGATCTTGAGAGTAAGAGGCCAAGTACTGGTCTGAGGCTACATTCAATACCAATATTTCATTATTGCCGATACCAGAAAACGCGTGCTCGGAGTCCGCCGTTACCAGACAGCCCTGACCGGGACAGACCAGGTTGCCCGACCCTTCTATATCAAATTCCGTCTGTCCCGACAGACCAATCACCACCTGGTTGTAACCATGGTTGTGGTGATCCATCTGCTCCGGCAGCTTGACGATTTCAGAGGGTTTGAACAATGGCGAGTTTAGCTTTGTTTTCATGCTAAATGATCGAAGGATATGGCGGTGATTCGTAGTAGGAGCATACCATATTTCCCCAAAGAGCCATACTCCGGAACTATGATCAAGTGACGAGAATTTACGGCCAATGTCATTCTGATGTTATTTTGCTGATTTAAAAACCAGGAGCTGAAACCCACCGAGCCTTCCCGGGGGCGGCAGCCCGTTATCCCAGCCCATTTAATTGCCTGATTTTCAATCATTTAGGGTATATCCGATCAACCATGGCTGCATTGAGTGATTGGTTGCTGCGATTTTGCCCTGCGGGCAACGGACATTCGCTTGATCATTGTTCGGGGGAAAAATACCAAGATCATGATCTCGCTTGATCATCGTTCCAGTCGGAAATACATCGGCCGTCAAGCCGCACCTCTTGATCATCGTTCCATATAAATTCAGCATCTTGACTCAGTATCAGGTCCTGCAGGCCAAGATCGGAACAGTGATCCTTGATCATATTTCCTATCTCACCGCCATTTGTGTTACAAATATCCTTCTTAACAAGGATAGGCGACCATGACAGAGCTGCTTGCACAATTACATTATTCATTTTCCATCACCGGCCCCATCTTTCTGATGCTAGGCCTCGGGATCTACCTCAAGCGCATCGGCATGCTGACCGAAGATTTCATCGAAACCGGCTCCAAGCTGGTTTTCAATCTGACTCTACCGGCAATGCTGTTTTTAAGCGTTGCCCGCGCCAACATCTCAGAAATTGGTAACCCTGACTTATTACTGTTTGCGCTAGCTGCCAACATTCTTACCTATATCTTGTTCGAGCTAGTGGCCAGCCGGGCGATAACACAAAAAAAAGATCGCGGGGTAGTTGTCCAGGGCGCTTTCCGCGCCAACACCGGCATCATCGGCTTGGCCTACGCCAGCAACGCGTTTGGCGAGACCGGCCTCGCCTTGGGATCGCTCTATGTTGCCGTCATCACGGTAGCCTACAATGTCCTTGCTGTTATCACCTTGTCGCGCTCGAACCCGAATCTCCCGAGCCTTAATGCGGGGTTTCTCCTTCGCTCGATCATCAAAAACCCGCTGATCATCAGCATCCTCTGCGCATTGCCATTTTCACTGTTCGCCGTTCCCCTACCTGAGCTCATCACCAAGTCCGGAGGTTACTTCGCGGGGATGACACTGCCGCTGGCACTGCTCTGTACTGGAGCCAGCCTCGACTTCAATCAATTACGCCAAGAGCCGGCAAACACCCAATTTGCCAGTGTCGGCAAGCTCCTTGTCTCGCCACTACTTATTACCCTGGCAGGGATTGCTTTTGGCTTTCGTGAGTTGGAGCTAGGGCTGATATTCCTCATGAGTGCCGCGCCAACGGCGGCAGCCAGCTATGTCATGGCCAGGAGTATGGGCGGAAACGCCTACCTTGCCGCCAACATAATAGCAGTCACGACACTGGGTTCCATATTCACCAGCAGCCTAGGAATCACCCTGCTGAGAACTTTTAAATTAGTAAACTAACCCCAAAGTAGTACATGCAATTATCTTACCCTTACAACCAAGAAGGATATTAAGGTGCTACTGAGCGACTAATTTCATGTGTAATTAGTCGCTTTATTTTTGTTTAAAAAAATAAATATTATAAAAACTCAACCAATGTTATTAATAAAAATACCATCGGATCAATATTTTCAGCCAATATAAAACCCATGGATTGCAGATGCATGCATATCTAGGCATGCACTTTTATGCCTATACAGAAAAACCAACAGCACGCCCAAAAAAATGGATAATTTATACGCAAGAAACTATGCAAAGCATTTGAATAACCTGTCGTTTTTCCGACTGATAAGGCTCCATTTCTGACCTCGGAAAGGCCTACTTCGGTCGCGCAGCATTATTATGCTTCGCACTTCATAAAGCCGCGCCAGAACTGTGGACCACAATGTAAATTCGATGTCAATAGGTGATTTCCCCCCTTACTCACCTCTATCACTATTGTTATAGTATTTTCCGTAGACAGCAGACGGTGTTTTCCGTTTTCTGTTTACAGTATCCAACTTTGGATACATGCCAAGCGGGTTTACTTTGGTATACACCCTCATACCAGAGGATATGAATCTGATTGGATACCTCTTCTACACGTCGTACAGGATTGTGCTCTTCGGAGTCAAACTCTTGTCTTTGCCGGCCTATTGGGCCGGCTTTTTTTTATCATTTTTTACAAATGTGCCCAAAAACCCGTCACTGACATATTGTAACCTCTGTCTATTCAATTAAACTTCAATGTTGTAAATGCTCTATATCTATTAACTCAGGCACACGTAGTGAAAAATAAAGTAGAACCCTCTTTACTACATATATTTAATCAGCTCCCAGGATGTTGGGGATGTAAAGATAAGGATTCGGTCTTCGTTTATGCTAATTCCGAGTACGGGAACATCATTGGTGTAGATCATCATTTAGACTGCATCGGCCGCACCGATTTTGATATGCCGAGCCCAACCGTTGAGTGTGCTGAAGCATTCCAAGAGCAAGACAACCTAGTTGTGACGACAGGAAAACGGATGCGGGTGCTGGATATTCACCCTTATTCGGACGGAAGCTGGCGTGCACACTTATTCACTAAAACACCGTGGAAAAACGAGGAAAACGAAATCGTCGGTACCATTTTTTCGGGTGTCGAACTCAAGGATACGGCGGTACTTGAGGTTGGCCACTGGATTTGCCGGGCGGCGGGAATTGATCCGAAAGAGCAGGCTTCGTTCAACCTCGACCTCAACCACAGTGCCATCAACCTCAACACCCGTGAGTCGGAGGTACTGTTCCTTCTGCTTTACGGCAAAAAGCCACAGTATATCGCCAAGGTACTCGGTGTTTCGGTCAAAACGGTGGAGAATTACGTTATTCGCCTGCGCGAAAAGTTCAATGCACGCTCGAAAAACGAACTCATCGACATTGCACTCGATTTCGGTTTCGGCTCCCATATCCCAGAAAGCATGCTCAAGCGCCAACTGTCGGTAATTTTGAAAGAGTAAGCCGGTATACCCAAGCGCACTGGCAATAAACAGCAAAACTCGCAGACTTAGTTTGCCTTTTTGCAACCCAAAGCCTGTTTCCAGATCAATTTTTGTACTGGGCCGATTTTCTATAATCCGCCCAGTTTTTAAATTAACCGGCCGTAGAGCCGACAATCAGCTGGAAATATCATGAAGCAATTTACTATCACCTACGTTGTCCATCCCCATTTCAACATTCCTTGCAAGTACCAAATCCAGGCAGTGAACGAGATTGAGTCCATCGCCAGTGCCGAAAAAGCGTTGAAAGTCCGCCACCCGGAAGGTGTGAGCATCGTGACCAGCCAGCAGAAAATGGCAGCGTAAAAAAAAGAGCAGCTCACCGCTGCTCTTTTCAGTTCAGTACCACGCCTTTACGGCGCCAGGCGTTCAATTTCCCACTGCTGGCTTTCATCCTGCTTACGGGTATACAAAAACCTATCGTGCAGACGGTTCGCACCGCCCTGCCAGAACTCAATTGTATCAATCTTCACGCGGTAGCCACCCCAGAACGTCGGCACAGGCACTTCACCTTTGGCAAATTTTTCTTTCAGCTCAAAAAATTTGCTTTCCAGCGCTTGCCTTGCCGAAAGGCGGGAACTTTGCTTACTCGCCCACGCGGCAATTTGACTCTCTTTGGGACGTGACGAGAAGTACTTCAGCACTTCCATTTTGGAGAGCTTTTCGGCACAGCCCGTAATATGGACCTGGCGTTCAAGCGGGTGCCAAGGAAAATGCAGGCTAATCTTGCTGTTGTCAGCCAGCTGGATCGCCTTGCGGCTACCAAGGTTGGTATAGAAGACAAACCCGTCTTTATCAAAGTGCTTCAATAACACAATACGCTGATAAGGCTGCCCGTGCGCATCAACTGTCGCCACCGTCATTGCCGTGGGATCGGTCAGCTTCGCTTCTATCGCCTGATCCAACCAGGTACTGAAAAGTTGCTCCGGCTGTTCCGGCAAGTCATGACGACGCAAACCACCCTGTGTATAGTCGCGACGAATATCAGACAATTCCATTGTTATCTCCGCTTATTCTCTAGATGTTTGTAACAACGCTAAAATTGTGCGCTTTGTCTGGTTGAAACACAAGTAAATTGCCAACAGCGCTAACCCGCTCCGACTCTGCAATCAAGCTCGACGTTTCCCTGCCGGGAATTTGCTACAGTGGCAGAAAAAGGCCTTCATATGTCGAGCAAACTAAAATTCTTTTATTTCGCCCTGCTGACTGGGATTATCGGGGCCATGCTTATCGGCTGGCTGACCTTCTTGCAGATCCAGCAGCATCTCAGCGACAAAATCAACACCGATGTCACCCAGCTTGGCACCAAAATCGACGCTCAGCTCGAGCGTTACAGCCAATTGCCCGCAGTCCTTGCCAGTGATCCGCGGCTGCTTGCCCCCCTTCAAGCGATGAGCGATACCTCCTCAGTCCCCCCCATGGCCGAGTCGTTCCTCTCTATCAACCAATTGTTGGCGCAGTGGAACCAGACCCTGGGGGCCGACACCCTGTATTTGATTGACATGGCAGGCACGACGCTGGCCTCAAGCAACTGGCAGCAGCCCGATTCATTTGTCGGACAAAACTTCAGCTACCGTCCATACTTTCAGCAGGCTGCCGCAGGCCAAAATGGCCAGTACTTCGCTCTGGGTGCCCGCTCTGACAAGCGTGGGTATTATTTTTCCGCTCCTGTAATCCATAACCAGCAAGCGGTGGGGGTACTGGCTATCAAAATCGACCTCTCAATGCTTTCTGATATCTGGCAGTATGAGGACATTGAATATGCCATTACCGATGAACTTGGTATTATCTTCTACAGTTCAGAGCCAGCTTGGCTTTACCACTCGCTGGCAAGACTCAGCGAAACCGTACTGGCCCAAGTCCAGCAGTCGCGTCAATATGGCAGTGTCCAAATAACCGCCCTTACCGCTGCCGACAGCCTGGCAGCATTCAATCAGAGCAGAGTTCAGCCGCTGCGACAAAACCCTGCCACAGCAGCCATGACTTACATTACCGCCCAGCACAATATGAATAAGGCCGGGTGGTTAATATACGGCTTTACCCCGCAGGCCAGAGCCTTCGAATATATGGGTCAGGTACTATTGCTGTTTATCCTGATCTACACCCTGCTGTGCATCGCCGTACACTCATGGTGGCAGACCTACCGGGCCAGAGTCGCGCTTACCAACCTCAACAGTCGGTTGGAAAAAAGGGTCAGCCAGCGCACCCGCCGCCTGCAAGAGACCAACCAGCAGCTCAAGATCACCCTCAGCCAATACGAGCACAGCCAGGCGGAGCTTAAACAAACCCAAGACGAGCTGCTGCAGGCAGCCAAGCTCGCCATGCTCGGCGAGCTCTCGGCAAGCATCAACCACGAGATCAACCAGCCCCTCGCCGCGATCCGAACCTATGCCGAGAACAGCCGTAAGCTATTGGAGAAACAGCGATATAGCACTGTTGGCCACAACCTTGACGAAATCATCGAGCTTAACCAGCTGATCGCAGACATCATCGCCCGGTTCAAAGTCTTTGCCCGCAAGCGTGACTTCCGGCAAAACTCACCTCGCACCAACCCGGCGGACTCAATCCGCTCGGCCTTGTCGCTGATGCGCAATGCGCTGATCAAGCAAGGAGTCATACTGCGGCTTGAAGATATTCCCGAGGATCTGATCATCAACATCGACGCCGTCCAATTCGAGCAGGTGCTGGTGAATCTTTTGCAAAACAGCCTTCACGCGCTCCAAGGCCGGCCGGAGCCACAGGTCGGCATTCGGCTCGAATCCGATTCCAACCACGTTGTCTGCCGGGTATGGGATAACGGCCCCGGCCTGAACCAAGAGCAGAAGCAACAGGTTTTCACCCCGTTTTACACCACTAAGGATGACGGGTTGGGCCTTGGCATGACTATCTCCAAACGAATCATCGACGCCTACCGCGGCACACTCAGCGTCAGCGACCACCCCGGCGGCGGCGCTGAATTTACCCTCTCTTTGCCTTTAGACAGCGAGATCAGACCATGAATACCCCAGTCATGTTTATCGATGACGAAAAATCTATTCGCGATGCCCTCGGCCAGACCCTCGAGCTAGAGGATTACGACGTCGCGCTCTTTGCCAGTGCCAAACCCGCTCTGGAGCAACTGACGAACCAATTTAGCGGGGTGATCATTTCCGATATCAACATGCCTGGCATTGATGGCCTCACTTTTCTCAAGCAGGCGCTGACACTAGACGCCGAGCTGTCCGTTATCATGCTCACCGGCCATGGGGATATCTCCATGGCAGTTGAAGCCATGCGGCTCGGCGCTTACGACTTTCTGGAAAAACCGTTTTCCACCGAGCATCTGCTAGATGTGGTCAAGCGGGCAGCCGAGAAGCGAGAACTTGTTTTGGAAAACCGCGAACTGCGCAGAGAGCTTGAAGTACAAAGCGGACCGGGCCCACGGATTTTGGGCAACGATCCGGCCATTAAACAGCTCAGGCGCATCTTGTCTCACCAAGCAAAAACCCACTCGCCGTTGTTTATTCACGGCCCGAGCGGTTGCGGCAAGGCCTTGGTTGCCCGTTTCGTCCATGACCACGGTCTACAGCCCCATCAGCCATTTGTCACGATTGATTGCAGCGCCTCCGGGGCCGAGATGCAGCTCAACGAGTTAATAGCCGGCGGTACAACGCCGTTTGCCACCCTTTACCTCAAGCATATCGACCGCACCCCGCAGCAACTGCAACCTACACTGCAAGATCTCATTACGCCCCTTTGCCGGGGCGAACACACCGTTAGGGTGATCGTCAGTGCTGATGTCGACGGCCACCACCAAAGTGCGTCAGGATTTCTTCATACCCTCTATTTCAAGCTGGGGTTTATCACCTTGGATTTGCCGCCCCTAAACCAACGACAGGCTGATATTCCTTTGCTATTCCATAATTTCCTGCGCACGGACTGCAGCCGGTTTGGCATTGAGCCGCCTCAGATCGACAGTCAGCTGGAGCAATGGCTGGCAGAACAGCACTGGACCGGCAATGTCAGAGAGCTACGGCAGTTTGCCGAGCGCTATGCACTAATGGGAGCAAAAGCCCTCGATTCCCATCATCAGGCTCCCAACCATACCCAACAAGCCAGCACGCTGGCAGAGCGGGTAGCCGATTTTGAATGCAAGGTGCTCCATGATGCCCTCAACCGTCACCATGGCAGGCTCAAGGAGGTACAGCAGGAGCTTGGGCTAGCCCGCAAGACTCTGTATGACAAAATGAAAAAATACCACATCGATAAAAACGAGTTTAAAGCATAGGCACACCAGCAGTAGCCATGGGCAGAGACAGATGTAAACCGTGGCTACATTGCACTTTTTTTCGAACTATCTTCCGAAAACAACATGTTCCCCGCTCCTTGGCGCAGAGATAGCGGCAAAGTTTGGTACCTTAGCCAAAGCAAGAATTGACAACCTCAGTCGCCTGAACGCTTCCATTCATCCACTTTCTCTTCACGCTTGCTGAGATAGACTATGACTTTATTCCGCTATACCTATGCCTGGTTTGCAAGTTGCTTCACGGCACTGTTACTGTGCTTTATCGCCTTGTATGCGATGGGGATCCGTACCAACCTCATCGACCAGACCCAACAGCAATTTCGCTCGCATATCTCACTGCTGCAGCACCGACTCGAGTCCAGCGATAAGCAGCCAGATTATCAATCGCTCTTGCAACAGCTTCCCCCTCTCTCGCCGGGAGGGGAAACGCGGCTGCATGTGTTGGCGCACGACCAGCACTATTCAACGGTCCTGCCAGACCGAGAGCCTCAACAGCAATCATTATTACTAAGCGGGTTTTGGCCCCCGTTATCACTGCAACGGACACTACTCGGCAACAGTGCTCAAACTGTTAGCATAACCGTCTCCATGCCAGCCGCCGCCCTCACACCGAGGTTCTGGCAACAGTTGCTACCAGGCGCACTGCTTGGGGGCGCCATCTATTTGGCAGCAATGCTAATCACTTTCGTTGCGCTCAGGCGTAAACTCCGTCCCCTGGTGCAATTAGCCCGGCATCCAGTCTCCGCCACGCAGACACTTCCGCCGTTTGGGACAAACAGCCTCGAGGCCCAGGCTTGGGTCAACATGATCACGCATTTTAACCTGCAGCTAGAGGATATCTTCCGGCGCCAGGCTCTCGAAGCCAACAAGCTAAAAACCCAAGCCTATCAGGACAAGGTTTCCGGGCTTGGAAATCGCCATTACTTTATCAACCAGCTCGATGCCTGGCTCGACAACCCGCAGCAGGCGGGTTTAGTTCTGCTTAAGTCCACCTTGCTTGACCAGGTCTATCAGCAGCATGGCTTCGAAACCGGGGACTGTTTTACCCGCCAGTTCGCCGACGACCTCAACAGCAATATTGTCCATGCCCAGGTTTACCTTGCCCGGCTCTCCTATGATGAATTTGCGGTATTACTACCCAATATTTCCACAGACAAGCTCAAGCAGATTGGCCAAGCCATGCTGGAGGTTCATCAACGGCAGGAAAAAGCCCACCACGGCGAAACATCCGATAGCGTCTTCCTGGGCCTGTTGATCATTGAGCAGGCCAGCTCTGCCAGCCACGTCCTCGGCCAGCTGGATAACATCTTGGCACAGGCAACACGCAATCCCGGCCAGCCACTCCAGCTGCCCGATAACCCGCACCAGGTACCCAGTTTCGGCAAGCAGCAGTGGAAGTCCTTATTGCTCGAAGCTATCGAAAACAATACGGTGGTTTACCAATATCAGCCGGTGATCGACGAACGCCAGCAACCGTATCATTACGAGGTGTTCTCGTCGCTGAAGGCCAAGCAGGCGCGCTACTACGCCAATCAGTTTTTAGGCGCGATAGAAGATGTCGGGGCAGGTGTGCTGCTCGACAAACATGTCATCGCCCACCATATCAATATATTGAACGCAGACCCCGCCCGGGGCCCCTATGCCATCAACCTCACCACCAACAGTATTACCGATCCCGCTTTCAATCGCTGGCTCGGCCAGGCATTGACGAGGAACCAGCACCTGTCAGAACGTTTGCATTTCGACATTCCCGAAGCCTGCTTTATTCGTACCCCTGATGCATGCAGCCTGTTATGCTCGTTAATCCGGTTCCACAAATTCCGCTTTGGGGTGGACGGCTATGGCCGCTATTTCAAATCACTGGCTTACCTCGAGGAATTCCGTCCCGACTATGCCAAGGTCGATTACTCCTATACCCATCAATTGAATGATGAACTTAAAAAGCAACTGCTCTCATCTATCTGCCGGACGGCACACAGCCTCAATATACTGACAATTGCGACCCGGGTAGAAACCGAAACCCAGCTAGAGAGATTATCGGATCTCTTCGTTAGTGGATTCCAAGGTTTCTACACCGAGCAGAAGTTGAAGGAACTGCGGGGAAGTACGGGGCAGGTCCCCACACGCCACTAGGATGTCGCGCGTATGCTGTTTCGTCGAATGAGATTTACAGTGTAAATCCAATTTACACTGTAAATCAAAATGACAATATCATAATGGCGTACACTGAAGTACCTGCTCGAAGATATGGAGTTTTGACGGGCCGTGCTCTTGGGTGATCAGCAAATTTTCTTTTTCCAACCGACTTTGTACCCCGGAGTATACCCGATTGTAGGCCGTAATCATGACACGAGAGCGCAGCTCTTCGTATTCATCGCGCAGCTGCTGATAGTCTGTTTGAAGTGTGGTGATTTGCGATTTATGCTGTTCCGCGGCATGGTGGATACGCTCGGCTAGCTCGGCCGGTCGCTTGTGTTCAGGTAGTTTCAACAATTTCAGCTGAGCCTCCCTGATCTTTTCGACGTTTTGAGCTTCTAGCTGATACTCGCGGTGCTTAGCTTGAAGCTGATGTTGCAGGTACTCATGCTTGGTAAAGGCATTCACCACCGTCGGGATCCCGGCCAGGGCACCTAGGTTGACCACGCGGATACTGTAGCCAGCCTCCGTGACCCCACCACTCAAGGTACCTTGGCGTTTGAACTGATCCATCACGATAACTTCGCCTTCAGCGCGTATCACGCTGTGAAGCACATGGAGCGTAAACTGCGCATTCTGGCCACAAGTGATTTCGGCGAATTGGGCAAACTTGCTGGTCACATTGCCTTTGGCTTCGATAGAGCAACCAAGCTTGGAACCATCGTGTTTGCGACCTATGATCCCTTTGATAATGGAGATGTCCCCCCCGGCTTTTAAATCTGCCAACTCAACAAACCCAGCAACCGTAATATTGCCGGTTGCCGAAACCCGCATCCCTGGAGTGACATCTCCGGTGATCAGAATACTGCCATCAAAGTCAATATGGCCTGTTGCGACATTGACCCCTTTTAGCGTAAGTGCCTCGTCTACCTGCATTCCCCTTGGCTTGCGTACCGGAATGCCCGATTGTTCGGCCAGCAGCAAATTAGTATCAAGTTCACTGATCATCGTGCCATCACCGGGCTGAAACTCACTGTCTTTACCGGGTTTGGCTGGCAATGCTTTGCCCTGCACCGTGAACCCGGGAACCCCCTCCGTCGCGGGAACGCGTTTCATCAATGGCTGGCCAGCTTTAACGGTGATCAAATCGCCCAGATCACGCATATCGACCTTGCCATCGTCAGTTACCTGAGGCTTTAGGATACGGTGGCTGGCATCATCGACCAGGGGCTCGAAACGGGAATCGACACCATGCTCGGGCAAACGCCCGAATGCAATCGGCAGCGTCAGCTTCTCTCCGGGAGTGAGCCTGGACGCCTGCTCAAGTAATTGGTGCAGCTGCGATTTGCGTATCCCTTTCACTATCCGGTTCTGCTTGAGGGCCTCAAGAATATCAGCACCGGTTGCAGCTTTTCCGCCATATGGCGCTGTCACCGTGATTGAGGCGCGCATGAAGTCGGGGTCAGCTTTCACCACCAAGCTGGCATCACGCCGCTCGGCAATAACAACAGTTTCAGCACTGGTACTGCCGGTTGGTAACTCAACAGCCTGGCTTGTTATGGCTAGTGCAGAATCTATCGCTTTTTCAAATAAGTAAAAGCTCTCTGCACCAACGGAATGGAGCTGCTCAAGCAACAATTCCCTGGTCGGGGCCGATTCTTGGGTAGGACTCGCCGCGAATAACACTGATTGTCCATCTTCAGAGATACGCAGAAAAAGCTCTGCCATATCAACTCCTTTTGCCTGCTATTAGCGAACATTAAAAATGTTATGGTTGCTCCTTAATAGTACAGTAACGAAACAGTTACCAAGTAACTGTTAAGTCACACTTTTATCTGAAAAATGTTTATACACGCCAAAATGCAAGTAATTGCATATTAACAATAGATAAACATTGAAGACAATTCAGACCAAAGCAACAGCGCGAATCTGCTGTTCACTCAACCAGCTATCGGTAACAAAGATATAGCTTTTATGTGAAGGGTGCTTTTTGTTGACCGATACATGGTCATTTTGCAGAAAACCTTCGAGCATACCGACCGGTTGAAGATACAGCTGGTAGCAGGCAGTGAGCGGCAGCGATGTCGGTGATTCAATATAGATGCACTGGCGGCTCAACCGATTAGCAATCACTCTGACACCATAGTCCTGGCTATCGATCGTTTCACCACTACTAAGCAAATGACCATATAAGCGGCCAGCTATACCGCCACGTCCAACAGAGAAACATTTTTCAGCGTCGGCGTCTTGGCACACAGCAGGGTGAAACATTTCTTTAAGTGCTGGGGGAAAATCTTTAACCAAACTCATGCTTTCTCCTTATTATTATTTTATACCTGCCACAACGAAAAACGGCAGGGCGCTCAGCATACGTCGCAAGCATCAAAAAAAGCGGGATTCTTTAAACCTAGTCAACAGGGCAAAATAATACAAATGTAAATCGCAAAGCTCATAACTGGAGAATTTACAGTGTAAATTTTGCCAATAAAAAAGGTGGGTAGCCCCACCTTTTCCATATAACTCACTCAGAAATTTACAGTGTAAATTCACCTAGCACAAAGACTGAAATTCACTAATCGGTGTCCGGCCTCGAGACTCAAGAAATCCCAGAAAACGAGAAGCGCTAGTGGTAACAATTGCCGATTCGTCGATTTTCGTTTTCTCAAATAGCGCCATTACCGAGTCAAACTTACCGACATCATAAGCAAAGTGCGCGTCCGACCCGGTTGTGAACTTAACACCGACCTCTTTGCCAATTTCGGCAATACGCTCGCACCGTGGCTGGCTGCCAATGCGAGATCCAGATAGCGAAGAGTTATTGATCTCGACCAAAACCTTGGCCTCGGCCGCGGCGGCCAGCACACGTTCAAAATCGAAATCAAAATTAGGGTTACC
Organism: Photobacterium sp. DA100; assembly: GCF_029223585.1. Classification (NCBI taxonomy): domain Bacteria; kingdom Pseudomonadati; phylum Pseudomonadota; class Gammaproteobacteria; order Vibrionales; family Vibrionaceae; genus Photobacterium; species Photobacterium sp. DA100. The sequence continues at coordinate 2,056,550 of NZ_CP119424.1, read as the reverse complement.
CAAATGACCCAGCGCATCGACGCGCCCCGATTTGATCACATTAAGCAAAGCTTCAGTGTGCGCAGCCGATGTCGAAGGCGCAAATACCGGTTCATGAAAACTGGCCAGAACCCAATCCAGATGCTCCTCCACTTTGGGCAAAACATCAATCTGACCATCAGTATTGGTGATATTTGCCTCGACCCCGCGAAGGATACCTACCCCATGGAGAAAGCGAGGAATCACCTTTTGATTAGCAAAATGCCAGAAGTGAGGTGCTCCGGGCATAGAAGAGGCGTGATCGGTTAAGCACAGTAACTGCAAACCATTTTCCGCAGCAGCCTTGGCGTTCTCAAGTACCGTGCTATAAGCATGACCACTGGAGACTGTGTGGCTATGGGTGTCGACAACAAAATTCATGACTCGCTCCTTGCAATAAAAATATTTTGAATATCAGCACTGATAAGCGCTCGAAGTCGTTGCTCGGCTTGTTTGCGGCCAGCGAGCTGGTAAAGCTGAACGATTTCTTGCCACGACTTTCGCTGAATGACTTTGGCGACAGGAAGGCTAAAAGCGGCCAGCTCAGAAAGCCGATCAGCACTGGCTAGACGCTGCAGCAAATATTGCTGCAGTGACGGAAGCACGAGCTCATACCCCAATCCCCCTTGGCAATATAATGAAAGCTGCTCTTCCTCCCATTCCCGGGCGAACGATGTCGGAAGTACTTGGCACGATAGCGCATCGACCAACAGAGGCAAGAAATCATCGGCGGGCATGTCGCTGAACGCTTCGCAGGCGTTGGCCAGCAAACCCGCTGAGAAGAATACCCTGGCTTTGGGAAACCACCGCTGACTGGATATGCCAAACGGTTGGACACATAGCAGAGAAGGGTAACCGCTCGAGGCGTCTTTCTGTAAACCCAAACGAACCGCTTGGTATCCTGCTTGCTGCCAAAAACCAAGTAGTTCGGGGACATAGCCAAAACTGGTGCCGAGAAAATCGTAGCGAGTCTGGCCCCACTGACGAACGCAGGACAACAGTTGCAGGCCAATCCCCTGTTGCTGACAGTCTGGGTGAACAGCAATACGTAAAACACGGCCGGAATGTTGAATCGCGCCATCCAAGATCCCGATATGGGCTGCCAGCGATTGGGCCATTAAATGGCCCCGCGGCCTTCTCGTGCCAAGTTGGATCTGCCGGGCTAGCTCGTCAGTAAATCCGCCTTCGTCGACAATCAAGCAGCACCCCAAGACCCAGTCGCCGTTGCGACACACCCAAATATGCAAGCTATCATCGTCGAGCAAGTTCACCAAGTCAGCCGGCGATGTTTGGTAATGGGCATTGACCAGCAAACCAAACAAAGACGAAAGCAGGTTGGGAGAGTGTAGCAACCGGGCTTTATCAACCAGTTCATACTGTGCCGTTTGGGGATCAAGCCCTTCACAGGAGACCTCCGCATCGAGCAACAGGGCATTGAAAATCCATTTTTCCAGTGGGTCATGATCCGCCCAGCGGATAGCTTGCTGCATCTCGAACGATCGCCACTGCGGCATGACGCTGTCGAGTTGCTGGCGGAACTTGACGGCAAAACCACGACCGGTCCCCTCGTAACCATGAACGGTACTGGAAAAAGCAATACGGTTAAATTCACGGAGCAGCGAATTAAGGACAGGGGCAGGAATGGCCGCCGCTTCATCGACAATCACAAAGTCAGCCGACGGTGGCTCCGCCAAGAGGACATCGGGGGCAAAAAATGCAATCGATCCTTTACCGACCTCGAGCTTTTTCTGCTCACTAAATGCCAGTCCGAATTGCTCGGCGACATGGCGAAAAACCGTTTGGCAGGCCAGATAGGAAGGTGCGGTGACCACAATATTGATCGCACGCTCAGCCAATAGGCTAGCGGCAGCCAATCCTAGCGCCGCCGACTTCCCCCGACCACGATCGGCAGTCAACACCAAAGGCCGTTTACGATGCCCGGTGACAACCCGGCGGACTGCTTCAACCGCACCAAACTGGCATGCGGTGAGGGCGCCATATGGAAGGGGGTCACCACAAGCACTGGCGGATTGCTGATCCGCAATCTCACCACCTGCTGCGTGGTTGGCTGCCGAGCTAGGACAGGGCAATACCGGAAGCTCAGCACCGGCTTCCAACATAATGACTTCGGGTTGAAGCAACAACTGACGCAACCGCTTGTTGAAGTTGGACTTGGAATCGCCAAACCAATCATGCGGCAGCAGCAATAGCAAGATCCCGCCACCGACAACCGTCCCCGACAGTGCGCCGAGCGCCTGCGCATCCAAGCCTTGATGGCCATTGACAGTGAGCATCTGGCATTCCCGGCCCAGCCACTGTTTGGCCTTCTTGAATGGAATGCTTTCAATACCCGCAGCAATTGCCTCTCCGCAGAAAAGCCGGTCGGGGTAGAGCGGATTGAAAGCAGCTAACACTTCCATCGCCCACGCTTCAGTTCCCTTGGCAACGACGAGATAACGGATATTTTGACTGGCCGCAATCGATGAGAGGGTACGGCAAAATTGAGAAAGTTGGGACATGCTATGACTCAATGACGAACAACACCTTGATAATACCAACATGCCGATAGCGGTGCGAAAAAAAACCACGCCTAGTGGCGTGGTTTATCGTGACAGTGTGTGGTTTTTCGTAGCGAGGCTACTTCAAGTAGTCGGCTAGGTAAGCAAGGATATCTTCGGCCTGGCGCTCACTGAGCTTCTTCAGTTTAAGCTGGAGCTTGTCGCCGTCGCGCAGGTAGCTGATTTTCCCCTTCACCAATTCTTGCGGCTTTGGTTTTTCAACCTCAATTTTTGGCTGCAGCGTCTCGCCGATCTGCTCAAGTTTACTGGTCACTTCACGGGTGATACGAGTGATACCTGAGGCATTGATCGACTTCCACATCGCGTCGTCAGCGGATGAAATCTCACTGACAAACTGTTGTTGCTGGTCGTTGCTAAGACCAAAGAACAAACGGTGCAGTTTGACAATCGTCGGGCGGCCAAGCTCACCGACACTCGGATAGGCCATCAACAGCTCCATCGGCAAAGATGCCGCTTTCAAAGCGCCACTGACCAAAGCTTCACTGCACTGGCAATACTTAGCAAGCTCTTTCTGATCGGCTACTTTGCCGGATTCAAGCAGCGCCTGCATTTCCTTGCCACGTTCAAATAGCGACAATGGCTTGTGGGCGTTCGCAACGTCAGAAAGGAATTTGGCGTGATCGCTGTTGATCCCCTTCCCCACGTAGATGAGGAAATCTTTTTCCGCCAGAATACATGACATACGACGGCGGCTACCGTCCAGTACTTCAATCCTGCCATCATCCAACCAGCGGCCCACGGCTGGATATTGCTGTCCGCGCTCTTTTAGTGTCGTCAGGATATCAGCAAGTGCATGCTCGTTGAGGAAAGCTTGTTCACGGGCATTTTCCGCAAATACACGTGTTTTATCAGCAACCTGATTGGCCTGGATTTTCACCAGTTCAAATGCGACGGTTTCTTCACCGGCGACGGCCAGTTCGATCACCGACGCCTTGTCGCGGGCTGCGGTCTGTGCTTCTGTTGGCGTTGTTGCCCGGCGCTTGTCTGCCTTGCCGAACAAACGGGCATTGAGATCTTTCGTTTTAATCGCCATCCCCTAATTACTCCCGGTTCAGGTTGGCCCAGTGAGAGTGCATCACACGCTCTAACTCGAGGCCAACACGTTGGATCGCTTCTTGTGCTGTCGAAAGGGTCTTTTTCCCCCCTTCAAATTCTGCTGCCGTAAGGTCGAACACAGTGCTGTATGTATCGGCGCAAGTTTCGAAAGCCCGGCTACGCGGAACCGTCGCCATCATCACTTGATCACGGAGCAGATAGTTCATTTCGGTCAGAACCGATACCTGCTTCTTGTTATCATCCTCGAACATTGTCGGCATCAGGCGGATAAACTCCAAACCGTGCCAATCTTCAGGGAACATCTCGTAAACTGTTGGTAAATGCTGGAAAAAGTTGACCGTTGACGCCCAGTCAAGACGCTTCGCCGCACAAGGAATAATCAAGGCGTTGGACGCATACATGGCATTCCACACCAGAGGATCAATGTGTGGACCGGTGTCAATCATGATGATGTCGAACTCATCTGCAATCGGATCGATGACTTTTTCTTTCAGCAGGCGAACGATATTCAAGTCCTGGTTTTCCGCCAGATCCTGCCAGGCATCGGCATTGAACATGGCATCTTCAGGGAACGCAGCGATGGTCTTCAGGTTAGGGTACTGGGTAGGCATCACTACATTGCCCATCAAGAATTCCTTGTCGATCGCCTGTCCTTCTGGGACATTTTCCAGCATCACATCCACAGCTGAATAGATCGTATCCTGATCGCCCACGCTGATCTGCGGGTTAAGGAACAAACGCAATGACCCCTGCGGATCAAGGTCAATCAGACAAATACGGTAGCGCTTGTCCAGATCAAGCGCGAGGCAGGCCGCTAGGTGAACGGCTGTCATCGACTTCCCCGTGCCGCCTTTCTGGTTCTGGACATTAACAATCCAAGGCTTGCGTCCAGCACCTTCACGCTCATGGAAAGCGGGCTTTTTTGTCGCTTCCATCAATTGGTGCGCTTCTTCCAGGCTAATGGAGTAGTGGTTGGCATTATTTTTAGTAAATTGGTGGCCATTCGCTTCCATGCGGGAAATTGCATCGTCCAGCTTGCGGCGAGTAAGGCCGGAACGGCTTTCCATCAAAGCTTTCGACATGGGAGGGAAGGCTTCCTCACGACGCTCTTCCAATACAATTTCAATTCGGTCCGCCTGGACCTGTTTCGTCTGCTCGGCAATATTGAGCAAGTTGTCTATGGTTTGTTCCCTGTTCATTGTCTTTATTCACCTTGAAACATTTTGCTTTATTGTACAGCAAAAAAACACCAAAACAATAAAAAGCTGAACAGCACCGTGTGATATTTATCTCAGCATAAAGCAAAATAGAGAGCAAAAAACCGACGTTTTCGATATATTTTCTGCTGGCAAACTTAACAGAATCCCCCTGTTTGTGACAAAAAACAAAAGTGTTACGGCGTCACCATTTTACAATGTAAATTGACGATTAGGGCTATATCACCGGAAGCGTGAGAATAGTTGGCTAATTTACGGCAGGTGCCACACTGACTAAATTTCATCCTCACGGCTCAATAACAACAGCCGGCGCGGTAAATTTTCCAAAACAATAGTGAAATTGAATAATTTCATTATGATCGGGCAGACACAGCCAAACAGGGCTTTCGACGATCAACCTGAAATCCTCATGAATCATGATCTTGGCCTGATAGAGTGAACACCCGCTTGATCATCGTTCCTGATGAATCCGCCAGATCACGAAGCATGATCAAGGCAAAAACAAGGCCCAAACAATCGTCATTGGCGGCAGCAAAAGATCGGAAAAATGATCAAGTAAAAGAAGCTGTAAATCGATCCTCGCACCAATCCTGCCGAAAGCATGGAATACCTCGGCTAATTTACGGCGAGTGTAGGCCTGATAAGGGCTAAGCAGCAAAGCATGCATGGAAAAATGCCTCATTACCCGCTGTGAATCCATACTGGATTGCACAATTGAAATACACGGCCAAAGTCTTGATCATGCATCCACTCCGGACACATGATAAAACACCGGCAGAATACGGAAAGTGTCAAATCAATTTTGTTTAAAATTACACCACAAGGAAGGAGAAATGCGAAAAGGGAACCAGAACAAGCGTCTGTTTGCCCTGCCATGATCATTTTTCCGGCCCCAAAAAGCCGTTCATGCCAGCTTCAGTAGTGACAATTTTCATTGGTCGTACAAATTTTCGCCCGCGGGCTCAGAACGGCCTGTGGATAACCTGTGAAGACGCGATGATCATGCTTTCATGGACATGTTGATCATGCTTGCTGATTGATGATGATCATATTTCCAGACCGTGTATGATCATCGTTTCAGGATGCTGTTGATCATTTTTCCGAAGTCTCTTTGATCATTCTTTCGAACATGCTGTTTTTTATATTTATATTTATCAGTGCCTTACGATAAAATCACCAACCGGATCATAAGATCAGTAAATCAATAAGATCAAAATAAACAAAAAGATCAGTTTAAAAAAAGCCAACAAAAGAGCTTTCTTTCTTGTTCTATTTCTATTAATCTTTCACGGAAAAATGATGCATCTACGGCTAATGACAAATGAACTCCGCGCTTACATCAAACAATAAGAACATCGACAAAATATTGATCCCCGCTCCACGATCCCACAAAGACGGGCATTTGTTCTCGATCCCGGCGAACTTGATCGACTGGCTACCGCAATACCAGCATTTCAAAGGGGTAACCAAGAGCATCATTGAACTATTGAACCTCATTTCGCTTCGTGGCCTATCGAGTCACGATGGCATGGTTTCAACCACGGAGCTCGTTGAGGCCACTGAAGGCCAATTAACCCGAGCTGCGATCCAGCAACGGCTGCGGGCTGCGGTCAATATTGGTTTGTTCAAACAACAACCCGTCAGGTTTGAGGAAGGTCTGGCGGGCAAAACCATGCTGCATCATTTCATCAACCCTGCCATGCTGATCTCTCAGCTCGGTACTGGCAGCCTGAACTCTGAGCAATCAAAAGCCAAAGAAAAGCAAAAGCGCTCCAAAGCCTTGGCACAAAACCATGTCAACCGTCAGCTGCTGAGTGAGCATGGTCTGGGGACTCCCCCAACCATGCCTGATGAAGCGGATCAAATTGTGATCTCCCCGACGAGCTGGGCGGGGATCATCGACCAGGCGCTGGCTCCGCCGCGGACGAAGAAGAGTTATCAGAAATCGATGGTTGCCATCAGCGGGACCAAGGCGATCATCGAGACACGATCATCGAAGTCGATCATGACCGTCGACGATCTGATGACCTTGTTTGCTTTGTTCACCCTCACGGTACAGTACCATGATCACCATATCGCCGATTATGAGATCCAGTCGCGCAATATGGGCAACAAGACACCCGTTTACATCACCGATATCTTGGCTCTGAGGGGCAAGAAAGACAGTGGTCCGGCCCGTGATTCGATTCGGGAAAGTATTGATCGCATTGAATTTACTGACTTCCAGCTGCATGAACTTACCGGTCGGTGGATGAGCGAGAATATGCCGGAAGGGTTCAAGAGTGACCGTTTCCGCTTCCTTGCCCGTACCATTACCGCGTCCGAGGAAGCACCGAAGGAAGGGGAGGACGGCGAGATCCGGATCAAGCCGAATTTGTATATTCTGGTGTGGGAGCCGTCGTTCTTTGACGAGCTGTTGACCCGGGACTACTTCTTCCTGTTTCCTCCGGAAATCTTGCGCCAGCATACTTTGGTATTCCAGCTGTATTCATTCTTCCGTAGCCGGATGTCGCGCCGCCTCAATGACTCGATGATGCTCAGCGAACTGAACCAGAAACTGGCTCGCAACATCGAGTGGCGCCGTTTTTCTACCGATTTGATCCGCGAGCTGCGCAAGCTGGCGGAGGATAAGATCACCGAGCACGTGTTTGCCGTAAACTTGTGGGGTTATCATTTGACCATTACGCCACACGAGGAAGGCAAGCGCTATTGTGATTACCAGATTGATATCCGTTGCGATGTCGATGAGGTCATCCGTTACTCACGGGCGAAAACCACCAATGAAGGCAAGCGGACCATGGCCCCGACCATGCCGAACCCGCTGCGGAACGAGATCTTGCCCAAGCAGGAGCTTGATCAGCTTTCCGAGATCATCGATGGTGAGTTCGAACCGATCCAGCGCAAAGAATCCCGTCCCAAGGGGCGTCTGGGCCGCCGGGTGAAGCTGCGCAAGCACCTGGTTGAGATCAATGCTGATGAATTGACCATTACATTGTCGAAATATACCTCCTCAGAGGCCCTGCAACGCAGTATAACGGCGTTATCGGCGATGAGTGGTCATTCTATTGCCTCGATCAGTGAAGAGTGCCACGGCTTGCTGGAGAAGCTTGACTGGCTGAAGGTCAACGGAGAGGTGGTGCCGTATGAGACCTTGAGCAAGACCATCGAGCTGTATAACGGCCAGCATGATGAGGGACATTTGTCGATTGAGCGGCTGATTTCAGGCCTTGCGGTAAGACGCAAGGTTTGTAAATTGGTGTATGAAGGCCACATCAACGAGCAGGTGATGAATGCGCTGGACGATATCGCCCGCGGTAGCTAAGTTGTCATTATAAATAATAAAAAAATCCGGCCAGCAACCTACTGACCGGATTTTTTTATGCCTGCTGTTCAGCTAACTTGGGTATATTATTGCTATTAATCCAAGCTGTAGGATGTGTCATGGAGTGGCTGAATATTTATCGGCGCTGGCGGGGCGGGGCAGTGCTCGCATTCGTCGGCGTTATCTCGGGAACCTTTAGCGCGGCGGCGGCTGAGCCCCGTCCGCAAATCGGGCTGGTACTCAGTGGCGGGGGAGCCAAGGGGGCCGCCCATATCGGGGTGCTCTCGGTGCTGGAGGAGAACCGGATCCCGGTTGACGTGATCACCGGGACCAGTATGGGCGCCTATGTCGGCGGTATGTATGCCATGGGCCTGTCTGCCGAGGAAGTACGGTACAAGACGATGGACGCCGACTGGCAGAGTGGCTACGAGGATCGCGTCGGGCGAAATGATCTCGAGCTGCGCCGCAAGCAGCAAAATGACAATTACCAGATCTATACCGATATCGGCATTGATCTCAAAGGGAACTACCAGTCTAAACCCGGAGCCTTCCAGGGCCAGGGCATGGCCACCTTGCTCGGTAACCTCACCGACAACCTCCCCGCCCTTGAGAGTTTCGATGAGTTGGCGGTGCCCTACCGGGCCGTGGCGACAGATATCGTTACTGTTCAGCCGGTAGTGCTGGATAGAGGGCACCTGGCCACGGCCATGCAGGCTTCGATGACCGTTCCGGGGGCGCTTCAGCCGGTAAGAATTGGCAACCAGATCCTGGTCGATGGCGGGATCGTCAACAATATGCCGGTCGATGCGGCGCAGGCACTGGGCGCCGATGTGATCATCGCGGTGGATCTCCGAGATGCACTCTTTGAAGAGCCCCAGCTTAATAGCGCCTTCAATATCATCGGCCAGCTCACCACCTTCATGACTAATACCAGTGCCGATCAGCAAATGGCACTGATGGCGGAGGGGGACGTATACCTCCAGCCGGATGTGTCCTTCATGCTGGCGCCCCACTTCGACAAAATGGACCAGGCCTACGTTGCCGGGCGCAAGGTGGCGCTCGATGCCCTGCCTCGGCTCCAGCGCTACCAGCTGTCGGAGCAAGACTACCAAACCTACCTCAATGACAAGCTTGACCGCCGCTCCCGGCTGCTAGCCAGTCCGGCCTACTACATCGACCGGATCGAGGTGAAAAACTACACCCAGCGCTCCGATCAGGCGCTGCTTGAAGTCATGGATATCGCGACGGATCGGGTGATCACCAACGAGGAGATGGACGAAGCGGTGAAAAGGCTCAACCGGCAAGATATTTTTGAGCGGATCACCTACCAAATCGAGCAGCAGGACGAAGAAAATGTGCTGGTGATGGATGTGCGGGAGAAGTCCTGGGGACCGGGCTACCTGAACCTCAAGTTTGCTTTCGAGGATGACTTTGCCAACCGCTCGGACTTTGCTTTCGGTACCCAGTATATCTACACCAACCTGACTGACATGGGAGGGGAGTGGCAGTTCGAATGGCTGCTGGGAAGCTGGAAGAAAATCGATACCAGTTTCTACTTTCCGCTCGATTACCAGAAAAACACCTATACCTCGTTCGGTATCAGCTGGAACCGCGAAGTCCGCGAGTTCATCTTGTCTCGCGAGCAGGCGGACTTGATTGACCGTGAGCCGGGCAGCTCGGTCGAAACGGAATACAGTGTCTACAGCGGCTACGCGGAGTGGGGTTGGAACTTGCAGCCATGGAGTTCGCTGTCGGTTGGTTACCGCGGCGGGGTCGGCGAGGTCAGCGAAATCAATATCAATAACAAACAGGACTATACGGTTCACGGCCCGTATGTGTCATTTGTCTATGATGACTTGGATAGCCTGTTCTTCCCGCGTGAAGGTTTTATGCTCCGGACCGAGGTAGGGCTGGGATCTAGTCGAAGTTCCATCAACGATGAAGAGACGGTCTCCAGCGATAGTGTCTATGCCGAACTGAAATTGCTCAAGCCCTTCAGCTATGAAAGGCACAGCCTTGTCAGTGTGCTGCAGGCCGGCGGCTATGACAGTGATGACGTGCTGCCGGTTTATGTGCAGGATTTGGGGGGGCTGTTCAATATGTCCGGCTATCACCGCTATGAGCTTAACGGACGCTACAAACTCTTTGGTGCCTTGGTATACAGCTACCGGCTGATGGATAACAATTTCGGTGCCGTGTCGGTGCCCGTGTATGTCGGCGCCTCGCTGGAGCAAGGTGGGGTTTGGGATAACCAGTCAGACATTGACTTTGACTCGAGCCTGAGCGCCGGCAGTGTGTTCCTGGGGCTGGATACCCCTGTTGGTCCGGTTTACCTCGCCTATGGTATGGCCGAAGGCGGGCAGAACTCCTTCTACCTGTCGTTGGGAACCACGTTTGACTAGTGGGATAGGGGGAGCTGACATTGCTTCCCGCCAGCACTTGGAATGGCCAAGCGGTTTCAGCAAAATTGGAACCGCGACCGCAATGACAGACATTGCTTTGTTGTTTCTGACATTTTCCTGACAACAGTCGTCAGGCCTGAGGCAAAATGTTTAGCGGATATAACCTTTGTCCCTTTCGATGAGTTAGGTTTTCACTGGTAAGGATACTGGGATTTCCTAGTCACCCTCTCGAAATGCAATATATGAGTTATTTTGCGAGCCATCGACCGGCTCGCTTTTTTTTTGCCTGCAATCTTCCTTTCTCTTCTTGTCTCAACTATCCCTTGTGCTGTCAAAGAGCCTGTGCCCATTGGATGAGCCGTGCCTTTCGTGCATCCAGCTCGTCGGGGTTGGTCTTGTTGGACAGGGTGTGTCGGGGCTTGTTGCCGCAGAAATAGGCAATGCGCTCGGCATTGGCTCCTGATGGGTGGGGAAGGCCGGCGAGGATTTGCTGGTCGCGGATCACGCCCTGGTTGGCCAGATAGCGCAGGGCTTCTTCGACCTTGCCGCCGAGCGGGATGAAAATGGTGTTTTCATCCAGGGCACGGCATTCCTCCGCCAGTGTTGTATCTAGCATGCTGCGCAGGAAAGGATGGCTGACCATGGAAGGGGAGCCGCTGTAGTTTTTGCCGTCCTTGAAGACCGGGTAGCGCAGGGCCGAGGTGTAGTGAACCTGCGCCTTGAGCTCACCGAACAGTACTGAGCAGCTCTGTGCGTTGAGGTAATGCTGAAACCCGATGGTATCGAGCATATTCACCAGGTTGTTGCGCATGGCACCGGCAAAACTGGCGGTTTCCTTGGCTTGGCGCAGGGCGGCTTGGTGATCGGCACCGTCCGCTATCGCTTGCTGAGCTTGGCTAAGGGCAATGCGTGCTTGCTGCATACCCGGAGTAATACCGCAGATCACGACGCGGGCTTCGCGGTTGACATAATCGAACGGGGCGTAATAGGCGGACAGAGCTCCGCTTTGGCCAATAAGCAATGGCTCGGATTGGCATGCCGATGGCTGCGAAAAGTCTAGGGATGTAATGATGTGCTGGTATGCATTGAAAGCTGTCATGGTGTAAACTCGTGATTTCTGCCGAAATTAAAAATATATCGGTGTATTTGTTGATTTCGGTTATAAGCTAAGGCATCCTGCGTGTCAGGTCAAGTTTTACCGAAAATTAATTTTTTGTGATTTATTTTGAGGTTTCGCGAGAATTATGCGTTTTGAAGAACGACTAGAAGTGCTGCAGCAGTGCCTGGGGCAGATTTATCCCGGCGTGATATCGGATGTAAGGCTCTCTCCCTTGATGCCATTGCTTGAGCGCTGTGAGGGGGGGACACTGCGGACCAGTGATTTGCTCGACTGGCAGGGGGATTTCTGCCCGGTTGCCTGGCTGAACCTGCTGCAATCAACGCTCCGGGCCATGGATGACTGGTGTGAACGGCTGGGGGGCGATAGAGGCTTGCTGGATCTGGAGCATTACCAAGCCCTGCAGTACTTCGCGGCATTAACGGCAAACCTGCTCAGCTACGTGGCCCTCTATGACAGTGACTTTATCGACTATCCGCTTGGGAGCGAAGACATCAATCGCTTGGCGGCCAAGGATATCATCCAGCCTACCCGGCTGATTGGACACAAAGAATTTAGCCTGCTTTATGATGCCGCACCGGTAGACGGTGGCCGCCATGAGGCGTTACTGGACTGGCTGTCCGGGCGGCGGTATTTCAAAGCGGTCAGCGAGAGTGGTGATATTACGGCGCAGGGCAGTAGGTTGTCCGAGCAGGCAGATCCGGAAAAGCGGCTGCCGAAGCCACCAGCTACCGTGGGGGATACATGGCAGCTGAGGGCGGAAAGCGACAAGCTCAGTTCAGAAGACGTGATTGGGGTTTTGCAACAGCACGGTTTGGTCCCCCATGCGGCATATCGCGAGACGAAATACCTTAAGCCACTCGGATTCAAACCGGGTGACAGCTCGGGGCCAGTAGCCTGCGGGGTGCTGGTGGTGGAGAAAACTAAGACCGCCAACTTGTGGCTGCTGACCGCCGACGTGGCCGAACCGATTTCGGGGCTTAGTCGGGTGGATTATCCGGCGACCTCACCGTCGGCAGAGCGCTACGGCCGCAACAGTAACTTGCAGAAGATCGCTGAGCTTGCCTACGCGCCAGTAAGTAAATTCAAAATCAAGACGGTAGCCGAGCTTCGCTCGGTACTGACCTACCTGGGACGCGGTTAACCCTATTACTCAATCCTGACCTGTTGCCTCCCATAGCGGTGATCGTGGCGAATTTCGACGGCCATTTTCACCGCCTACCTGAATCTCCCTTCCTATACTGACTATATCAGCTGTAATTTTCCTATTTCCCTCAGAAGGATACTGCGTGCGATTGAAAGGGACTCTGATCAGTGTATTGCTTCTCCTGCTGCTGGCGGCCGCTATCGTCTACAAGGAATACTTCGCTGCCGACGGAGCCGCCGGGCGCTCGATGCCCACGCCGACCGTGGTGGTGGCCGAAGCACAGAAAAAGATGGTCCGGCGTGAGCTCGAGGCGCTCGGCACGGTTAAGTCCCGCGAGTCGGTGGTGCTGACTGCCAAGGTGACCGAAAAAGTCGACAGGGTTCTGTTTGATGATGGCCAGTCGATTGCGCGTGGGCAGTTGCTGGTCACTTTGCACGCCGACGAGCAGCAGGCCAAAGTACGGGCGGCCAAAGCCAATCTCAAGGAGCAGCAGCGCGAATACAAGCGTATCGAGGGGCTGGTCAAGCGCAAGACCATCGCCCGCTCGGAGCTCGATGCCATCTATACCGATATTGAAGTGGCGAGGGCGGTATTGGCCCAGAATGAGGCCGAGCTGGCCGCGCGCTATATCCATGCTCCGTTCTCCGGCGTGCTGGGGTTTCGCCAGATCAGCCCCGGCGCGCTGGTGACACCGGGAGCGGTGATCACCACCCTTGATGATATTGCCACAGTCAAACTGGATTTCTCCATCCCCGAGGCCTTCCTCGGCCTGGTGTCGCCAGGGGCGGTGATCGAGGCCAGCGCTGCCGCCTATCCTGGAGAAATCTTCCGTGGTCAGGTGGCCAGTATCGATAGCCGTATCAATCCCCAGACCCGGGCGATGGTCGTGCGGGCTGATATTGCCAATCCCGACATGCGGCTACGGCCCGGCATGCTGATGACCCTGTCGTTGATTGTCGGTGAACACCAGGGCCTGGTGGTGCCGGAAGAGGCGCTGATTTCCCGCCAGCAGCAACACTTCTTGTTTGTCGTCGGTGAGGGGGGCACTGTCGAGCAGCGCGAAGTCGAGCTGGGGCTGCGCCGCCGGGGCGTGGCGGAAGTGCTGGTGGGGCTCGCAGAGGGCGAGCGGGTGATCACCCGGGGGATCCAGCGGGTGAGGCCGGGGCAAAAAGTGGAGATCCGCACCCAGGAGCGCTTCACCTATCGGGAGGCTGGCTGATGTGGCTGTCGGATATTTCGGTTACCCGGCCGGTGCTGGGGTCGGTGATCAGCCTGCTGTTGGTGGTGTTCGGCCTGGTGGCATTCGAGCGGCTGCCGCTGCGGGAATACCCGGATATCGATCCGCCGGTGGTGAATATTTCCACCAGCTACCGGGGGGCGTCGGCAGCGATTGTCGAAACGAGGATCACCCAGCTGGTGGAAGATAGCATCGCCGGGCTTGAAGGGATCCGTTCGATTAGCTCGGGGAGCCGGGATGGCCGCTCCAGTGTGACCCTGGAATTTTCCATCGGGCGTGATATCGATGCGGCGGCCAACGATGTGCGTGACCGCATTGCGGGGATCCTCAATAATTTGCCCGATGAAGCCGACCCGCCGGAGGTGCAAAAGGCCGCGGCCAGCTCGGAAGTGATCATGTGGCTCAACCTGGTTTCTGACCGGATGGATACGCTTGAGCTGACCGATTATGCCAGGCGCTATTTGGTCGATCGCTTCTCGGTGATCGACGGGGTGGCGGGGATCCGTCTTGGCGGCGGCAAGTCTTATGCCCTGAGGATCTGGATCGACCGCCAGAAGCTGGCGGCAAGGGGGCTGACGGTCACGGATATCGAACAGGCCCTGCGCAATGACAATATCGAGCTGCCTGCCGGCTCGGTGGAGTCGGCCAGCCGCCAGTTCACGGTACGAACCCAACGCAGTTTTCTCGCCCCCGAAGATTTTGTCCGCCTGGTGGTCGGCAGCGGCGAGGAAGGCTACCTGATCCGGCTCGGTGACGTGGCCGAGGTCGAATTGGCGGCCGAGGAAGAGCGGATCACCTTCCGTGGCAATACCCAGGACATGATAGGGATAGGGATCACCCGCCAGTCGAAGGCCAATACCCTGGATGTGGCTCGGGCGGCCAATGCCTTGGTTGACCAGCTCAACCCCACTTTGCCGCCGGGGATGGAAATCAAGCGCTCCTATGACTCCTCGGTATTTATCCAGGCCTCGATTGACGAGGTCTACAAGACTCTGCTGATCGCCCTTGCTCTGGTGGTGGTCGTGATTTATCTGTTCCTCGGCAGCGTCCGCGCCATGCTGATCCCGGCATTGACCTTGCCGGTTTCGCTCATTGGTGCCTTTACCGTGCTCTATGCCCTCGGCTTTACACTTAACCTGCTGACTTTGCTGGCGCTGATTTTGGCGATCGGTATCGTGGTCGACGATGCCATTGTGATGCTGGAGAATATCCACCGCCGGATCAGCAGCGGCGAGCCGCCGCTCAAAGCCGCATATCTCGGGGCCAAACAAGTCAGCTTCGCCATTATTGCCACTACCGTGGTGCTGGTGGCGGTCTTCCTGCCGATTGGCTTTCTCGAAGGGGATCTGGGTAAGTTATTCCGCGAGTTCTCCATTGCCATCAGCGCGGCGGTGATCCTCTCGTCGCTGGTGGCACTCACGCTGAGCCCGATGATGGCTTCGAAGTTGATGCAACCGATTGACAAGGAACGTGGCCTGGTGGCATTCAGCCACCTTGCCATGGCTCGGTTGACTGCGAGCTACAGACGTCTGCTAGTCCATGCGATACAGCGGCCTGGGCGCGTTATTGGGTTCTTGTTGGTGGTCTTGGCGATCTGTGGCTGGCTGCAGCAGCGCTTGCCCTCTGAGTTTGCCCCGCGTGAGGACCGGGGAGCAATGTTTATCATCATTAACGGCCCGCAGGGTGCGAGCTTTGACTTTATCCGGCCCTACATGGATGAGGTAGAGCACCGCCTGATGCCCTTGGTTGAAGCGGGTGAGATCAAACGGCTGTTGATCCGCGCCCCGCGGGGATGGGGACGTGTGGCCGATTTTTCCAACGGCTTTGCCATCGTGGTGCTGGAGGACTGGGCCGAGCGCCGCCCGGCAGGGGCTATCATTGGCGATATCCGCAAGCGACTGGGGGATTTGGCGGGGATCACCGCCTTTCCGGTGATGCGCCAACCGTTTGGCCGTGGGGTTGGCAAACCGGTCCAGTTCGTGCTTGGCGGCGGCAGCTATGAAGAGCTGGCCCAGTGGCGGGATATCGTGCTCGATGCGGCGGCCAGCAATGCCAATTTGGTCGGGCTTGATCACGATTACAAGGAGACCAAACCGCAGCTTAGGATCGTGATAGATCGCGATCGGGCCGGTGATCTCGGGGTATCGCTCAAAGCGATCGGCCAGACCCTCGAGTCCATGCTCGGCTCCCGTCAGGTTACTACCTATACTTGGCGCGGGGAGGAATACGATGTGATCATCGAAGGTCAGCGTGAGCGGCAGAACACAGCTGCCGATTTGGCGAATCTGTATGTCAGGGCGGAGCAGGCAGAAGCCTTGGTGCCGCTGTCGAGCCTCATCCGTGTGGATGAGTATGCCGGTGCACCGCAGCTCAACCGCTACAACCGGGTACGAGCGATCACCCTCGAGGCCAACCTTGCCGAGGGGTATACCCTGGGCGAGGCACTGGATTACCTCAATGGACTGGTTGATGAGTTGCTGCCTGCCGACGCGGTAGTCAACTACAAAGGCGCATCCAAGGACTATCAGGATTCCGGCACGTCCATCCTGTTTGTTTTTGCCTTGGCGCTGGTGGTGGTGTTTCTGGTGTTGGCCGCGCAATTTGAAAGTTATATCCATCCCTTTATCATCATGCTGACCGTGCCGTTGGCGACTCTCGGGGCATTGCTCGGGCTTTACTTTACCGATCAGACCCTCAATATCTACTCGCAGATAGGCCTCATCATGCTCATTGGCTTGTCGGCCAAGAACGGGATCTTGATTGTCGAGTTTGCCAACCAGCTCCGTGATCAGGGAATGGCGTTTGACGAGGCCCTACTGGAAGCGGCGTCGGAGCGGCTGCGTCCCATCCTGATGACGGCCATCACGACCATTGCAGGGGCGATCCCTCTTATCCTGGCCACTGGCGCCGGTGCCGAGAACCGTATTGTGATCGGTATTGTGGTGTTATGCGGCATCACGGTGGCGACCCTATTTACCCTGCTTGTGATCCCCGTGATGTACCGCTTGCTGGCGCGCCGTACCCGCAGTCCTGAGCATATCGCCCGCCAGTTGGCCCAGCAGATGAAAGACTCTTGATGATGGCGAGGGTGGGCCTGGCACGGCGAATATTCCGCCGGGTCCTGATGCAAATTGGGGATATATCAATGAAAATGTAAATTGATGATGAAATTACTGCTTCTGATACGACAATTTCCCTCCTTTTCGCTACTATCTCTTCAAGACTTAATCTGGTGATATTGATATGAAAATTTCTGTCGATGGCGGCTCGTTCCGAGTGGCAATTGAAACTGAGTTTGCTGGGCTGGTTGAAGAGTCAGTCGCGATTTTTAACGAAACCTTCGAGCAGGCACAAACCAACGACAAGACAATCTTGCGCTTGTTGCAGATCATCCTTGAGCACCGCGACAGCGATGACGCTATCGGCTATGCCGTTCTCGGTTTGCTCGGCTGGTACCACATCAACATCAACCCTGTTGAAGATCAGGACATCGAGCTGAACCTGCCGAAAATCCTGCCGCACCTGATCAACCCGGCGGGTGACTTGACCGCAACCAGCGCCAGCGAGGGCAGCACGTTTTTGCATTGATCGTCTTGTATGGGTAGCCGAGCTTGTATCAAGCCAAACAAAAGCCTGACGGCAGCACCGTCAGGCCTTTTTGTGTTTACAGAGAGTACTTAGTACTCCCAATACTCGACACTGTGAGCGCCGAAGAACTGGTTGCCGAAGTAGTCTTCGCGGGTGCCTTCCCGCCAAACATCGGCTGTTGCACAGTGCAAACCTCCGCCGAATGCATACGCGTCACGCAGGTCAACAGGAATAACCTCGAACCCTAGTTTGTCGAACTGCTCCATTTGAGGGTGTTCTGAAGCTTCCACACATACTGTTTTGTGGTCAAGGATCAGGGTGTTCATTGACAGCCAAGTACTTGAGTAACAAAGTGGTGGCGGGTTATCCCAAGCTGGAGAGACCGCTTCAACAATTTCCCAACCATTCTTCTCGAAGATATCGCGCTGGCCTTTGAATAGAGGACGGTGCGGGTTGAGCAACATCAATCCTGGACGCAGCGGGCAGAATGTCGCATCAATGTGGATTGGGTGGTTATCCTCGAAGCTGAGGGTATGAATACGGTATCCCTGCGGCTCATACTTACGTTTTATCCAGCGTATCCCAGCCAAGTTGGTTGTAAGGCCATGTTGGACAAAAATATCTTTGCCCAGGCGCATGACATCCGCCGCATCGAACAGAATATCGGTCTCATTCGTACTGTATTCCTTGCGTAGCGAACGGGCCATGGTTTCTTCATCGGATAAATATTCATAAGCAGCGACGTAGTCCATGCGGAAACTTTCATCGGCCAATCGGGGGCGTGGTGCCTGTTCAATCAAGCAATTAGGATCTGACTCGAAGTATTCGCGCAGCAGATCAACATAGGCCAAGTATTCGAAGTAGCGGCTTCGAAAGCTCATCGGAGCCATCAAAATGCTTTTGCCCATGGTGAGAAGGCAATCGCGTGGTGGCATGCACCCGAACCCCGAGCTGATGGTAAAGTCAGGGGTCGTAATACGCTGGTGCCAGTCTACGGCTCCCGGGCGGTCAACAATGATCCCGCGGTCTTCCAAGATTTTTGCAAAACCATTCAGGCACTCGTTGGCCCGATCAATCGTTTCCTGGGTTCGGCGGCCTGCTTTACTGCCTCGCATCGGCGAGTCTGCAGGGATCTTTTCATTACTGGCAGGGCAGGCTTCGGGGATGTGTTGGTTATCGGCGATACCGACGATGACATGGCGGAGTGGATCAAAATCATTATGGGATTCTACATGTAGACCTTCTCGGACATAAGGTACACCAGATTCTTTCCTCTCAAGGGGTTGAGAGGCATTTGGGTATAGATCGTTGGAAACACTCATGACAAACACTCCACAAAATAAACGGATTGAAACTGTTGGGTTGAATAACAAATTGCCGCTATCCAATGAGTTCTATTTTGCGAGAATAGCTATTTTCTAATAGTCAAATAGTGCCGGAAAGTGGTGTTTTTCTGCTGGCTTTCGCCAGTTAATCTGGTTATGAAAAATAATCCACTGAAATGGGATAATTATCCGTAAATATCGGCAAAGTTAGTCTCTAAATCTGAATTTTGAATATTGTCATGCTTAATCGACCGCGCTCTTCTATTCGCTAGGTGTATATCACGCTTTGGTAAGCCTGCTTTGGAGAATTATTTAAACGGTGGTAAACATAACTACTACTGCCAAGGGAGGAGAAGGTTATGTGTCCACGGGTTATTGCCAGCACTCCGAAGTTCCTGATGTTTGATCTACAGAAAGTCAATGAAACGGAGCACATGATTTTTGGCGCCGACTATATTGTGGTTGCTCCCCGTACGGCTGGATGCACTCTGCACCTCGCATCCACCCACTACCGGCTGAAGGTCGGCCAATTGGTCTTGTTGGCACCATTCAACCCTTTCCGACTCTCATTGTTATCACCGGGCAGGCAGGGCAAGGCTGATTGTGACGTATTGCACTTTCGGTTAAATGCGTTGGGACAGACATTCGTGGATAGTGTCCAGTTCAAGGCGATTAAACAGATGCTGGATGATTCCCGCAGTGGATTGTTGTTTGATGATCCGCACAGTGAGGCTGTCCGGCAATATATCGAACCGATGGAAAATACCTTCGATTTTATTCAGGTATTGAACTTACTCGGTTTGTTGAATCACTTATCGGCGAAGCAGCCACTTCGTTGCTTAATTAACAACTGCGTTGAAATCTCCAACTCTAAGCGGGCAGAAGATAGAGTGCAAATGGCACTTAAGTATATTGATCAACACCTTGGAGAGCCGATTTCAGTTGCTAAGGTGGCCGATCACCTCCATATGGCTGACAGTACTTTCTCGCGCTTTTTCCACGCAAATATGGGTACCACTTTCCGGCAATATTTAATCGAGCAGCGTGTTAGGCAGGCTGCCCGTTTTTTGGTGACGACAGATTGGAGTATTTCCCATATAGGTACAGAGGTGGGATTTTCATCTTTGTCTAATTTTAACGCCAAGTTTAAAGGCTTGCTCAAGGCAACGCCTCGGGAATACCGGGCTAAACATATTGACATGAGAAAAGGTATAGACACATCTCGTTCTGTCGCAGGCCAGGTGACCAAGCAGTTCTATGACAATGCTAGCTGAGGCTAGGGGGAAAAAAGAGAAAGCAACATGGGCTAGAGCATGTTGCATTGAAGTCTAAAAGTTCTATATTTATCTGTGTTTATATTTGTTTCTTTGGTGCTTTTCATCAAATTGGAGTGTAGATATGAAAAACGAAGTAATGCTATTTTTGGAACGACACCCGATTCGGACTTTTGAAACTGAAGAGATTTATCTGAATAGGATTACCGACATTGCGGTTAGAGAAAATTTGGACCTTACCGACTTTTTTCTTGTTTTAAGTGATAAGTACCCTCATTGTTCGAATCAAATTGCAGAACTCAGCAGTAAACTATCAGCCAATGACTGAGTCTTGTGGGCTATGCTCATAAGTTATTAGTGCACTTCACACGGTTTGGTTTATTACAAAGTTCGCCACCACAAGATCTCTGCTTAATGATGCATGTTATAAACAATGCAGCCAGTTTTCCGCCGAATACCTACCGTAGCCGGAGAAAATGAGCCTGGTGGTGGCGCTGAGAAACGAGTGACACAAACCAGTAACTCCCGCAGGCAAGCAATGAGGCATACAGCGGTGCCTCTACCCACCCCAATTGGAATTGCCAAAATAGCAGGCAGCCAGAGCAGAAGCCAACCAATATGGAGGCGAGTGCTGCGTAGATATTGGTGTCGATTACCTGGGCTAGCAGTGTCGGTGCCACTAACGCTGCCATCAAGGTACCCGACCCAAGGATAGCCAGCATCGATAACATGAATGGCGGTGCAACGAGCATCAACAGGAACCCGGCCAAGCCCAACAGGATAACGGCTAGCCGGTTGAGCCGCAGCAGTTGGCGGTGATTGAGGGTGCAGTTGGGCCAGAGGGCTTGCCGCAAATCATGGGAAACCGCGCTAGCTATCGCATGCAACACCGAGTTCGCGGTGGATTTCATGGCGAACAGGATAAACAAGGTGACGATAGCTGAAACTGTGGGTGACAAGAACAGCAGCAGGAAGGTCGGCATGGCCTCGTCCGGTGTGGCCAAGTTGGGCACCTTGAGCTTGACATACAGCCCTGCAATGGGAACCAGACTGAGCAAACAGGCGATGGGGGTCATATAAGCCGCGACATGGTGAAGCTTGGTCGTTTTGGCCAGCGCCATAAACCTGATTGACATATAGGGTAGGGTGGCGCTGTAGATGAATGCATAAGGCAAGACTAAAAACACATGCCAAATGGATCCGCCATAGGGGCCGGAATCTGCGGGGGCAAGTAAGGCTGGGTCGAGGGCATTGAGTCCATCAATCAGTTGGCTGGGTGACAGGTCTGCAAAAATAGTGATCACAATAATCAAGGCCGAAACGCACATACCGATGACCATAAAACAATCGGTGAAAGCGACGGCTGCCAGCCCGCCAATCGAGGTGTAAAGGATAATGATTGCCACCATCAGCAACGACGCAGTGGTGACATCAATCCCGAGCCATTGCCCTGCGAGAAGCCCCAGCGCTTTGATTTGCCCAATGAGGAATACCAGTAATAGCAATACGGTGATAATGGCGGTGATCGCTTGGGTAAGCCGTTTGGCGGGCTCTGGACCATCGTGGCTGGAGGCGATGTACTCTGGAATGGTCAAGCTACCTATTTTGCTGGCGCGTTGGTGTAGGAACCGGGCACAGAATAAGACCGCGAATACCATTGCTGGCGCGAAGAAAAAATTCCCCAGTAGCTCGATGGCGCCGTATTTGTAGGCGACGCCCGGTGATCCCATAAAGCCCCAGCCGGAAAAGCCGGTCGCGACGATTGTTGCCGCTCCCACGAAAGGGCCAAGGGTATTGGCGGCTAGTAAGAAGCCGCCTTCACTGTTACCTTTGCGGACAATTTTATCGCTGTAGAGTGCGAGCCCGGCCATCACGACAACGGTGATCAGCAGAAGACTCCAGTTTAGCCAGGCGTTCATGTCCGCCTCCTAGTGTTCAAATTGTGCTTGCTTAGGTAGCTGATGCTTCTTCCGCATACCGATAACCACTTCTCCCATACCGCCACCTATCACTAGGATCCCCCCGATGGCTTGGAGCAAGGTGAGTGATTCACTGAACAGCAATATTCCGATCCCGGCACCGACCACGGTTTCCAAATAGGATACACATGCCAGTTCTGCCGCTTTCAGGTGTTTGGCGGCAATGGTGAGCAGGGATAGGGCGCCAAAACCGATAAAGAACCCCATCGCCAGCAACCAGACCCACGAGGAAGTATCCATTTCTGCCAATGATGGCGGGCTGATAATGAAGTAGATACCGATGGCGACAGCACCAAATAGGAAGTTGAAGAACGAACGGACATCTGAGCTGACATCCGAGCGATAACGGCTGAGGAACAGGTACAGACCATAGCCGACGCCAGAGGCAAGTCCAAGCATGTCACCAATGAAGGTCTCTCTCGAAAAGGACAAGGTAATGACTAGGCCGGACTGATTGTCGTAGCTGATGATGCCAATGACAAACAGGCAACCGAGGAACACCGCACTCAGGAGCATGGCTGTGAGCCGTGAAATGCGTTCTTTGAGAAAGATAGCGGCAAGAATGGTAGAAAAAACCGGGCCGGAGTAGATCAGGAATACGGCATTGGCCAAGGTGGTATACTGGGTTGCTGAGACATAGGCGGCAAGGCAGAGCCCCAGACAGGCGCCGCTGGCGATGACGCTCGGGGTGAGTTTGGTCGAGGAAAGCAGAGGAACCTTCCGTTGGTATAAAAGGATAGCCAAAATACAGATAGCCCCGACAGTCATGCGAGTAAAGGCTATGACATCACCGGAGGTATTGATGTTGCGGGCAAATAAGCCGACAAACCCCATCAGCGTCGCAGAGACGATCATGGTGCTATATCCTAACGTCTTGGTATTCATTTTCACTCCTTGGTGTCATGCTTGCAGTTCGGCGGGGTTAAGTGCCCTCCCCCGGTCCACTCGAGGTAGCCGAAAATTATTGCGACTAGGGCGCATAGTGTCGCCATCGCAATAACAAAGGCGTCAATGGACCAATAACCCGTAAGCATGATCTTCCCCTTCAGTTGATGTGGATGAGCTCGATATATCGCCGGCAGATATATTCTGATTACTCAATATAGTGGCGTTTGGAAGGGAATAAACCAGTGAAAACCTGCTGTAAAATTGCTGATTGCTGCCCTAGGTGGCCGGATGTGATTTTGGTTGGAAACAAGTCAATTCAATGGGGCTCATGCGTGCAAAACGAGAACGAGAATAAGCCTGACGGTGCGGCCAGCCCGTTTGTGTTCCATCAATTGGTCCCTTTGAGCCAGCCCTTCAAGGCGACTTACCCTGAAATCGAGCTGGAGCTGACATCCAATGAAGGTTTTGTCGGAACGATGATCAAGGTAATTAACGGATCCTGTCTTGATCATTGTTCCGTGAAATAGGGCCTATTGGCGACTTGCACTATCAGGCACTGCCGTGCCGCAGGACTGGCGGATCACTAGTTTCGGCGGGATGATGATCCGCTTTTGGGGTTCGGTATTGCCGCGGATACGCTCTATTAGCGCTTCACCGGCACGGCGGCCGATCTCTCTCGCCGACACTGAAATTGTGGTCAGGGCCGGGTAGGTGTCGGCGGCTTCCGGGACATCGTCAAATCCGGTAATAGCAATATCCTTGCCCGGTTCGAGCTGGTGTTGGCGCAGGGTACGGATCGCCCCGAAGGCGACAATATCGTGGTAGCACACCACCGCTGTCACTTCCGGGTGCTGCTTGAGCAGGGTTTCCATCGCTGCAGCGCCGCCGTTGCGGGTCGCCGGGCAGGTGGCCAGCCAACCAAGTTGCGGGGTAATGTTATGCTCGATCAGCTTGCTCATGTAGCCGCCCATTCGGCTGGCACGGTTTTTCGAGGCTTTGTCACCGCCGATAAAGGCGATGTGGCGGTGGCCGAGGTCAAGCAGGTGCTGGGTCACCAGTTGCCCACCGTAAAAGTTATCGGTGCCAACATAGTCATAGTCGGTGCCTTCTATGTCTCTCACCGCCAAAATCACTGGTAGCTGACGCCGCTTGAGGGTCGCCAGGAACTGCTGGTCTGTCCCTTTGGCCGGGCAGAGCACCAGCCCGCCGGCTTTTTGGCTTAGCAGGGACTCGATGAATTTTTTCTGCCGCGCAACGGCATCTTCGCTGTTGGCCAAAAACAGCATCAGATCATTGTCTTCCATCTCCTGGCTCAGCCCGGCTGTCATCTCGCTGTAGAACGGGTTGGTAATATCATTGAGCAGCAGGCCGATCTGGTTACTTTGCTGGTTACGCAGGTTGGCGGCGGTTTGGTTGTAGACATAGCCCAGTTCATCGATAGCCTGGAGCACGCGTTGGCGGGTCTTGTCGGAAATTCTTCCTTTATCTCTCAATACCATAGACACGGTAGCGGTGGAGACGCCACAGTGTTTGGCAACATCAACAATGGTGGCCATGATAGAATTGAACCTAAGGTTAATCGTTTAATCTGATCATAATGGTTGAAAAGGCACCTTTTTGTGACTTTTATCACGTCAAAAAGCCAGGGTTAATCGTTTAAACCATAACTGAGTGGTTAAACACATTAACCAAATTGATGGCTGGTGGTTAATCGATATATCTTCACCTCAACGAATTGATGAGGTGCAATCATGAGCTATTTGAACAACCAAAAAGCAAACTACGACAAATTCCCCCATATCGATGTGGCAGGTTTTGTCGGTCAGAGCTGGCAAGGCTGGGATAACCTGTTTGATGCTGTAGGCAGCAAGATCCACGCTTTGGCCCAAGACAAAACCGTATTGGTTGTTGACTGTTACCCTGGCGTTAACCTAAACGATTTGGAGCAGGCCCTGAACGCGGCATTCCCTCAGGCCTTGCTCGTATGCTCTGAGCAGGCGAAATACCCGGAAGAAAAAATTTTCGCCATGATCGAGCGCCACGTGACTGATGACCGGGTGTTTGGTGTGATTGCCCCGCACAAGCTGGTTGAGTTTTTTGATGATAAGCAGATTTATGCTCTCAAGCGCAATGTCCATGAGAGCCAGTCGGAGCTGGTAGTGGTTTACGGTCCGGGTGCCTCGCTGATCCACGATGGCGATGTCCATGTTTATGCAGACCTTGCCCGTTGGGAAATCCAGCAGCGCTACCGCCGTGGCGAGATCGGCAACTGGGGTGTCGACAACAACGACGAAGATGTCCTGCGCCGTTACAAGCGTGCTTTCTTCATCGAATGGCGTGTCTTTGACCGCTATAAGACCCCGTTGCTCAAGCGTACTGACTTTCTGCTTGATACCAATGTGGCTGATACCCCGAAATTGATCAGCGGCGAGGCGTTTCGCGCCGGCCTTGAGCAAGCAACAAACCAGCCTTTCCGCCTGGTACCATTTTTTGACCCAGGTGTATGGGGGGGCCAATGGATGAAGGAAGTGTGCGACCTTGATCCGGATAAGCCTAACTACGCATGGTGCTTTGACTGTGTGCCGGAAGAGAACAGCCTTTACTTGATGGTAGATGGTATCCGCGTCGAAATCCCATCCCAGGATTTGGTGATGCTGCAGCCCCGTGCGCTGCTGGGTGAAGAGGTTCATGCCCGTTTCGGTGCCGAATTCCCGATCCGCTTCGACTTCCTCGATACCATGCAGGGACAGAACCTCAGCTTGCAAGTCCACCCGCTGACCGAATACATCCAGCAGGAGTTCGGCATGCACTACACCCAGGACGAGAGCTACTACATGCTTGACGCCGGTGATGATGCAACGGTTTACCTCGGCGTGAAGAACGATGTCGCCCCGGATGCGATGATGGCCGATCTCCAGGCCGCGCAGCGCGGTGAAAAATCGTTTGATGACGAGCGCTTTATTAACAAGTTCCCAGCCAAGAAACACGACCACTTCCTGATCCCGGCAGGGACAATCCACTGTTCTGGCAGCAATGCGATGGTACTGGAAATCAGTGCAACGCCGTATATCTTCACCTTTAAGCTGTGGGATTGGGATCGCCTGGGAATGGACGGCTTGCCACGCCCGGTTCACCTGGAGCATGGCAAGGAAGTGATCCAGTGGGACCGCGATACCGACTGGACCGAGGAGAATTTGGTTAACCGTGTGGATTTCATTGCCGAGGGCGATGGCTGGCGTGAAGAGCGCACTGGCTTGCATGAGCGAGAGTTCATCGAAACTCGCCGCCACTGGTTCAGCAAGGCTGTGACCCACCACACTGGCGGTAACGTCAATGTCCTTAACCTGATTGAAGGCCGAGAGGCGATTGTCGAGAGCCCGACCGGTGCCTTCGAACCTTATGTGGTGCACTACGCGGAAACCTTCGTGATTCCTGCGTCGGTTGATGAGTACGTTATCCGTCCGTATGGCGAGAGCGAAGGCCAGGAAATTGCCACCATCAAGGCTTACGTGCGCAACTAACCCTGAATCTATCTGTTCCTACAGCTAAGCAGCCCTGCTGGCAGGGCCGCTCATTACAACAAAAGAGAGTTTGCCATGATCACATCTCTTATTAATGAGAATTTGATGTGCCTCGATTTGAAGGTCACAAGCAAAGACGACGTGTTTGATACCTTGTCCGACTTCCTGCTACGCGAGGGAAAAATCAGCGACAAGGCCCAGTTTGTTGCTGATCTCCAGGCCCGTGAAGCCCAGGGAAGCACTGGGTTTGAAGATGGTATTGCGATCCCCCATGCCAAAAGTAAGGCGGTGGTTGAGCCTGCGGTTGCGATTGGTATCTGCCGCGAGGGCATCGATTACGGTTCGGAAGATGGTTTGCCATCCAAGCTGTTTTTTATGATTGCCTCCCCTGATGGCGGTGCCGACCACCATATCGAGGTGTTGGCCGAGCTATCTAGCAAGCTGATCGAAGACGGGTTTGTTGATGCGTTGCTGGCAGCCAAGACACCAAGGCAAGCGCTCGCTGTGCTGCTTGAGGACAAACAGGCACCTGACCAGCAGGAGCAGGCAGAGGAGACGGCAAACAAAGGCTTTTTGATTGGT
Organism: Photobacterium sp. DA100; assembly: GCF_029223585.1. NCBI lineage: Bacteria > Pseudomonadati > Pseudomonadota > Gammaproteobacteria > Vibrionales > Vibrionaceae > Photobacterium > Photobacterium sp. DA100. Next base: position 2,029,298 of record NZ_CP119424.1, on the reverse strand, counting down.
GTCACTGGCTGTCCTGCCGGGGTGGCCCATACTTACCTCGCCGCTGAATCATTGGAAAAAGCGGCGGCTGAGTTGGGGTATGAAATCAAGGTCGAAACCAATGGCTCGATTGGGGTCAGGAACAGCCCGAGTACCGAAGAGATTGCCCGCGCCGATGCCATCATTGTGGCCTGTGACAAGCAAGTCGATATGAATCGTTTTGCCGGTAAAAAACTGATCAAGAGTGGTGTGAAAGAGCCGATCAAGCGCGGCAAGCAGATGATTGAAAATGCGCTGCAGGCCCCGGCGTACCAAGCCCAGGCTGGCAGTGAAGGTGATCAGGCCCCGGCACAGAAAACCAAGGCGACTTCGGCGCTCTACACCTACCTGATGAACGGCGTGTCCTACATGATCCCGTTCGTGGTTACCGGTGGTTTGCTGATTGCCCTATCCTTGGCCATTGGCGGTGTGCCAACCGAACAAGGCATGCAGATCCCTGAAGGCAGTTTCTGGCAACCGGTATTGGATGTCGGTGTCGTGGCCTTTACCTTGATGATCCCAATCTTGGCCGGCTACATTGCCTATGCCGTGGGTGATCGTCCTGCCTTAGCCCCGGGTCTAATCGGCGGCTGGATTGCCAACAACGGCTCGTTCTATGGTTCGGAAGTCGGGACAGGCTTTATCGGTGCCATCATTGCCGGCTTGCTGGTGGGCTACTTTATCCGCTGGGTAACTAGCCTGAATTACCCAAAAGTGATGCAGCCGCTGGTGCCGATTATTATTGCGCCATTATCCGGGACATTCTTCATCGCGGTGATTTTCATTACCCTTATCGGTGCGCCGGTGGCAGGCATGATCGACTCGATGAACGCCATGCTGGTGAACATGAGTGGCGGTAACATCATTATCTTAGGAATGATCCTCGGTGCGATGTCCGGCTTTGACATGGGTGGCCCGGTCAACAAGGTGGCCTTCTTGTTCGGTGTCGGCATGATTGCCAGCGGCCAGACCCAATTTATGGGTGCCTTGGCCTGTGCCTTCCCGGTCCCGCCGTTGGCGATGTGGATGTCTACTGTTATCGGCCGCAAGATGGGGCTGTTTGACCAAACTGAAATCGAAGCGGGTAAGGCGGCAGGGGCGATGGGCTTTGTCGGTATCGGTGAGGGAGCTATCCCGTTTGCCGTCCGTGATCCACTGACCGTTATCCCAGCCAATGTCATTGGTAGTATGGTGGCCTGTGTGATGGCCTTCCTGTTCGGTATTACCAACACAGTTGCCCACGGTGGCCCGATTGTGGCGCTGTTGGGTGCGATGAACAAGCCGGTTATCGCTGTAATGTGTATGATCGTCGGTGCTGTCGTGACCTGCCTGATCACGGTAACCCTGAAGAAATACCGTTTGGTAAAGTCACAAGCGGCTGAGCTTCAGGTAAGTTAATACTTACTTTCTTGGTGGGTGTTGAAATAGTAAACATGCGGGAGTTAGGCTCCCGCATTTTGTCTTATGCTTTCTCTTTGAAAGTCACTTGGTACTCACCGATGCCGTCGTATTTGATGGTCGTTGGTTTATCAAACTCGACTTCAACAATTCCGCAGTATGAACCGGTGATAATGGCTTCACCTGCCGCGAAATGCATGCCACGGCGGGTCATGTAGTTGATCAGCCAGTAGACTGGGTTTTGCGCAAGCGAGTTCGGGTGCTCGCCCGCGAACGTTTGTACTTGCTCACCTTGGCTCACGCTGATATCAATCTTCGCTGCTGCGAACGCTTTTTCACGATCGATTTCCGGGCCAATAAACATTCCTTGGTTGACCAGGCAGTCTGCCAGTTTCTCGAAGAACTCGGCGCCGCTGTCGTCGGCAAAGCGTGCCTGCATCAGCTCCAGTGCCATATGACATGGGCCAATTGCATCATTGATTTGTGCTTCGCTGTAACCTTCAGGGTTCGCTGGTAGATCCTTGTTCAGGATAAAGGCGATTTCTGGCTCGATGCGAACGACATTGTTGTCGGCGAACAGTGCACAGTTGTTACCTTGCTGAGCTGCTCCTTTTTGAATGGTATCGGCAAAGATAGGCGCCACTACAAATTGCTCGTCTGAAAGCGGTAGTAAGCACTTCCAACCACCGACTTTGTCGCTGTGTTGGTCAATCATCGAAGATTGGATTTTCAGGGCGTCATCGACGTTGGCTGGTCGCTGCTGCTCGTCAAGGCGAGGCGCTTTGGTGCCGGCTACGCGGCGGCTGAGCAGCTCGGTGGCTGCCTGTTCGAAGTTTTTAGTGGTCATATTGTATTATCTTTTGGAGGTATCCCTAGATAATATAGGGAATTGCTAAGGTTGGGTAGTGAAATCCATTTTGCAGGCGGTGCGGAAAAAGACTCTGTGATGGTAGAAAGGGGGAAAGCCATAGGCATGAACTCTTCTCTTTATTGCCGTTTGATACCGTTCTAGGATGCCTTATCAAATGATTTAGTAGGTAAGTGCCATGCAAAAAAACGCAGTCATCTTTGATATGGATGGAGTGCTAATTGACTCCGAACCTTATTGGCGTCAGGCACAGGTGGAAGTACTGGCCGGCTTCGGGGTGACAGCTACGGCTGAGGATTGTATTCGCCTGACCATGGGCCGCCGATTGGATGACATTGCCAAAATATGGTGTCAGCACTTTAGCCTGGATATACCATCGGAAGAACTGCAGGTTAGTATCATGCAAGCCGTTGTTGCACTTATTCGCCAGCATGGAGAGCCGAAGTTAGGGGTTGTATCACTACTACAAACGCTGCAGGGTGCCAGAGTGAAAATTGCGCTGGCAACCTCATCGAGCAGGCCGATAATTGAGGCGGTGCTTGATACCCTGAATATCCGCAAATATTTTTCGGTGGTTTGCAGTGCCGACAATGAAGAATACGGCAAGCCCCATCCATCCGTGTATCTGACAGCAGCTCAAAAATTGGATGTTGCTGCTAACCAGTGTGTGGTGATTGAAGACAGCGTGACAGGTATGATTGCAGGCTTAGCGGCAGGCATGACGACGTTTGCTGTACCGGACAGTATTGATGATCCTCGTTTTGCCGTGGCAAATGGTAGATTCTCTTCATTAGAGGAGCTTGAGCATCACTTGATAAAAACGGGGGAGGTGAAGGGAGTGATGGTTCGCTAACCTGCCAATTGGACTGGACAAACACCCGAGGCATACCGCGAGCGTGCCAGGGGCTAGCCAATGAACAAAAAAAGCCAGCAATTATTGCTGGCCTATTTTTTGGTTAAACGCTTCTTGCTTACCTATTGGCTATCATGACGTTTGCTCGCTTGGAAAGCGGTAAGCTCCTGCCGGTTCGGGGCGCCATCGGAGCCTGGCTTGCTGACCACAATGGCGGCGACCATATTGCCAAGCTGGGTTGCTGTGCTTAGCGGTAAGCCCGTGGCGAGGCCGGCAATGACCCCGGCACAATGGCTATCACCGGCCGCAATCGTATCAGCGACATCGACCTGATAAGCCGGAATGTAAACTGGCTCTAACTCAGGTTCACAGACATGCGCCCCTTCTTTGTCAAAACGGCAAATCACGGCAAGGTTATGGCACTTGGCAAAAGATTGTGCGTTGCTGACAGCGTCTTCCGTTGAGGCTTCTGTGCCTTGCAAAAGAGCCAATTCATCACGGTTTAGCGTCAGTACCGGGCGCTTGGCCAATAGCTTTTCGACAAATGCCGGTTCAATATCAGCCAACCGCGGGCCAAAATCGACAAACAATGTTTTATCGTCGCTTAAGCCCAGTAGCCACTGGCGCAAGGGCTCGCTCTGAGGGCTGACAAGCTCATACCCGGAGACATAGACGATGGCATTCTCTGGTGCCGGGATCTGGGCTAACAATTCCTCACTCCAGAATTGCTCGCAGCCATCGACGGTAATAAAGGTCCTTTCTTTGCTGGGCTCGACCATGGCGATACACCATCCATTATCATGGGTAGGGTGGCGCAGGATAACAGGCAGCCCTTCTTTATCCATCTCGGTTTCGACCAACTGCCCCCACGAACCATTGCCAACCGGGATCGCATTGATTGGCGATAGTGCCAACCGGCTCAAAGCCCTGGCAACATTAAAGGCGCAGCCACCAATTTGCCTACCTTGCTCTTGGGCGACCACATCACCGCCGCTAGTTGGAAGGCAATCAAGGCCAAGCATAACGTCGCCGAAGGCTGCGCCGACCACGATGGCCGGGCGCTGTTGCGATAGTGCTTGAACGTCAATCATAGCGTTACCTTATGCGTTCTTCTTGAGGGTGAGGCGATACAACACCATGCTGACCAAGAACGAGATGAACAAGCCAAGGCTGGAGTCGGCAAAAATACCGACAGCAAACGGGCCGTCGATGAAGCCGGTATTGGACACCATCAAGCCGGACAGTGAACCCACCACCCAACATGCCAGGGTCGGTTTATTGGTGCCGGTATCGCCGAACAATTCTTCGTCGCTGTAGCCTGAGTAGCGGTGCTTGGTGAAGAAGTCCGTCATGAAGATGGCTGCCCATGCGGCTAGGAATACGCCACAGAAGACCAAGAAGGAAATAAACGGCCCCAGGAAATCACCGGAAACAAACAAGACGTACAGGGCGACACCTAGCACCAGAACTGCATCCAGAGCAACAGCTGTGCGCTGCTTGAGCTTGATCCCCATGCTTAGCAGGTTAAGGCTTGCAGAGTAGAGGCTTAAAACCGCAATGGTAACAATACCCGCAACGGCTGCGGCCAGGTAAGGGACTGCCATCCATGAAGGCAGCAGGCGGCCAATCGCTGAAATTGGGTTTTCGTGTGAAGCCAAGTCCGGAATTTGGGCGGTCAGCAAGATACCTGTCAGCATCAACATGATGAGTGGAAGCGCAGCGCCACCAACCACGGAGTTGAAAATACCCTGATGGCTTGAAGAAGGGCTTTGGTCACGGCTGTAGTCTGCGCCGGCGATAGCCCAGCTGATCCCCGTACCTGCGGCGATGATAGAGACAGCTGGCAGGAAGCCGGTGATCCAGCTACCGGAAGGTAGGGCCATGATGGTTTCCCAATCTGCCGTTGCCATCAGGTAAAGAACCACAAACAAGGTCATGGCCCCGAAAGTACGGGTGATCCACTTTTGCATCATCAGCACCGTGTTTTGCCCTAGCATGCTCACTAGCACTGTCAGTCCGCCAAACAGGATCAAAGAAATCACGGTTGTCATGGTGGTTTCAGCAAAACCCAGGGCTGCAAACAGGGCTGCCAGGGTTAGGGTACCGGTAATAATGTTGACCGCTTCCCAACCCATAAGGTTGATCCAGCAAAACGAGGTGGGTGCAATGTTCCCTTTTTTACCAAAGCTAGAGCGAGATAGGGTCAGGGTGGTGGTGCGGCCAATTTTACCCGCAATGCTGGACATCCCGACCAATGCAAATGAGGCCACACCGGCAATGGCTGCCAACAGTGACTGGAAAAATGACAGGCCGAAAGACACGATAATCGCGCCATAGACCACGCCGAGGATACCGATGTTGGCGGCACACCAGACAAAGAACAGCTCAGCAGGCTTCTTGGTCTGTTGGCTGGATGGCACTTTGGCGATACCAAGCTCTTCGATACTGGCATCTTGGCTGGGGGCGTGGCTCGGGGCTTGCCCGGTTAGTACATCTTTGTTACTCATGCTGCAGTCCTTAGTGTGAAGTCTTGATGGTTCCAATTGGTTTATTGGCCGTGGCGGAAAGAGGCCAGGGCTTTGGCATATGGCGCAAAGTCAATTTGGTTAGCACTGTTAATCAATGCGATATGCTGTGGGGCGAAGGCATCAATACCATTGAGCGCGCCGCAAATGGCTGTCGCCATGGCACCGATAGTGTCGGTGTCTCCGCCTAGGTTGGCCGCCAGCTCGGCACAGCGCATTGGCTCTGTACCTGCCAGCTCGACAAGGGCGATGGCGCTGGGGATCGACTCGATGATATCCATCCCCGCCCCAACCATTTCGTAAAGATCATTGAGGGCTTGTTTGGGGTCATGTTGGCTTTCAACTACACAGAGTGCGTATTTTATTCGCTTTCCAAGGAGTGGACTGAAAGTGGACTCATGCTGGCGCTGTGTGTTATTGGCAAGGCAAATGATCTCATCTTTGATTAGGTGCCATGGCGCACCTTCTATCGCCCTGCTGATCGCCCAACCCACAACTGCTGCGCCGGCAATGGCAATATCAGACTTGTGGGTAGGGAGGCACGACAGCCGGATACCCTCGATAAACGCTTGTTTGTCATCGGTTGGTAACAGGCAACCGACCGGGGAGACACGCATGGCTGAGCCATTGGTTACGCCGTTGGCTTCAATCTCTTCAACGGAGCGGCCTTGGTCTATCGCGGTAAGCGCAGCTTTTGACGTCGGGCCAAGGATGTTTTTTTCAAAGGCATTGATTCGTTTCGCCCAGACCATGATGTGCTTGGCAATCAGCAGTGGATCCAGCTTGCCGTCGGCTTCGATAACAGCGTCCATTAAGGCAACACACTGGCTGGTATCATCGGTAAACTCACCGGCGTTGAACTCGTTGGCTGCGATGTTTTCTTCAGGGCCAGGCAGGAAGTCATCAATCCAGCCAAAGTAGTCGACAACCTTATTCTTGGTCCACAGCTCAGACGGCATGCCCATTGCGTCGCCGATTGCTTGGCCGTATAGGCAGCCTAAAATGCGGTTTTCAGTCGATGCCATTGGTGGTTGACCTGTGTGGCTCATGGTGTTTTCTCCGGAGTATCACGGTAATGAATAGACTTTGCATAGTATGATAAGTCCACTTTAAGTCCAGTTAAATTCCTTTTGGTCGCCAATGTGATTTAGACCTCACACTTTGGTACTATCCTAATGATTTTAGTTATGTCAGCATTTTGATTTAGGCGGTATGGTTTGGAACAGCAACTTCTTGCGCAGATGAAAGAGGCATTGGATGCCAGCGTCTCAACCCCTTTGTACCTGCAGCTTCAACAGGCCATTGAAAAAGCGATAGCAGATAAATTGCTTACCCATGGCACTGCACTGCCCTCAGAGCGGAAAATGTCCCAAGCGCTTGGGGTATCCCGGGTGACTGTGGTTAAAGCCTTGGCTTTGCTGCATGAGCAGGGCGTGGTAGTGAAAAAGCACGGAAAAGGGACCTTGGTGAATTTGCCGGTTCATTACAATTTGTCCGGCGGGGGCTTCTCTTCTCAGTTGCAGCGCAAAGGCGAGGTTTCCAACCGTTGGTTGACGAGAGAGTTGCTGGAAGCACCATCATCTATCGCCAGCGAGTTAAACCTTACTGAAGGGGAGATGATTTCGAAGATCAAGCGGGTTCGTTTGGTCGATGGCATGCCGGTTTCTATCGAAACCATGTACATCCCCGAGTGCTTCTTGCCCCGCCCAGATTTACTGGAGGGATCTTTGTATGCCCATTGGCGAGATCAGGGTATCAAGCCCTACGATCAGGATTATTCACTGAGCATTTACACGCCGAGCCCTGAAGAGGCCCGGATGCTGGAGATCCCGCCAAGTTCCCCGCTGATGAAAATTGTCCTGAAAAGCCAGGATAGCAAGGGGCAGGTGCTGGAATATGGTTCGGCTATCTGTCGCAGCGATTTTTATAATTTTGAATTCAAAGTCAGAGCCTAGCGTCAGCCCATATATTGCCGAGCATAATCGGTGAACCAGTCGATGAACTGGCCTATCGTGGTATCACTTTCTAGCTGGGTCGGATAATACAGGGTCAGCCCGTGGCGGTGGGCATTGACGACGTCGGTCAGAGTCAGTTCTACCAAGTCGCCCTTTTCGACATACTCTTCGGCAAAAATCCGCGACAGTACCGCCCACCCCTGGTGCCTAAGCAGTGCAATCAGCACGTCATTGTTGCTGATGATGTGCTGGTGAGGCGAGATTTTCATCATGTCGATCCCTGCCCGCAAATGGTTTTCACTGATGTATTGCTTATTGAGTTGGAGATCTTTTATCGCCACCTCGGGTTGTGTTGCCAAGGGGTGGTGTTGGCCGACATAAATCGACAGCGGCAGCATGCCGAGGCTGCGGTACCCAATTTGTTTTTCCGGGATCAGCTTGTTGCGGTGGGGCATGATGGCCAGCTGGGCCTCGCCCGACACCAAGTCATTGAGGGTCTCATCACGGTTACGGTGGAGCCAGTTGAGTTGGATCTGCGGGAAATGCTCTGCGGCTTGGCGCTCTATCTGGATCACCATACTCGCCGGCAACAGCACGTCGTGATAGATGTTGAGGGTGGTGAGTGTCTGATCAAACGCCGCCAGTGCGGTCAGGGTAAACTCCTGTACCTGGCGGGCGAGAATTTCGGCCCGCGGATATAACCGGTGGGCCAACTCGGTGGGTCTGGCGCTGCGCCCGACAATGGTGAACAGCGGCAGCCCGAGGTTATCCTCGAGGCTGATCACATGCTCCCTGACGGTGGTCCGGTCCTTGTCCAGTACCCTGGCGGCGGCACTGTATGAGCCGTGTTGGTAAACAGCGGTGAAAGCTGATATTTGTTCGAGGGTAAACATAGCGAGTTCCGGCGAAGGCGTTTGTTATTGAAGCTAAATCTAGAGCTCATGTTTTTCAAGCGCCTAGCAGAGATTATGGGATTTAGGTTTTGCTTTGAAATTGGATTGTGAACGTAAAAACCGCCGGCCCCGGTCGGGTCTGGGCAGGCGGTGAAAACAGTGCTCAACCTCTGAGGCTGATTTTATGCTGCCGGGTTGGCGCTAGCCATTCTATAAAGCTTTGATAGAGCCATACCAGTAGGGCTGCATTCATCGTGATCACGACAAATAAGGCAGGAAGCCCGCCTAGGTTGGACATCATTTTTATGCCGTCGATACCCGAGAATGCCGTCATGAACCAAGCAACGAGTGCGATAATAGTGCCCCACATGACTTTCAGCCGGGCTTTTATCGCGGCTGCTTCCTTCTGCTCCGTATGATTGGCTTCCATACACAGCGAAGAGATGGCTTCAGTATTTGAATCAGCGGCGGTGACATAGGCCAAGAAAGCGATAAAAATGAACATCCCGATCAGGACCGATGAGACTGGAAGTTGCTCAAGCAGGCCGTAAACCACAGCCCCTGGACCGCTCTCATTGAGCAGGGCATAGAAAGCGCCGTTGCTGCTGAGATCCAACTCCAGGATCATCCCGGAGAAAATCGCCATCCAGAGCAAAGAGAAAGAGGCGGGGATAATGAGGTTGACGACCAAGAATGCTCTGACTGTATGGCCACGGGCGATTTTACCGAGGAACAGAGCCACAATGGGTGACCAGCCTAACCAGTTTGCCCAGTAGAACACTGTCCAGCTCTTGGCCCAGTTATCTCCTTCAGCGAGTTGCAGCGAGAAGCTGCGTGTCACGAACTCGGAGGCATAGTCTGTCAGGGCTTGCCAGCCGTTGGCGATGATCGCCTGGGTCGGGCCGAATATAAACGCGGTGAGGGCGATGGTGGCAAAGATGCAGGTGTTGATTGACGATAGTCGTGCTATGCCTTTGTGCAGTCCTGACACCGAAGAGGCGACAAAACAGATCACAATGAGTGCGATAACAAGCCCGAGCAGCATGGTGTTATTGGCCCAGCCGGTCACTTTGGCAATGCCGCTTGATAGTACCAGGGCGCCGGTACCCAGGGACGAAGCCATCCCTGCCACGAGGGCAAACATTGAAATGGAGTCCACGGTTCCTCCCACTGTGCCGGAGTACCGCTTCCCTAGCACCGGCTGTAGTGCCGAGCTGATCGAGAAGCGGCTGCTCAGGTTATGGAAGGCAAGCGCAAACGAAAGCGCCGGAACGGCATAGATGGCGAAGGGCGTAAACGACCAGTGCATATACATGGTTGATAGCGCAAACTCTGCCGCTTGAGGGCTGCCCGGGGTCAAACCCATCGACGGGGGGGGAGTATGCAGGTGATAAAGCGGCTCGGCGGTCGCCCAAAACAACATGCCGGCTGCCGTGGTGGTACAGATTGTAATCGATCCCCAGCGCCACTTACTCAGCATGGGCTTGGCATTATCTCCTCCGATCGTCATCCCTCCCAGCGGGGATAAGAACACGGCTACGCAGGTTATTACCATAACAAAAGCCCCTGCCGAAAATAACCAATCAAAAGTATTTAAAATCCAATCATTTAATATGGTTGTCACGGTTAAAAAAGCGGGGAAATTAAAAAAACTCGCTAGTACGGCGAAGAGTAAAACAAAGAGTGGCGGAAGAAATATTTTATAGCGTAATATGTTGTTCATGGGTTAATCCGTTACTGGTGGGTAACCAATCACTTAACGCTCACCTTGTATTTCATATACCTAATTGACTGCCGGCTAAACCTTGAATATTAAATAGATTTCATAAGTGTGCAGGTGAGTAATGGCATGCCAATATTGTATTTGTGAGCTAATCCCAGTTATGGAGTATTGGTTTTAAATGTCATTAAACGAATAAGTTTAATAAAAATAATGTTTTAAACTCGATTATTGGTTTCAAAGGTTGTTTGTGGTTGTTATTTCGACAGCCACAACCAGTACGGCAGTTAAAATCTTTTTATTTTTTATATAGTTAATCTGTTTATTTAATGTGTTCATGATTATTGTGCCCCTCAATATGTTTCAACGTTAGGGCTATCCTAAATATGAACGTTAGGTTTACGAAGAAATTATCAATTATCGGGCGGCGAACTTTGAGGTTTATGTCAAATCTCGTCGAGAACGTCTACCGAAAAGTGAAAAAGTATTACCTCGATCACTTTTATTTTTGATTCAATCTTGATGTGTTTCAATATGAAACGGATTTGATGGCTTTTTTGTTTCAAAATGGAACGCTGTCTGACATTCCTTTCACTTTTTTCTACTAATATGGTTATTAAACCCACCCCAGTCCCATAATTGTGATTGAACCAGATAAAAAAACAGGGCTTGAGCGATTACACTCCCCCCTGTTTGGCAGCCATGACGTAAAGATAATTGAATGCTCTCGATCGAAGATAGTAAAACCCGCTGGGAGTTTTTCCAAAAGCACCAATGGGTATCACCAGAGTTCTCGGATTCGCCGGTATTCCATTCCTGGCAGCGCTGTGTCAAGCAGATGAATGCCTATGACTGGTCAAGGCCGCATATCGCTTCCGGTTTCACTCTCGCTTCTTTGAAGAGACGCACCGAACGGGTCATCAACTGTGCGGTGACTGTTGTTGAGGATACATACGACCTGCTGCGTGAGGAAAAGTTACTGCTGCTGGTGACAGATGATAATGGCTGTGTGATGTTCACTATCGGTCACCCCGAGCTTGAATCGAAGATGGAAGCGCTTGGGATCAAGGTTGGTTGCTTTTTGAGCGAGGATAAAATCGGGACGAATGCGGTGAGCTTCGCCATCGATACCAATATGCCCTGCGAAGTGTTCGCTGGCGACCACTTCAAGCGTGAGCTCCATGACATAGCCAGTGCTGCCGCACCCGTAATTGATACATTTGGTAAATTGCGCGGCACGATTATGCTCGTCAGGCACGCCGGGGAGTACATGCGCGAGAATCTTGCTATCGCGTCCTCGTGCGCCAAAGAGGTCAGCTTGCAGCTTCATATCCAAAACGAGCAGGAAAACATGAACCGCCTTCAGTCGGCCCACAGCGCAGCACTGGAATATATGGATGACGGTATTATCTCTTGGGATGGCGAGAACTTGATCTCCTACATCAGCCACCAGACCGAGAAGCTACTGAGTGTGCATGGCAATGATCTACTGGAGCGCGATATCTTTACCGTTATTCGTTTTGCCCCCAATATCCTCAGCAGTATCAAGCAAGGGGAAATGGTGCGCCGCCGGCAGACCACCTTCGAGATTGACGGCCGTTTTATCGAAGCCATTGTGACTTACCGCTGCATCTCTGACGGGATTCACTTGCTTTTTATCCACCCGCTCGACAAGTTTCGCGAAATGATCCAGCAGCAAGTCGTGGGTAGCGCCAAATATACATTCGACAGCTTGCCAGTTGTCTCCCAGCAGATGAAACATGTGATCAAAGTGGCACGCCGTGCGCTAAAGACTCAGGCGCCTATCCTGATCACCGGTGAGGAGGGGGTTGGCAAGACTGGGCTGGCGATGGCAATCCACAACGAGAGTGCCTACGGCGAAGGACCCTTCATCACCCTAAACTGCCGCTCAACCAATCCGCACCAGCTACTGCGAGATGTGCTGGGTTCTGATGAGGGCGAAGGACAACTATCCAAGTTCGAACTGGCACAGAACGGTACCCTTTATGTCGAGAATATAGAGCTCCTAGGTCCAGAGCTGCAAGCCGCTCTGTTGAAATTGCTTAAGACCGGTTTGGTCAGCCGCAGTGACAGCCAGCGGTTGATTAGCGTGAAGTTTCAACTGATCACCAGTACGACGGTAAATATCGGTGACCAGGTCTCTCAGGGATCATTCTCGCGTCAACTCTATTACGATATTTCTGCCAATGAACTGCACGTACCACCGATAAGAAAGCGTAAAGAGGACATTGAACACATGATCCTGAAACTGCTCAGCAACTACGAGCAGAGGCACCATGTCGCTATCGAGGTGGATAAAAAGGTCAAGGAGGCGTTGCTCAACTTTCACTGGTCAGGGAACAATTCTGAATTGAGGAACCACATTGAGCGCATCCTGTTGAACCGAAGCTCGAACTATATCGAGCTTGAGGATATTCCGGATGAAATCAGGCTTTACTCACCGCAGGAATCGGTGGTGACGATTTCTGTTATGACGTTGGAAGATGTTGAAAAGCAAGCGATCATTGAGGCCTGGAGGGTATATGGTGGGCGGATGCAGGAAATGGCAAAAGCACTTGATATCGGGCGGACAACACTGTGGCGCAAGGTGAAGAAGTACCAGCTGGTCGACATGATGGAGTCTGACTAGCATGTAGTTGCATTGGCAGCGAGATAGTGCCTAATCACGCTGCCTAGTCAATCCCCACCGTTTATCAATGGCTTTTCAGCACCTGGGCGAGAGTCTTGATCATCATGAGGGAGGACGTCGCCCCCGGGTCTTGATGGCCTATACTGCGTTCCCCCAAATAACTGGCCCGCCCCTTAAGGGCTTGCATTTCGATGGTCGCAACGACGCCTTTTTCCGCCGTCTCCACCATCTTGTCAAGCGCCGTTTCAACCGGTGAGCCGGCGGCTAACTGTGCCTTAGCGGCCTCAAGGACAGGCAGCCAAACATCGCACATGGTTTTTTCACCCACGCCCGCCTTACCGCGGGAGACAATACCATCCACGCCATTTTTCAGGGAATCGATAAGCTGGTCAAACGAGAGTTGTTCCCGCGTGCCGACTGTTGCCGCCGCACGGACAAACAGCGTGCCATACAGAGGACCGCTGGCCCCTCCCACATTGGAGTGCAGCGTCATTCCGGTGTTCTTCAAAATCGTCGCAATGTTCTGTTTCTCTACCAATGGCAGGTTTTCGGCAACGATTTTGAAACCACGGTTAAGGTTAACACCGTGGTCAGAGTCACCGAGATCACGGTCAAGATCGGTGAGAAATTGCTGGTTTTCGTCAAAGGTCCTCGCACAAAGTGCTAGCCAATTGACGATGTGCTGCTTTTCAATTTGCATTGCTTCGGCTCCTTGCTGGGGCAGGTGTTACCACTTGAGCGCCGCCGTATCGACAGGGGCATCAAATAGGTCAACCATTTCTTGATCTGCTTTTAGTAGGGTGATCGATATACCTTCCATGTTCAGAGCCGTACAATAGTTGCCGACTAGGTTGCGTGCGATGCGAAAATTGGCCTTCTTGCTGCACTCGGCCAAGCGGCGGTATGCAAGGTATAATTCAGAAAGAGGAGTGCTGCCAAGGCCGTTGACGATGGCGATGTAGTCCTGCTCTGCGTCGAATGGCTCGATGCTGGACTCAATTTCTTCCCACAGCCCCTCTTCACGGTTCCAAATGCGCAGCGTGCGACTGTATTCCACGTTCTCTTTCAGTGCGATAAACATTTTGTCAACCAAGTCGTCAGCACTGGTGAACTCAAAGCGCTCAATGCCCGGCTCTCCATGTATCCCGATCCCGAATTCGACCTCGTTCTCCGCCAGTTCAAAAGAAGGCTGGCCCGCGGCCGGCACCTCACAGGCCCGCATCGCCACGCTAATGGAGCGGCAGTTGTTGTTTACTCGACGGCCCAGCTCTTCGCATTGCTCAAGTGAGTAGCCTTTCGCTGCGGCGGCACCAACGATCTTCTCTACCAGCACCGTGCCCGTAATGCCACGGCGCCCTGTGGTGTACAAACTATCCTGTACCGCAATGTCGTCATCAATAAGCACCGAGCCGACTTTTATGCCGTCTGCATGGAGCAATTCAACGGCAAGTTTGAAGTTCTTGCCGTCACCTTTGTAGTTTTTTATAAGGAACAGCACGCCTTTGTCATTGCTGACTTGGCTGGCGCATTCGTATATCTGGTCTGGTGTTGCACGGACAAATATTTCCCCTGGGCAGGCCCCGGTCAGCATGCCTTTGCCCACATAACCGACATGCATCGGCTCATGGCCGGAGGCGCCGCCGGATACCAGGGCGACTTGATCGGGAGATTGGTCGTGCCATACATAGCAAGGGTGGCGATTTATGTTCAGCTCGGGGCGTGAGGCGGCGAGCCCCGCAATTTGTTCTAAAACAATATCTTCAACGTTATTGATCAGCTTTTTCATGATTAGATTCGACAGCTTTTATTCATAGGGCTTTGCTCATAGTAGGTATCTCAAACACGAGGATCAATTAAATCTTTATGTTTCGTATTGGAACATTTAATTATTGGTGGTTGTTTCATTTTGAAACTAAATTAATAGGCCGTAGCTTAAAATGTGATTGGGTTATTGTTTTCCTCGTTGGCAGAAGTACCAAGAGGAGAGATTTGATGTGGCTATCAAAATTCAATTTAAAATGCGCGACAATTTCTTCTCAATACTGATCTTCGTTATTTAGGATTCACCTATCGTTGAAACAACACAAATGAAGGTCCCACGCTCATGGATAAAATTATTATTAGCCCAAGTAAATACGTTCAAGGTGAAAACGTACTGGGCTCAATTGCTGGCTATGTAAAAGCGCTTGGTGAAAACCCACTTGCGATTGCTGATGAATTTGTAACAGGCTTGGTTGGCGGCACAGTCAAAGATAGCTTCCACAAAGAGCAAATGCCACTCACGATGGATCTCTTCAATGGCGAGTGTTCGCGTCAGGAAATCGATCGCCTGATTGATATTGCCGCTTCCCAGCAGAACGACGTCATCATTGGTATTGGTGGTGGTAAGACTCTCGATACCGCCAAGGCCGTGGCGTACTACGCGAAGGTACCTGTTGTTGTTGTTCCGACCATTGCCTCAACCGATGCCCCGACTTCTGCGCTTGCTGTGATTTACACGCCGGAAGGTGAGTTCAGTGAGTACCTACTCTTTCCGCAGAACCCAAATATGGTGGTGATGGACACTGCGATCATTGCTAAAGCCCCAGTGCGTTTGCTCGTTGCTGGCATGGGTGACGCTTTGTCTACTTATTTTGAAGCCCGTGCAAACATGACGTCTGGCAAGGCAACAATGGCTGGCGGTGCACCAACTCGTTCGGCTCAAGCGCTGGCTAAGCTTTGTTACGAAACCCTGCTTGCTGACGGCCTGAAAGCAAAAGTAGCGGCAGAAAACGGTGTGAGTACCACCGCCCTAGAAAACATTATCGAGGCCAATACCTACCTGAGCGGTATTGGTTTTGAAAGCAGCGGCCTTGCAGCCGCGCATGCTATCCACAATGGCCTGACCAAGCTGGAAGAGTGCCACCACCTGTACCATGGTGAGAAAGTCGCATTCGGTACGCTGACTCAACTTGTTCTTGAAAATGCGCCATTGGAAGAAATCAACACCGTTCTTGATTTCTGCCGCTCGGTTGGACTGCCGACCAACCTATTCGCCATGGGGGTGAAAGAGTTGAACCACGACAAATTGCGTGAGGTGGCGGAAGGTGCAACCGCGGAAGGTGAAACGATCCACAATATGCCATTCCCGGTAACCGCGGACGCTGTATACGCTGCAATTCTGACAGCACATCAATTAGGCCAATAAAGTCACGCTGTGACGTGAATTAACTTACTCGATTATCCATATTATTAAAGGTTTAAGATGTCTGATCTGATTTTAAATACCAAAGATTCATTTGTTCTCGATTCAATTCATGGAACACTGTACGCAGCGAAAAAAGAAAACCTGACTCTTTTGGATTTTGACAACGACATTAAAGTCGTTGCGCGCAATGACTGGAATAAAGACAAGGTTGCGCTAATTTGTGGCGGCGGTTCTGGTCATGAGCCTGCGCACGCAGGGTTCGTTGGGAAAGGCATGCTAACCGCGGCTGTGTGCGGTGACCTGTTTGCGGCACCAAGTGTTGATGCGGTACTCAATGCTATCCTACATGTAACCGGTGACGCTGGCTGTTTGGTTATCATCAAAAATTACACCGGTGATCGCTTGAACTTCGGCTTGGCCGTCGAGAAAGCAAAAGAGATGGGCCGTAAGGTTGATCTGATTGTTGTTGGCGATGATATCTCGATTCCTGGCAACCCACAGCCACGCGGTATCGCAGGAACGCTATTTGTCCAGAAAGTTGCGGGTTATGTTGCGGAGAATGGCGGTACGCTTGAAGACGTGAAGCAAGCAGCGGTTGATGCGTGTGAAAAAACCGCTTCGATTGGCGTGGCGCTGACGAGTTGTTCGCTACCCGGTGAAAGCAACGACCGTATTGCTTTGGGTAAAGCTGAGCTGGGTCTAGGCATCCACGGTGAACCTGGTATCGAAACGATTGAGCTGCCTCAGGCAAAAGCACTTGTTGCGACTATGGTAAGCAAGATCGTTGAAGCTAAGCCAATCAAAGAAAATGCGATTCTTCTTAATAACCTCGGCGGTCTATCTCCGATTGAGATGAACATCGTAGCGAAAGAAGTGATGGAATCAGAGCTTGGTCAAAACACTCAGCTAATCGTAACAGGCTCACTCGTCACTGCTATCGATATGAAAGGCTTCTCTATCTCTGCTATTCAGCTTGACGATAAGGTTGTCAATGCGTTGATTGCTGACGTGGAAGCAGACGCATGGCCTGGCATGGTTGCGCGTCGTGAAGTTCCAGTAACGAAATGTGAAAACCTCATCAAGAAGAAGGTATTCGAGCCATCTCACGACGAAGAAGTGGCTTTGGTGCTCCGTAAAGTCTGCCAGTCTGTGATTGATATCGAAGCAGAGCTGAACCACCTGGATTCTATTGTCGGTGATGGCGATACCGGCTCAACGTTTGCTGCTGGTGCGCGTAAAGTGCTAGCACAACTAGAAGCGAACCAACTTCCACTACAAGACAATGCGAAGCTGCTAACGACGATTGCTGATTGCTTAACATCAGTAATGGGGGGGTCTTCAGGTGTCCTGCTGTCAATCATGTTAACCGCAGCAGGCCGCGACTTTGAACAAAACGGCTCTCTAGCAAAAGCTCTGCAGGAAGGCCTAGGTCAAATGATGGCTTATGGCGGTGCCAAACCGGGTGATCGTACCATGATCGATGCACTGCACCCAGCTCTGGAAGCTTGGGTCAACCAAGGCTTTAATGCCGCCATTGACGCAGCGAAAGCGGGGGCAGAAGCAACCGTAAACATGAGCAGTGCTAAAGCCGGACGTTCTTCTTACCTGAACAGCGACAGCCTATCAGGGACAAAAGATCCAGGTGCTTACGCGGTAGAATCTGTATTCAGCAAGTTCTCGAAATAAGCCCGCTCGACAGCGCACAAACACACTTATATAAAAAATAGCGGTTTGTGTAAAAACCTTGAGGTGCAATTACCTGTGGTTGCACCTTAAGAGTGACCCTTCGTGAAATAAAGTAGTTCTGTATTTCTGGTAAACCAGTGCAGACTTAAGGTCAATAATATGAAAAAAGATAACTTAGCAAGGTATTTTCAGTTTGCACTGGTTATTCTAGCCGGTGGCGCTATATTTCCTCTGGTGTATTTAAAAGCCCAGTACCAAGAAACCATCTTAGAAGTGTTTAATATGTCAATGGGACAGATGAACACAATATATACGATATTAGGTTTTGTATTTTTAATAGGATATTTTCCGAGTGGTGTCCTGTGTGACAAATTTTCGGCAAAGAAATTATTAGCGGTTTCTTTATTAGGTACAGCAGCCGGTGGTTTCTGGTTTGCACAAGTCCCTAGCTACACCAGTGTCCTACTGATTTTTGGTATTTGGGGATTCTCTTCTGTGTTTACCTTCTGGGGCGCACATTTGAAGATCACCAAAATGCTGGCGAAAGACGGTGAGGAAGGGCGCTTTTTCGGTATTCTTGATGGTGGCCGGGGCCTAGTTGAAGCGGCATTAGCGAGTATCGCGCTAATGATATTCACTTCAGTGCTTGGTGGCGGTCTAGAATACACGGATAAAAAGCTCGCGCTTGAATCTGTTGTGTACATGTACTCTATTGCACTGGTTGTTGTTGCTGTATTGATTATTATCTTTGTAAAAGAAGATAAAGAAGCGGCGGCGTCAGCAAGCTCTGGTGAAGAAAGCAAAATCAAACTTTCAGATATCGGTAAAGTATTTAAAAACAAATTTGTTTACCTACACGGTATGATCATCTTTGCTGGCTACACCATCTTTTGGACTAGTTACTATATTGGTGGTTACCTGCAAACAGGATTGGGATTTGATGCTGTAACCGTTGGCTCTATGATGGTCGGCCTACTATGGATGCGTCCAATTGGTGGTGTACTAGGCGGTTTCCTTGCGGATAAACTTGGCCAGGCCAATACTATTGCCGCCGGTATTCTAGGAGGGGTTATTTGTTTAGGTGCTTTAGTCATGGTACCCAATACACTACCAACCTACTTAATTACCGCTCTTGTAATGGTTACGGGTCTATTCTCGTATATCATTAGGGGAACTTATTGGTCTCTCCTCGGCCAGTCAAAAATTGATGCGGCAATAATGGGTACAGCAATCGGCGTTATTTCTGTGGTCGGTTATATCCCAGATATCATCATTCCAGAGATGAACAATATTTTGTGGGATTTGTACGGCAATGAAGGTGGATACCACGCCTACTTTATTGTCAGCATGATGGTTGGCCTTGTTGGTGTACTTGTGACAATGCTCTATAAACGCGAGCAGAAAAAATCCACCGAACCTCAAATTGATGAAATTAATTTGCAGTCAGCAAAAGCTGATTAAATTAACCCGCATAAAATATAAAAATTAGTTTAGATAAAGTATGAGTGTCGACTCATGCAAGAAGTAGAGTAGAGAAATATTATGTTTAAAATGAATATTAACAATGACAAAAGCCGTTTCGAAATCAAGGCTGGCCAAAAAACAATGAAGGCGGTCGTTACCATGGGTAACGGTGGCTATGAAATGCTGGAGTACAAAGATGTACCAATGCCAGTTATCAGCGAAGGTGAAGTATTAATTAAAGTACTTGCAGCTGGTGTCAATAATACTGAAATCAATACTCGTCTTGGTTGGTATTCATCAAAAGTAACGAAAAGTACCAATGATATGTCCGAAAACGACGAAGAGAAGGGCGCAGCAGCGAAAGAAGGCGATGGTGGCTGGAGTGAAGCAACGCCATTCCCTTTCATCCAAGGCACCGACTGTGCTGGTCTAGTTGTTGAAGCAAAAGATGAAGCTGATCAACACCTTGTTGGTAAACGTGTCCTCATCCGTGCCTGTATTCGTCACGAAGGCTTTGAATCTCGTGAGAATATTTGGATGGCTTCTGATTTTGACGGCGCCTTCGCCCAATATGTGAAGATTGCAGCAAGCGAAGTATTCCCAGTTGAGTGTGACTGGAGCGATGCTGAACTGGGCACGATTCCATGTGCCTACGGCACATCTGAAAATATGGTTCAACGCTCAGGCGTAAAAGCGGGTGATCGCGTGTATGTTGCGGGTGCATCTGGCGGTGTTGGCTCTGCGGTTGTGCAGCTTGCCAAACGTCGTGGGGCTTACGTTATCGCAGCTGCTGAAGGTGAAGATAAAATCGAACGTGTTCGCTCATACGGTGCTGATGAAGTCATCGACTTTGGTAAAAATGCACTAGACGTTCTGGGTGAAATGTCGGTTGATATCATCATTGATAACGTAGCGGGTGAGAACTTCGTAAACAACCTAAAACTGCTTAAGCGTGGTGGTCGGTACGCATCTTCTGGTGCAATCGCAGGTCCAATCGTTGATCTAGATTTCCGTACTATGTACCTAAGAGATCTGACTCTTGTTGGTTGTACTGGTTGGGATGAAGCGGTATTCCCGAGTGTGATTGAGGCCATCGAAAAAGGTGAAATTAAACCTGCTCTTTCTAAAACCTTCCCTCTCTCAGACATCGTTGAAGCCCAAAAAGAACTGGTGAGCCGCAAACATGTTGGCAAGCTTGTTCTTATTCCTGACCACGAAGATTAATTGAGTTAGGTCGGGGTTCGCTGAACCTCGACTTTTTAGAGGAAATTAAAATGTCAATTTTTGAGAAAGTCCATGAGATTAAGCATCCCACGTTGACTAAGCAGAATTGGGGCGAGGAGCAGCCGCTTGTTCGTGTCAATTTTTTAGGCAAAGAACTCGATATTAGCCAGCCTTCATCAACGTTTTGGGTGTACCTGTTGGGTGTTATCGTCACATTGGTAGGTGTTCAGTTCCTTGTGATGCAAGATGGTCAAATGTCGCGCTTTTGGTGGGGTATTTCGATGATCCTTTGGGGCGTCGGCGCGATTATTGCCGGTACCAGTTATCAAGCATTCGGTTACGAACTCAAAGCCAAATACCGTGAAGAGTGTTCGTGGACTACATGGTGGGAAGTTATTTACCTTATCTTCCAGCAGGTGAGTATGAACGCAATGACGGTTGCAATTGCTTATTCCTCAATACCACCGGAGTCAATTTGGTTTGATATCTTCATTTGGTATGCTGCGATCATGACCGTTGGCTACACTATCATTACATTCTGGGGTGCGTTTACCGCAACTAAATCGGTGATCACCTTTGAATTTATGATGATGGCATCACTGCCAAGCTTCATCGCTTTCATCTTCATCAACACGGTAAGCTATATCAAGACGGGCGCTACTTATGACTTGCTTTGCATGATCTCCTGGGCTCTGATTTATGCTTCATACTACTTCTACGATAAGTATTGGAAGGCAGGTATTGGTGAGGTGCTTTGGAAAGAGAAGAAAATTTGGTTCTCTGAGAACGATGTTCTGCACGTCATTCTAGTTGCATGGTCTTTGCTGATGATTGCTGTGCCGTTCTTCACATTCGATTATGCTCACTTTGTGAATTAAAAATATCGGATAAACAAATTCAAGCAAATCCTTCAATACAAAAAAGGGGGGTATCCCATCCCCCCTTTGGTCGCTTTAATTACCTTCTATTTCATATGCATGGCATTGTGCAATAGATTTTTTGGGCAGGATGGGACGTGAGAGAAATTGTAAAAACATCCAAATCACAAATTCGAAGGGAAAAGATATTGTCCCTGCTTAATGAATCAGAGGCTATTAGCACTACCGAGCTTGCGGAGTATTTCAATGTCAGTAATTATACTATTCGCCGGGATCTCAATGCGCTGGCCGATCAACGCAAGTTAAGGCGGCATCACGGTGGAGCAAAAAATTCAGGCGCTCCGTCGAAAACGGGAAGAAGGAATGATTGCAATCAAAGGCTCATTGCCAGACAGGTACTACCTGCCATTTTCCAAGGTTGCAATATTTATATCGACAGTCCTTATCTCGCTGAAACCCTGGTGAGTATATTGCCTGATCATGACTTGAGGATTCTGACGAATAACCCCAGAGTCCATCATCTAATTGCTAATAAAGCGAACATCAGGATGTATTTTTTGGGCGGCAGCTTTGGCCTACGCGATGATAGCTTTCATTATCCTGATTTTATTTATAGAGGAGAATTCGAATCTATTGATATTGCGATTGTTGAGGTCGACTGCATCGACAGTGACGGTTTTGCGCTCAGTGAGTGCATGAACAAGGCTGTCAGGCAACGGCTCGCTCTATCAAAAGCAAAGAAGAGTAATATTATTCTCCACCCTCAAATAAACAAACAATCAAAAGCATACCCATTCAAAGTCTGTTCGATGGTTAACATTGAGCATGTAATAGAGGTTATCCAATGACACTTAATCCAGAACAACTTGAAGATAAACTTGAACATGCCCGAGCCAACTATTGGATATTGACCGTCCTCTGCGGTACTTTCTTAGCGCTTACCCTGAATAAAGTCAGACTATTTGAATTCGATGGCGTTGCAGCGCTTTATGCTTCGTTGCTCGTTATCATTGGTTATTTCACATTAAAACTTTCTGAGCATATCAAACAGCTGAAAGCGCAGCGGGAATAAAAAATTATATTGTAGATCAAACGGATTTATATACCTGTTGTGAACGTAAAAACCGCCGGCCCCGGTCGGGTCTGGGCAGGCGGTGAAGTGGTTATATCATCTCGGTAATGCTACAGCTGCTCGGCTAGCTGATGGGTGAGATCCAGTTTCAGCTTGTAGCTATCCCGTGCGGCGTTGGAGGCACTTGGCGCGCTGGAGAAGGTGGCTATCACCACGTTCTTGTCTTGGTTGACGTACAGGGTTTGGCCAAACACGCCACGGGCGGTGGCGATACCTTTTTCCTCATCATGGATCCACCAGAAGTTCTTGTAACCGGTTAGCTTGTCGTCGAAAGTAACATGTCCGGTATCTTTGTACTGACTTTTGCGGACATGCTGGCGCTCTTCCTCGCTCAGGATAAAGGTGTCCTTGACCCATTTCTCCGGGAAGAGCTGCTCGCCGTTGTACTGGCCGTTGTTGGCCATGGCCAGGCCGAAGCGGGCAAAGTCACGCAACGTGGTGTTGAATCCGCCTGTCGCCACCGGCGTGTAGGCGATATCGGTGATGAAGAAGGCATCGTGCTCGGTGCCCAGCTTGCCCCAGATATTCTCTGCAATATAGGTCTGCAACGGCTGGCCGCTCTGGCGTTCGATGATCCAGCCGATGACATCGACATTCGGTGAGTGGTACTCGAACTTATGCCGTGGCGATAGCTCCGGGTTCTGTTCGAGGCTTGGCAGGAATGCCTGGATCCCTCTTGGGGTGTTGTCCTTGGCCGGATTGAGTGCCATCAGATCATAAGCGGGAATAAAGCCCAGGCGGCGGAAATACTCGGTGCTGGTTGCGCCCGGCTCCATGTTGACGTAATCCTCGCTGTAATCGAGCGCGGTGATCATATTGAGCACGTCGCGAACGGTACGCTCGGCAAAGGCGCTGTTTTTCAGCTCGGGGATGTAAGCAGACACTTTCTTCTCGGTATCCAGTTGGCCTTGCTCGACTAGGATCCCTGCCGCCATCCCGACTAATGACTTGGTGCTGGATGCCCACAGGTGGTGATCTCGCGGCCCGAATTCACCGAAGTAGCGCTCGTAGACAATCTGGCCGTCTTTGATCACTAAATACCCATCGGTGTGATCAGCTGCCAGCGCTTCTAATAGAGTGACCTTTTCACCTTGGTATTCAAAGGTCGCCTGCTCAAGGGTTTCATTCATGTTGTAAGGGATCGTAACTGTCTCGCCATCGCGTGGCACCATGACTGACGGGTGGATACCGACATTGCGAAATGCCCATTGGTTGTAGGTGGGCAGCGTCCAGTTACTGGCGGTGACCTGGGTCTCGCCTGAAGCTGGAAATCCGTCCATTACGGCGGCATGTGCTGTACCTAGCCCGGCAATCAGGCTAGCTGTCATAAGGCTGGTTAGTAGGCGCTGTTTCATGGAATTCACCTTCTTATGTTTCACTCTGTAGGAACTAATCTGTTGGGCTACTCTTAGCAACAGCCCTTTCTAAGAGTGATATTACCGACCATTATTTAAATGTAATGTCAGTTATGCTGGGGTTAACCCAGCAAGTATCGATAAGGATCTGATTTGTAGTGGGGTTTGAGGGGGAAGAATAGTAGCTGAGCGTGGATCCATGGCCACGCCCAACTGTTTTGTAAAGCTAGCCTTAACGCTGTCGCAGGTAGTGGCTTTTGACCATGGCATTAAGCAGGGTCTCGCTGCTCTTAAGCTCAAACGCGAGTGGGGAAGGTAAGTCGCCAAACAGTGAGCTGCCTCCACCCAGCACAATGGGAAAAGTCGTAATGATCATCTCGTCGATCAGATCTTGGGCCAGGAAGTTTTGAATGGTGATCCCGCCATCGATGTACAGTTCGTTGAATCCCTTCGCATTGAGATCTGCCAGGATGTTGTTCAGCTCGCCGCTGACCAAAAATGCTTTGTCTTGGTAGCCCTCGGGAATGGTCTTTAGGCTGTTGCTGATGACAAAAACCGGCTTGCTGTATGGCCACTCGCAGTCAAAAGCACACACTGTCTCGAAGGTATTTCGCCCCATCACCAACGCATCCACCCGGTTCATAAAATCATGAAAACCAAAGTCATTACCCTCAGGGTTAGGAATACTGTGGAGCCAATCCAAATTGCCGTTCTTATCGGCGATGTAGCCATCGAGACTGGTTGCGATGTAGACAATGTTTGCCATGGTGATCTCCTGGTATGAGGTTGAAAATGATGCGGCCTGGATAGCCGTTAGGGTTTCGGTTATAATATTCTACAGTGTAGAATAGTGTGAAGTTTAAAGAGATCTGAGAATGACTGTCAAGGGGAAAAAACGGGGGCGGCCGTCGACATCGGCGCCGGTTTTGAGCAAAGAACGGATCATCGAATGTGCTAACACTTTGATGGCAAAAGACAGCAAGATCCCCAGTATCCGCAAGCTGGCTGCCAGCCTAGAAGTCGATCCGATGGCGATTTATTACTATTTCACCAACAAGCAGGCGCTACTGGAAGCGGTGACTGTCTCGCTGGTGGCAAAGATCTATACTCCAAAGCCATCCGGTGACTGGCAGCATGAGCTGCCCAAGCTGTGCGAGAGCTACCTCAACCTGCTGGCGCAATATCCGGGATTGTTGGAAACCTTACTGGGGATGACCGCCCATGGCCCGGCAGCGGTTTTCACCGAACGCTTTGATTTGGCGGTCAAGGAACTCTCGCTTGAACAAGAACTGCGTAACAATGCCCTGTCTATGCTGGCGGACTATCTGCATGGTTATGCCTTGGCGATGAGCTGCCAGGCTGGTGACGAACTCAAGGTGGATATGATGGCGGGGCCACTGGGTTTTTATATGCAGGCGTTGCAGCAGATGGCCAGGCCTTGATCATGCTTCCTATCGGTGGGCTTTTTCTCGTATCAAAAAGGCAGCCATTCGGCTGCCTTGGTTACTGCATGATGGCTCAGCGAGTGGCTTAGCGCTGCTCAAGAGGGTATGAGCGGTAGCTCCACATGCCGTAGGTACGCAGAGCATCGCGGTAGATACCCAGCAACTCACCATCTGAAGGAACCTTCAGCTCATCCAATGGCTTATCGGCGGCCGATACGGTATCGAACGTGATACCTTTTGGCCCGGTTTGCCATGAGGCAATTTCGAACAGCGTCTGACCGCGGCGCACGTGGCTTGCCGAGCTGATGATGGTCGCGTGGTCGATGTCATGGCGAGCCAGGGCATAGCTACTGTAGAGGGCATTTTCAACGGTGCTGCGGGCGTAGTTGTCTTCGATAATGCGTTCGCGGGCAATGCCTTTCTCAACCAGCCAGTCTGCCATGAGCTTGCCTTCGGTTTTGTGGTTACGCGGCACGCCGCCGGTGAGCACTATCAGAGAGTCCGGTTGTGCCTTGGCCATCGCCAGTGTCATTTCGAGGCGCTGGACCAGAATATCGTGCATGCTGCCGTCCGGGTTCAGGGCATAGCCAAGGGTAATGATCGCCGTGTTGCCCTCGTAGGCTTTATCTTGCTTTTCCTTCAGCGGCGTTGCCACTATGCGATTTACTGTGTCGAAGATACGCTGGATATCGTTAGCCCGGCCGGCATTGAGCGATTTGAGGGCGTTCATGTGCTCAAGTGAAGCTTGGCTGTTGCCTTTGAACTGCTGCCATACTGCGAGGTAGGCATGGGCATCGACATCTTGCGGGGCGACGGCCAAAACTTGCTCGAACAGCTCAATCGCCCGGTCGACGTTCTTGTTGTAGATCTGGGCATTGGCGGCGGAGATCAGCAAGTCGGTACGGTAGGGCTCAAGCTGGTATGCTTCTAGCAGGCGGTTGGTGACAATTTCCATGTTGCTAGGCATTTTGGCGGTAAATCCGGCATGGGAAATACGGGCTGGTGACTTGAAGGCAGTAACTGCATCGGCCAGCAATTGGTCGACAACCTGGCGCTTGGTAATAAACTGGCTGTATTCCGCAGAGGCCTGGATACTTTGCTGTGGGGCTGTATCTGCAGCCAGGATAGACGTCGAGGAAAGGCTCAATAGGCCACTAAGGGCAAGGGCAATAAGGTTCTTTTTCATTGTTTTTGTTTAATCTGCATCACAAGGTGGGCAGCAATATATTGCATCCCTGAAATGAATATTGTGATCCAGTGATGAAATTTCTTTATCCCTGTGCAGGAAGGTGCACAAAGTGCTGGCTTGCTTCCATATTTGTGTGATGATTTTATTTTAATTCATTATTGGTGTGAATGAGTGACAATTTCCGGGCGAGGGTTGCTACGGCTTGATAGATGGCATCGCCACATCCTGCATGATTACGCAGATCAACTTCTCGTTCTTCAAATTGGCCTGTATCTCGGCAATGAAAATAAATTTCATTCAAAATACCAACATTATATTTATTGACGATATGTACTCGTTCTCGAATAAGCCGGGGAAATTGATTGATGGTGATATCAACAAATTTATTATCTACCTCGAGCCAGACATGACTGAGAATTTCAGGATAGTCGGCCAGATCATTCCGGCACCAGATCATTTTGGGATTATAGCCGTGCTCTCTTAAATACATCGCCAGCATGTTGTTGGCCAAATCACAGGAGCCATAGGGAAAAGCATTGAGTTCCTGCCAGCGAGGAAGTTCGCAGTAGCGGTAGGACTGGGTTTCGATAATGGTAGCGAGGGCATTTCGGAATGTATGGATATGGTATTTCATGGCAACCTTCCCTGTTGTGCAATAAAACTGTCACAGGCCGCTTTCCTTGTTAGAGAACCTAGCGTATGGGTATAAGTATAGGCGGGTTGTCAAGATTAATGTCCCAAACTTGATTCTAACGATAATTATTATTGTTATGTCTTGAATATTAGTTTTTAACTGTAGAGAAGAAATAGTTATAGTTTTCATTCTTGGCAATTCGGCTAGGTGCCGTTAATCAATTCTAATAATCTTAAAAGTTCCTATGAGAATTTGAGAACATTCTTGGTTATGGTTTATTAGCGTGGTTGTTTTACTCGTTAATTATTGTTGTTGAGAAATAAATCCAGCAAAAAATTACTTACACTTTTTGTGGGTTAACTAATTATGTTTTTTGAGGAGATATTAAAACTTATTGATGTCCAGAGATAAGACTTTTCATTTTAAATTGAATGGAAACTGACTTTTTATATTAAAGTCAGTAGCTTTTAATTATAAAAAAATAAGTATTTGGAGCTTATTGATGAGTATTCACACGGCTAGGTTTAAAAATAAGGGAGTAGATAAGGTATCTATCCCGCTTCTCTTCGGCATCATGAGTGCCGGTGTCTTTTCCGGTAATGTGTATGCCAATGATTTAACTTATCTGGAAGAGTTGGGTAAACGGCTATTCTTTGAAAATATTTCGCTGAACCAAAATATGTCATGTGCCACGTGCCATGCGGGCTCGGCGGGGGGAACCAATGGCGATTCGGTGACGAATAATACGGATGTCGCTGTAACTGGCTCCGACGGTGAAGGCGTCGGTAATTTAAGGCCGCCAACAAACCAGTATGTACAGTTTCGAACCGAGGCGGGAGATATAGTCGGTTTGGGCAATTTTAAAGTGTGCACGGTCCCGTTCCTCGGTGATGTTGCCTGCGGTGGCGCATTCTGGAATGGACGGGCTGAAGGTAACCTGATTGAAGCATTTCACAATATTGATCCCTTTGCGGGTATTGGTAGTGAATACGAGGATATGTACCGTAAGTATATCGGTCCGTTGTCTGATCAGGCCCATGCCAGTCCGTTTATCAACCCGGTAGAGCAAGCGCTGGAGACGAAACAGGATGCTTGTAAGCAGGTTCGCGATGAGACTATCTGGGGTGAACAGCTATACAAATATGCCTGGGGCTCTGAATTGAGGTGTGGTAAAAGGCAGATAGATAAAACGTTCGCGCGTTTTGCTATAGCGCTTTCTGCCTGGCAGATGTCAAAAGATAATAACCGCTTTGATTCCAAACGTGATATTGCATTGAGAAATGATGCAGATGGACAATTCCCGCTAGACGACTTTACCGCGCAAGAGAACCGTGGCCACGATATTTTCTACAATGTGGGGCCGGTGAGAGGCAACTGTGTTTTCTGCCACCAGAGTGATCCGGTCAATGCCGGTGGGGTAGGGCCATTCGAGCGCTATACCAACGATCAGTTCTTTAATATTGGGGTGCCGAGGAACCATGACATTCCCAATGATCCCGAGCCGGATATTGGGGTAGAACTGATTGCCCCCAACCTGGGCTTACCGCTGGGCTTGAACCTTGGTAAGCACAAAGTACCAACCTTGCGTAATGTGGATAAACGTCCGCACTCCGGTTTTGTGAAAGCCTATACCCACAATGGCTGGTTCAAGAGCCTCGAGCAGTTGATCCACTTTTACAATACCGCTAGAGTGAAATCGACCTGTGCGCCGCACATTGAGACCGCCGAAGCGGCGATAGCCAATAATTGTTGGCCTGAGCCAGAGTTCAGTGTCAACCGTCCGCCTCCGGGTGTGGTTGGCGGCTTGGGGCTTTCAGCGCAAGACGAGGCTGACTTGGTGGCGTACCTGAAAACGTTGAGTGATGGTAGTTCGGTACAAGCTCCGGCTCGCTACCGCTTGCACATCATCAATGAAAGTCGGTTGGAGCATGGTGATGATGGTTCTTCAGGGCCATTCGGTGGTCTGGAAGATAGGGCAAACGATGCCTTTGGAAGCTTTTAACAGCACGCGCTGATAGGGTATTCATCACTCCTGCACCCGAGCCGCTCAGTATTGAGCCGCTCGGGTGTCGCTTATTGGGGGCTTAGCCATTGTCTAGCCCTGGGCAATCTGTTTTAAGTACTCGGCCTCGGTGTAGTAATCGGCTTTGTCGGCCCGGTCGAGAAAGACCAAGCCATTGAGGTGATCCAGCTCGTGCTGGAAAATCCGGGCAATAAAGCCCGCCAGCTGGGTTTTGACTTCCTTGCCCTCCAAGGTGTCATACCGCACTTCGATATGGGAATGGCGGTTGACCAGCGCGCGGATCCCCGGAATACTCAAGCACCCTTCCCAGTCTTTTTCCATACTATCGCTGGCCCAGGTAATTTCCGGGTTGAGCATCAAGGTCGGTGCCATCAGAGGTGCATCGGGATAGCGAGGGTTGGGGCGGGACGCCACGATAAACGCGCGGATAGATTCGCTGACTTGCGGCGCTGCGATACCGACACCATCATGTTCCTGCATCTTTTTCTGTAGCGCACTGAAGAACGGCGCGAGCGATTGGTATTGGCCGGCCGAAATCGGCGAGGCATGCTCGCGCAAGATAGGGTTGCCGAGCTGGGCGATGGTGAGCGTTTCCATGGGGCTAGTCCTTTTTATGGTTTCTCCGTAAAGCTTATAGGGCGACAGCAAAAGCGGCAATAGGCGAGAGGGGCTGATAATAAGCTTTTAACTGTTGGTAAAAAAACAGGCTCGGTGAAGAGCCTGTCTGATAGGTAGGGACTTGGGGGTGCTGGAGAACCTACATCATTGCAAACAACAAGAACACGATGGCGCAGCCAACCAATAGTACCAACGGGTAGGCCTTGCTGTTGTGCGGCTCCTCCTGCTGGGCCTCCTGCATTGCAGCGGCGGCAATGGGCTCGGCATCGCTTGACGGAGATTGTGTTGACGTTATTTCTTTGTTTTCAGTCTCGTCCGCACCGAACAGGGCCATGACCTCAGCCTGGCTGCGTGCGGCCAATAGTTGCTCCCTGAAATCATCATCGACCAGCGATGAGGTCAGGGTGGTTAGCACCTCCATGTGGGTCGAACCGGCTTCGGCTGGCGGGATGGCCAACAGGAAAATCATGTTTACCGGCTCATCGCCATCAAGGCCTTGCCATTGCAGTTCGTCCTTGACAAAGGCGCAGGCAAATACCGGTTCGGTGACCGCTTCGGATTTGCCGTGCGGTACGGCGAGGTACTCACCGAGGGCCGTCGGGCCTTCTTCTTCGCGTTTGAGTACAGCATCAAGGAACACCTGGCGGTCGGTCAGTTTACCGGCCTGATCGATTTTGTCGGTCAGGGCTTCGATGGCGGTAATACGGTCATCGAAAACGGCATCGAGCATGATCAAGTTCGGTGAGGTTAATTGGGCCAGTTTCATAATCTTACTCCTTATTGTCCATGCTGCTGATTTGAGTTTGGCGCTAACCAGATAAACTGGTATGGCGCTAATGTTGACTGCAGTGCGAAGGTTTGGCCACTGATCAAATCCGTCCCGCCTTGTGCCAAAGACACTTGCTGCGGCTGGCTGGTCAGGTTGAGGATGTAGGTAATGCGTTCTTCTCCTTCGCCCCGGATCAGGCCGAATAACCCTTTGCCCAGATCCAGTACCGCCTGTCCCGACAGTGGCGAAAATGCGGCATGTTGTTGGCGCAGGTTCAATAGCTTGATCATTTCACTGTAAACCTGCTGGCGCAACGAGCCCTCAGTATCCATTTCACTTTCCAGCTTACCAAGACCGAATTTCTCGCGGTTGATGCGGCGGTTGATGCCGGAATCTTCCATCCCGGCGATGTCATTTTCACTGCCGAGGAAGCTGTGGTAATAGATGGCCGGCACACCGATAAAAGACAACAGTAGAGATTGCGCCGCCAGGAACTTGCGTGCTTTGTCATGGCTGTTATCGCTTGGCTCGGTGATTGCGCTGAGGTAGTTGATATTGAGCTCGTAAGGCGACTGGGTGCCGTCACCATTGTCCTTGTAGCTGACCCGCCCGCCCTTGCGCTCGACTTCGCTGCATATGAACTGGCGAGCGGCATCGTCCAGGATCCCCTCGGTCGGGCGCACCCCGATGCCGTCGTGGCTGGCGAGGAAGTTGAAATAGGTAGTCTGGCGTCCGGCGCTGAGGTTCTCCATTGCCTCGCGGGTCAGCCCTTCGGCCCACTGGGTCAACACCGAGCTGTCTTCAGCGAGGAAGGCGTGCAGGGTCAGCGGCGGCAATGGGAACTGGTAGACCATATGGGCTTCATCGCCATTGCCGAAATAAGCCACGTTTTCCGGGTGGGGAACGTTGGTCTCGGTGATCAGCAAGGTACCGCTGGCGGCAATATCCAGTACCAGGCGCCACAGCTTGATGATGTCGTGGGCCTGCGGCAGGTGGATACAGCTGGTGCCCAAAACTTTCCAGATAAAGCCAATTGCATCGAGGCGGATAGAGCGGCCGCCGTTGGCCGCATACATCAGCAGGATATCGATACTCTCCAGCAAGATCTGCGGGTTGGCGAAGTTGATATCAATCTGGTCGTCCGAGAAGGTGGTCCAGACGTGGGCCGTCTCGCCGTTGGCCTTGGTAAACGGCGTCAGCAGCGGCAAAGCGCGCGGCCGGGTGACACTGCTGTAATCCAAGCTCGGGTCTGATTCGACGAAGTAGCCCTGATAGCGCTCGTCGCCTGCCAGGTAGCCTTGGAACCAATCACTGCTCTTGGAGATATGGTTGATCACACAGTCGTACATCAGGTTGAAGTGCTCAGCCAGGGCATTGAGTTCATCCCAGTCACCGAGGTTGGGATCGACCTTGCGGTAGTCAACCACACTGAAGCCATCGTCTGAGGTATACGGGAACATCGGCAGGATATGGATATTGCTGATCGCCCCTTTGAGGTACTTATCGGCGAAGGTTTTCAGGGTCGCCAGTGTCGGCTTGCCGTTTTCGCTGATGCTGTCGCCATAGGTGATCAGGTAGCTGGTGGTCTGGTCGACCCACGCCGGGTAGGCCGGTGCCTTGCCCTGCCATTTGTCGATGAGCGCCAGAATCGCTTCGGTGATCTGCGGCGCCTGTTCTTGGCCGTAAATATCGGCCACTTTGTGGGTAATAGCTTGGGCAAACATTAGCAATTTTCCTTATCAGACGGTGTTGCAGCCGTACAGCGCAAACGCAGGTCGATGGTATTGTTCGGGGCAACCACCGGCTCGGCTCCGGCGATCAGTTGCTCGCGGTAGTTGACAATAGCGACATCGGCATAGTTGTCGAACTGGGTCATATCCAAAGTGATGGCTTGTTCGGTCGGGTTGAACAGGCGCAGGACTAGCGCGTTGTTTTCGTAGAAAGAGTGCGACAGGCTCGACAGCTCCAGCTCTTCTTTGATATTGAGCAGGCTAAATTGTTTGCTCATTGGTTTAGCGTCAAAGCGGACCTGGAAGCGCTCGAGACGGTTTTCAAAGCTGTTGAGGCGCTGGCGCTGGTAGCTAAACGGCTGGTTGAGGTACTCGGTTTCCAGCTCGCGGATCGCCTGGTGCGATGTACTTTCGGCCATGGCGATGGCAAAGCTGAAGCGCATGGATTGCTGCAGCTGGGCATCTGGGGTATGAACCACGGTATTGTTGATCCCCGATGCGCGGCCCGGACGCCACAATAGCTCATCTTTGCCAAGGTAGCCGACCGCCTTGAACAGGGTCAGGGCGATGCGATCGTATTGGTTGGTTTTGAGAATTTGGTATTCCTTGATCCCTCGGCCGTTGATAATCAATGCCCTGTCGGTTTGCTTATCGTCAGCGTCATTTGCTATCGCGACAGCACCCTCGGTGGTTTCGATATCGACCGGGCACTCGCGGAAGCGCTCGCGCCAGTTTTCCTCTGCGCCGAACAGCACCGGCGCAATTGGCCGCTCAATCGTGGCAAACGGCAGGGTACTGACAGAGCTGTCGGTATTGATATCACTGTTGATCAATACACGTACCCGGTGGTCCTTCACGTGGTTGACGGTATCAATATCGACCTGCAGATTGCGCTCGCCATGGTGCAGGGTGAAGGTCAGCTTGAACACGATTTCGCTGTTGGCATCGCCTTGGCGGCGGTCTTCTAGATCTTGCGGTACCAAGATCCGGCCTTGCAGGGTCATTTGCTGGATCAATTCACCGTGCTGGGTGCCAAGCAGTGACAGCGGCTGGGAGTACAGCGGGGTATCGCCTTCCAGTGGCGAGAAATCATAGGAGTCGCCGTCGTCAGCCTGATTTTCAAACTGGATGAGGTCAGAGATGGTCCGGCCGCTCTGCTTGTCGGTCAGGATCAGCTCACCGTTATCCAGCGTTAGCCGCAGGCGGCTATTTTCAATGTGTGCCGAAGTGCCTGGCTGTGCCTGGCTCATTGTGCTTGCTTCGCCTACCCGAAGTGTCAGATAGCCAAGAGCCGGGATATCATCGAGTTTGGCTTTGAGCTCGAAACGGTAATACGGCGGGACCGGGACTTCTTTCTCGCCGTCTTTGGTAACTTCTATTACTTTGCCGCCATCAAGCGTGTCGCGCTTGACCAGCTCAGCCGTTATCGGCTGGCCGTTATGTGTCAGCGCAATATCGGCAAAGGTGCTGAACACCACGATATCGGCAATACCGGAATGCGGTTTGATCCGGTTGTTGAAGACGATAATTTCACCCTCATCGCACACCTGGCTGGCAATGTCTTTGACAATCAGGTTGTACAGGCCGTGGCAGATCTCCTCGGCCTGCTTGAGGCGGTGCATGATATCGGCGTTGGTGGCATCGCTGTTGCAGCCGCCCATGCTGTCGTGGGCATGGCATTCGATGATTTTTTTCCAGGCGATATCAATGAGCTCGGTATGCACGGTAATACCGTGCGCCTTGGCAATCGCGGTGACCAGTTCGAGTTTTTTCAGCAGGAACTGCTCGATCTCGAAGTTGAGCTTCTTGATGTCGTAGCGCACCGAGCCGATAGTTTTGTGGATCCGGGTATAGCGCGGGATCTTGAACTCACCCTGGTAGGTGTCGAAATCGCTGCTGTTGTGGCGCAGGTAGTCGACGTAGTCTTCCATCGAGGAAATGACATAGGTATCGCCGGCGCTGCTGCGCTCGGTGGCCTTGGCGAGGGTCTCCGGCAAGTTAGGGTCGATATTGACCTGATCGCCACCGGATGGGATCAAGACTTCGTCGAGGCCGGCAAGGGCCTTGATTTTCTCGACCATCGGGAAGATTTTGTTGTCGAGATGGGCAGGTTCGGCCACGATATTTTTCGCCGCGCCATAGCCGTGGACCAGGTTGTAGGCAATGATGCTGTCGCCGCCCGGTGACTGCCAGAAAAAGTTGGAACGCTCGACCTGCTGGTCGTAGTCAATCCCACGCCAGAAGATGATGTTGTCGATACCGCAGCCCTTGAACAAAGTCGGCATCTGGGCATTGTGGCCGAAGGTATCCGGCAGGTAGCCGACCGTCATGCTGTGGCCGAGCTGCTCGGCGACATGCATGCCGTATTTGAGGTTACGGATGATAGATTCGCCGGCAACGTTGAAGGTATCGGTCTGGGTGTACCAAGGGCCGATAAACAACCGCTTGTCGCTGACCAGCTTCGCCATGCGCTCGCGCATGTGCGGCATGACCTTGAGGTAGTCTTCAACAATGGCCGACTGGCCGTCAAGGTGGTAGCAGCTATAACTCGACTGGCTTTCCAGTGTCTCGATCACCTTGGTAAAGTTGTAGGTTGCAAGAACATCGCTGTCCTGCTGGGTGAAGTACCACTCACGGTCCCAGTGGGTGTGGGGAATGACATGCACTTTAGCCATGCTGACTTCTCTTCTCGTAGAAATTCGGTATTACAGGGGCAGTGTCGACTGCCCCTCATTTTTCGGGGTTGGCCGGGGTTAGGGTTGGCCTAATCGGGTTCAAATGGTCTGTTGCGGTCAGTGGCTACCTTTAGGCTGTGGCTTGGTACACAGCAGCAGGGCGATAGCAATAAAGCTTGAGCCAGCAATGACAGAGATGGTGTAGCTCACCGGATCTGAGGATAGGAACCAACCCCATACCGCTGGCAGTGGCAGGCTCTGCCATACATTGAGCACGACGGCCAGTTGGGTGCCGATAATCGAGCCGAGGATCATAACCGGGATCATCTTCGGGTTTTTCAGGATGAACGGGATAGCCCCTTCCGAGATACCGATAAGGCCGAGCATCAACGAAGTTTTTCCGACAGTTTGCTCTTCGCGGCTAAAGACGCGCGGGCGGAATTTGCCGTCTAGCAGGGCGGCGATACCGACCCCGATAGGCGGAATAACGATACCGAGTTCGCGGGCAACCAGGTCGAAGTTTTCCCCCATGCCGTTGAGGCCGAGCGCGACCGAGCCTGCCGCTTTGTTGATTGGGCCACCAAGGTCAAACGCGGTACCGGCAGCAATGACCATCGAGTAGATTCCGCGGCCAGCATCACCTGCTTCGGTGAATAGCTTGACCATGGCCATGTTGACCGCACCGAAGAACGGGTTGATCACGTATTCCATGGTCAGCACCATGACGACACCA
This sequence comes from Photobacterium sp. DA100, assembly GCF_029223585.1. Taxonomy (NCBI): domain Bacteria; kingdom Pseudomonadati; phylum Pseudomonadota; class Gammaproteobacteria; order Vibrionales; family Vibrionaceae; genus Photobacterium; species Photobacterium sp. DA100. The sequence continues at coordinate 1,993,676 of NZ_CP119424.1, read as the reverse complement.
CTGATCAGCGGCACCAGCAACATGGTTTTCAGGGTGGTCAGTTCGGATTTTACCTTGATGGTATCGTTGAGGTAGCGGACCAGGTAACCAATCAGGAAACCGATGGCAATGGCACCGAAGAAGCCCGATGGTGCCCAGTGCTCGATGCCGAAGAAGCGCTTGTAGACTTCATCGCTCATCACTCCGCCGATAAAGGCCGGGATCAGCGCGGGCTTGCCGGCTATAGAGTAGGCAAGGTAGGCAGCGAAGATCGGGTACATGAACTTGATGGTCATGAAACCAAGGCGGTCTAGGGTTTCTACCGGGGTACCGGAGATATCAACAAATTCACCGGTGATCTTGGCGACTGCCATCAGCAGGCCACCGAGTACCACCACCGGCAGCATGTAGCTGATACCGGTCATGATATGACCGATGAAGACCTGGTAGGCAGAACGCTTTTCCTGAACCGGAAGAACAGCGCCTGAAGTGGACTTGTCTTTTTCGCGTTTCATCGCTTCAGGCAGCAGGACATCGACATGCTTGATCAGCTCCTGGGTGCGTACCTGCAACGGGTTGGCATTGTCAAAACGTTCCATATCCATGATTGGCACATCGACAGCCAATACAACGGCATCTGCGCTGGCAATGTCGTGAGCGGTCAGTTTGTTTTTGACCCCGTCGCTGCCCTGCGTTTCTACTTTGACGTCATAGCCCTGCTTTTCAGCCCAGCTCTGAATCTTCTTTGCCGCCATAAAGGTGTGGGCAATACCTGTAGGGCAAGCCGTTACTGCGACCAGTTTTTTCTTCGCCATGGTTTCATATCCATTGTTCTACACTGCGGTCAGTATAAAAAGCGGCGATCGGCAAGCGTTATGGTTTCTTGGTACAAGGTGCGTATGACGATACTTTTGAGAGCTTACTCACGGATTTTCATCCGTTGTTCGCGATTAAATACGCCCATCCAATGACGTGACGACAACAAATTACATGAATACCTTCCGTGGGACCGAACGCATCATCTATGAATTTATTATTAGCCACGCTAAGCAATTGGGCGAGATCTCGGCCAAGGAGATCGCCGCCAAGGCGCTGACTACCACAACGTCTGTCAACCGGGTGTGTAAGAAGATGGGCTATGCCAGTTATACCGAGCTACGCTACAAGCTGGCGGCTGATCTGGCGCGCCAGCGCTCGTCATCGGAAGAGGAAGGGTTAGATCAAGCGGTGATTGCCAAGCTGGCCTCCGGTCTCAAAGCGACTAATGTGGTGTACCTCTACTCCCGCGGCGCGTCGATAGTCAGCGTTAATTACCTGTCCCGTTTTCTGTCGCTGGCCAATATTCCCCATCTGGTGATCACCGATATTCACCAGCTCACCATGGCCAGCGCCGGGATCTTGGTACTGATCAGCAAGTCGGGCGAAACCAACGCGGTGGTGGAGATGGCCCATACTGCCAAGCGCAAGGGTATGAAGGTGTTCTCGATAAGTCTGCGGGGCTCGACCCTGAGCCAAATTAGCCATCTCAATGTGAATCTGGAAGAGCAGATTGATGGGATTTCGCTGTACAGCCGGGAGAGCCAGCTGCACATATTGGAGGTGGTCGATAAGTTGGGGGAGCAGTTGTTGACATAGTCGAGGCGTAAAATTGGTATTTTTCGATACAGCTGACGCAGCTAACCGGGGATGATTTTAAAACCTACCCGCCATGGATGGCCCGGGCTGGCGTTCCAGGGTTGGAGTTACATGGATGTACTCGCACGTTTTTAAAATCGTCTCCGGTTTGCTGGGAGCCACCTTGTCGACCTTAATCATCCATACACATGATCAGCACCGCGGCGAACGCCAGGAAGGCGGTCATCATCAGGAACACATCGTTATAGGCCATAATTGCCGCATCGCGCTGCATGGTCGACAGCAGTGTGGCTTGGGCCTGCTGCATCGCGGTGCTGGCATCGTTACCTGCCTTGATAAAGAAATCACTCTGTTGCAACAACTGCTGCCAGCCATTGGTACTGACACTGGGCAATGACTCCTTGATATGTCCTAGGTGCTCCCGGGTTTTGTTATCTAATAACGTGGCGATGATCGCGATACTGAATGCCCCGCCGAGGTTGCGCATCACGTTGGTCAGGGTCGATGCATCCGGCGTGTCGGCCTTGCTGATGTGCTTCATTGCCACCAGAGACAGCGGCACCATGATAAACGGGCTGCCGATAGCGCGCAGTACCATGGAGAGGATCAGCTGCTGGCCGCCGAAATCGACGGTCATATGGGTGTTGACGTAGCAGCTCAGGCCAAACATGGTAAAGCCGAATGTCACCAGATATTTAGGTTTGATGAACTGGACCAGCTTGGGCACGATGGGGAACAGCAGCAGCTGCGGGAAGCCCATCCACATCAGCACCTCACCGATTTCCATCGCGTTGTAGCGTTGGATCTGGGTCAGGTACAACGGCAATACATATATCGAGCCGAGCAGCGCCATCCCGAGGATCAGATAGGCCAGGCACGACATAGCAAACTGCCGCTCGCGCAGCAATCGTAGGTTAACCAACGGTTTGTCGTGCTGCAGTTCGTTGATAACAAAATGCACCAAGCTAACGCCCGAGATAATCGCCAGCGTGACAATGAAGTTCGAACTGAACCACTCTTCGCGGTTGCCCTCTTCCAACACCACTTCCAAACAGCCAAGCCCAAGGGCCATGGTGACAATCCCGAACCAATCCGCCTTGAGCAAGGTGCCAAGATTGAGCGGCTCGTCATCCAAGCCATAGCGGATCATGGATATCACCAAGATCGCCGGCGGGATGTTGATATAGAAAATGTAGTGCCACGACAGGTTTTCGGTTAGCCAGCCGCCGAATGTCGGCCCAATTGACGGGGCAAAGGTAGCGGTCACACCGAATAATGCCATCCCGATGGCCCGCTTTTGGATCGGTAGCAGTTGAATCACCAGCGAGAAGGCCAGCGGGATCAGGGCTCCGCCGCTGAAGCCCTGCATGGCCCGGAAGACAATCATCGAACTCATGTTCCACGATAGCGAACACAGGAAGGATGACAGGGTGAAAATCGCCGTGGTCCATGTCAGGTAGCGGCGCTTGCCCAGAGCTTTCGATAGCCAGCCGCTGAGCGGGATGGCGATCATTTCCGCCACAAGATAGGACGTGGAAATCCAAGAGCTCTCGTCCAGGGTGGCAGACAGTGCCCCCTGAATATCTTTGAGTGAGGAGTTGGTGATCTGGATATCCAAAATCGCCATAAAGGCTCCAATCAGGCCGCCAAACAAGGCGATCCAGTGGCGACGGGGAACTTGGTTCGCTTCGCTTCCAGCACTATGGCGCTGTTGGTTGGTTGTAATATCGGCACCCATGATTTAGCCCCGAGTATCGACCGTCGCTACCACCGATAGGCCGGGGATCAAGCGACCTTCGAGGCCTTTGGGATCAGGAATGGTAATTTTCACCGGGACCCGCTGGACAATTTTGGTGAAGTTGCCGGTGGCATTTTCTGGCGGCAACAGTGCGAACTTCGCGCCGGTTGCCGGCGAGAAGCTATCGACCACTCCTTGCAATGGCTGGTCGGGGAAGGCATCCAGCTCTACGGTGACGGTTTGGCCTTTGTGGATCCCGCTCAGTTGGGTTTCCTTGAAGTTGGCTTCGATCCAGACATCGGAGGTTGGCACCAAGCTCATGAGCGGCATACCCGGCTGAACGAACAGACCGACCCGCAAGCTACGTTTGCCCACGATGCCATCAACCGGGGCATAGATATTGGTGTAAGCCAGGTTGAGCTCAGCCTGCTCCAGTTGTGCCTGTGCTTCAGTCACCGCGGCCTCGGCCTGTTTGATTTGGCTGTCGATAACCACAAGCTGATCTTTGGCACCTTGGTAGCTGGCCTTGGCTTCCTCGAGCTGGGCGGCTGTCACTTTCTGCTGCGAGGTCATGCTATCGAGTTCATCCTGCGACGAGTAGTTACGCTTGAGCAGACTGCGGGTGCGGTCGACCTGCTGCTTGGCACGCTCGAACTCGGCGCTGGCCGAGGTAACATGGCTTTGCGTCTGGCGGATTTGAGTCTGCTGCAATTGTTCTTGGGCATGGAGGTTGTCGATAGCCGCTTGGCTGACGGCTAAATTCGCTTTGGCTTGATCCAAGGCCGCCACGAAGTCCCGGTCGTCAATTTTCGCCAGTAGATCGCCCGCTTTGACCTGTTGGTTATCGGACACGAAAGACTCGGTAATGTAGCCCCCGACTTTGGGGCTGATAGTAGTGATATCCCCTTGTAGGTAGGCGTTATCGGTCGACTCGAAGTATTGGCCATAGCTGAACCAGTAGCCGCCGCCTAACGCGCCGAGCGAAAGCATGATCAAGGTGGCGACTAATGGTGCTTTTTTCTTGCTGCGCTTGGGGAGCGCGGTTGGTGCTGCTGGTGAATGGCTAGGACTGGCTGCTGTGGTTTGGGGATGATCGGCCATTTTACCCTCTATGACTTATAAGATTTGGCTTTCGGAAAGTATTTCAAATTGTAAATGATATCGATTGGTTGATAAGATAAGAAAAAGAGGAAACACTGTTGCAGAAAACTTACTAATTGGCTGAAGGCTGGATAGCGATGGACTTGAATTCGATAGCGATTTTTTCACAAGTGGTTGATTGTGGAAGCTTTACTCAAGCTGCTGACGTATTGGATATGACTAAGTCGACGGTAAGCCGCAAAGTGGCTGAGCTGGAGGAGCACCTTGGTGTGCGGTTGATCACGCGTTCGACCCGCAGCCTGATCCTCACCCCGGAAGGCGAAGCCTTTTACCAGTCTTGCGTGCAGATGCTGGAAATCATGGGGCAGGCCGAATTAGAAGTCAGTGCCAACCAAGATCTGATCCGTGGCCGGCTGTATGTGGTTATGCCGGTCGAGTTGGGGCATCAGGTGATGGGCGGCTTTCTCAATGCCTTTTTGAAACAATACCCGCATGTTTCCCTGCATGTCGAAATGACCAACCGCGAAGTGGATATTATCGGCGAGGGGATTGATCTCTATGCCCAGGTCGGCGAACTGGACGACTCAAGTTTGGTATCTCGGAAGCTGACGGAATCGCGCCGGGTGCTGGTTGCCAGTCCCGACTACCTGGAACAATATGGCATGATTGAAAGCCCGGCAGATCTCAAGCCGCCGCACCATCAAGTCAAAGTTCACAATAAGGCCGTGAAAATTCCCAACTGGCACCTGATGCACGAGGGCGGGGCGGTGAGTATCGATCTGCCCTACCGCCTGAGGGTCAACACCATTACGGCTTCGCTGTCGGCCTGCCTGGATGGGCTGGGGATTGCCGTACTGCCCGAGTTTATTTGCCGCGAGCATTTTGCTTCGGGTAGGTTGGTGCAACTTTTACCGCAGTGGGAGATGCCGCTGGTACCGGTCAGTTTGGTCTATCCGCAACGCAAGCTGATGCCCAAGCGGCTGCGGGTACTGGTGGACTTTTTGGTTGAACAGTTTGCTCTGCGGGTGAAAAAACACCCCATTAGCGCCGAGACGCGCTAGCGGGGTGCAAGGAACCCATCCATGTGTTCAATCGGTGAGATCCTAGTTCGCGACGAGCTGCTGCTCATCGGTCGCTTCGTCTGTTGAGTCGGTGTTCGGCTCGATATCGACATTGGCCAGCTCATCTGCTTCGGCGTCGAGGATTTCATACCCCTTGAGCTCCATGCAGCGGCGCAATACCAGTGATTGGGTCTGGGTTGCTTTCACCGAGCCTATCGCGGCTCCGGTACCGGCCCCAAGAGCCAGGCCCCATACCATGCTCTCTCCCATCCCGACATCATCGGCGAGCAGTCCACCGAGCGCCCCTGCCGCGGTGCCGATAAGTGCCATATTGGCAGCACTGGTGCGGACCGCTTCACCCTTGTCGACTTCCTGGGTCTTCTGACGGCATTCCGCCAAGTCTTGCTCGTACTCGAGCTGGGTTTTGTCATGGGAGCCGACAACTGGCGCAGCATTATACGAACAGGCTGAGAGCAAGGCTGTACAGATAAGAAGGTCTGGTTTTTTCACAGATCTAGTTTTTCGCTGGCCAAAGAAAGATGGCCGCTATGGTAGGGGCAAAATCGCTTCTCTTCAATACAGTGTTTTTTATTTTATGTATCTTAATGCTAATGGAACAATAATGCGGCAGGTTGCCTGAAAAATTTACAATGTAAATTATGAATCACTGCATTCGATGGCGGTAGCCGAGGGTAAAGGCAATATCGGTACTGTTATCCATATTGAAGGCATTCTCGATCATCGACATCTCGATCGCGCCGCGCTTGGTATGGTAGCGATAGCCTAGTAAAAACTCGGTGGACGGCTCGCTGAGATCAGACGTCGCATCACTGGCCCCTTCGTAGACATGTACTTCGGTAATGAAGCGGTGTTTGGGGCTGATTTGGTATTGGTAACTGACCCCGGCGGCAAAGGCGAATTTGTTGTATTTGATTTGTGCCAATACCTCATCATGATGGCGGTAGGATAAACCCAGCAGGGTATAGATGCTGTGCTTGCCTGTTCGGTAGCTGTAATTGAGTTGCAGCGCCTGTTCGAAATTGCTGGTTTTGAACGGCCCGCTGCCAACGTAGTTGAAATAAAGCGATCCGCCAAGAGACAGACCGTGATGCTTGTTTTCAAGCAGCTGGTAGCTGGTGTAGAGGGAAAACGCATTGCTGATGGTTTCGCCTTCGAAGTCGTGGATTTCGACTCCGTACTGCGGGACCGAGATGTCGAAGGAGTGATCATCAACTTCATCGCGGCCATTCTGCCCAATACCGAACCAGTCATGGAAGGCTTTGGTCAGGGTGTCGAGGTGGTTGTTGGCGGCAAAGCGCCAGGTGTAGTCGAGCTCCAAGGCCCATTGGTCGTTGAGTTGCCAAAGCCCGCCGATCGAAAGGGCGTTTTGGTAGTAATCGGCGCTGTACTCATCGGTGTGGGCCCACACGCTGGCAATGGTACCGGTGGCATAGAGCTCAACAGTATCCGGCGCCTGGCTGAAGCCGGATCTGACCAAGGGGGTCAGAGCATTCGACTGCAGGGGAGACTGGGCATAAGTTTTCAGTGGGCCGTAATCGGCATAGCGCTGCTCAGTGCCGGCCTGGGCGTTCCCAGCCAAGCCTGTCAGGGAGAGTGTAATGAGTGCCGAGAGTTGCTTGTTATTATCCATAGGGGAGCCGATGCAGATTGAATCTTGTCCTTTGCCCCGTTGTTATACTTATTTAGGCTGTCGCTGCGCTGAATATGTAACAAAGAAATGCAAAGCTTTTCAAGATATTGAATCTTCAGTATAGCTCCCCTCTCGGGGGGCTGACGGGCTAAATGCGATCCCGCCCGGCATGGGCCTACAAAATAACATGCGGCAGATAGCGTGACATATCCTGGGTGATGCGTGAGCTATCCTCTCTGATGGAGATACCTCCTGCCCGGTCGTCTACCAGCCAACTGCCGATCAAGGTGTAGGCATTGTTGAATTTCGGCAGCGGGTGGTAGGCCTGGTAGATCACTCCCTCATCGCCGTAGGGGCCATCCACCCTCAGGGTCTGCCTGCCGTTTTCGACGATCGTGATGTTGGCGCCTTCGCGGGCAAATATCGGCTTGATGACATAGTCCTTGAGCTCGCTAAGTCCTGGATCATCGGCAAAATAGGCCGGCAGCAAGTTCGGGTGTCCTTTGTATTTGTGCCAAAGCATCGGCAGTAGCGCTTTGTTGCTGAGCACTGATTTCCACATCGGCTCCAGCCAGTTGATCGGGTTGGATGGCAAGTGCTTGGCGTATTCTTCTCTTAGCATGAACTCCCAGGGATAGAGCTTGAACATCCAGCGGATGGGTTTATCGGCTAAGTCTGTAAACTCTTTCTTGCCGTTGATCCCGATATCTTCGACAAAGACGAAGGCGGTCGACAGGCCTGCTTCCTTGGCGCAGTCTTGCAAATACTGCACCGTGCCCCTGTCTTCGACGGTATCTTTGCAGCAGGAAAAGTGCAGGGTCTGCCCGGGTTGCTGGCGTGCAAGGGTTTGGAAGCGGGCGATCAGCAATTCCTGCAGGAGGTTGAACTGATCGGCGTCGCGGCGGATCGCCCCGCTGTTGACCATATCTTCCAGCCACAGCCATTGCCAAAAGCCGGTTTCATAGAGCGAGGTTGGGGTATCGGCATTATTCTCATACAGCTTGGCAAAGCCGTTGCCGTCGTAGGCAAAATCGAGTCGGGAATAGAGCGAAGGCTCTCGGCTGCGCCACGACTCGAGGATTGGCTGCCACATGGTTTCCGGTATCTGGAATCGTTGCAGCCAGTATTCGTCGGCCACCACGTCATCGACAACCTCCAGGCACATCTGGTGGATTTCCTCGGTCGGCGCTTCAAGGTCTTGCTCTATCTGCTTGAGGGTGAACTGGTAGTAGCCGGTTTCGTCCCAATAGGGCTCGCCGTACATGGTGTGGAAGCCGAATCCATATTCTTTGGCGAGCTCACGCCAGTGGGGGCGTTCTTTGCTGTCGATCCTTAACATCTGTATTCCTGGCCGATTCAAAAGGGCATGGCTGCCAGTATGGCATGGAGTGAAGTGAAATTAAGGCACCGGTAACGAATTTTTAGAGTTAGGGCAATATCGGTAGGGAGTGGGAATCAAACAGGCGGCGAGCCAGTTAAAATATAAACAAACTGATGCTTTATCGTATTTATTTACGGCCGTTTGCATATTGTTACACACTCTTCTCTCCGGGCGTAATTTACCGGGTCTAGATTGATATATGTCACATTATTGTGTGTCTCGCGGGGTATAGTAGCCCTCGTTAAATTCAGGTTGCATGCTTCGTACCTGTAAGGTTTAACATCACTACAAATAATCGTTCGGGTAAGTTACTGGTAAATAGTTATTGTTCACCGTTCCTTGAGTAAGCCACTTGGCCAGCCAACCTTTTGCTTTAACTTGGTGCTTACCCATTTTTTTCTTTTCTCTCTTACTTTTCTTGCTGCCCGCCCGCAAGCGGACAGGCAACAGTTTGCTTTCTGTTATTGCTGAGTTTTGATCCAGTTTTCGATGCTGGTCTCGACCACTTCCATCGGTTGATCGCCGTATTTCAGCAACTGGTCATGGAATGACGCCCACTCAAATTGACCGCCCAGTTCCGTCTGTGCTTTTGCCAGCATCTCTTTGATGACCAAGTAGCCCGATTTGTAGGAAACTGCCTGCCCGACGTAGGCGGCGTAGCGGTAACTTTCTGACTCGATATCACCGTTACCCAGGGCCGAGTTCGCATCCATATACTCCTGAGCTTGTTTGATACTCCAACCTTTCGCATGGATACCGGTATCCACGGCCAGGCGCATGTTGCGCAGTTGGGCTTCGTTCAGGCTGCCGAAGTACTGCAGGGCATTGCACTCTTCAGCATCGGTATAGATCCCACCCTGGAACGTCTGGTAGTCAAGGTCGAGTTTGCACATCCCGGTGGCATTGACGAAGGTGGGCTTGCCGCTGCTGTCCAGCTCGCCATAGATGCCCATCTCCAAGCCCAGCCACTCGGTGTAGAGTGCCCAGCCCTCCGCGTAAGCGGTGTACCAGACGTTCTGGATGTAGTCGGGTTTGTCGGCCGGTGGGTATTCGATGGAATAGGCATTTTGGAAATGGTGGCCCGGTGCGGCTTCATGCAGCAATAAGGTCGAGACATTCCACTTCTGCAGGCTGTAATCCGGGTTGGTGTTGAGGTTGAACTCATTGTTGCCGTATGAGCCCACCCCGTCATATTCCTCGCGGTTGGCCGGAACCGGCACTATGGTGTAATCGGTTTTTATTGGCTTGAAGTACTTGGCGACGACATCATTGGCGTCGGTTTTGAATGTATTGTAGTCGATCAGGGCAGCTTCGCAGGCGCTTGGGGACGATGCGGCCTCACACAAAGTCGCATAATCGGTACCCGAAATATCTCTGCCATCTCTGCCATAGAAGAACTGTTCGCTGTTGAGGTAATCGAAAAACTCGTTGAGATCGATATCGCCATTGCCATCGAGGAGATTGAAGGTTCTGAGGCTGATAGTACCGTTTTCCTCACGCCAATTAGCTTTTGGCGTGGCCCCCCGTTTGTCGACGATAAGCTCGGCCACCCGGATCATTTCGGCTTTGGCGTCGGCAACAAGATCTTCCCCAAGCTGGCTTAGCTCCATTGCCGGTTTGCCAGTGGTACTGTTGCGGTCTAGCTGCCATTGGTACCAGGCTTGGCCATTCGGTAAATCCCCCCAGCCGATATTGGTGTCTTCAGCTGTGCCCGCTCCTCTGGCGCCATCGAGGTAATCGACCTTGAGGAAATCAATCAAGCCGCTGACCGCATTGGCCGCATCTGCTACCGCCTTTTGGTATTCGGTAACGAAGGCATCCTCGTATTGATCGCGGTGTTGTTCAATATCTTCCAGTCCCTGGCTCAGCAGCCCATAAGGGGCCGTGCCGACAGCAAGGGCTTTTTCGGTACTTTCAACTAGCCGGTTGGTCAGGACTTTAGGCAAGCGTGCCTTGTCGACGATTCCCATCGCGTATTGTGAATGCAGGTTGTTCGTCCAGGCGGTGAATTCACGGATCACCTGGATATGGCTCTGGTAGTCATCAGGCGTGTCCTGCTTCGCGCCGGCCACTGAGGCATTCCAATCGATGTAGTTGTAGAAGTGGGTGATCGGGATATCGAAATTCCCGAATCTCGGGTTGGGCAGTGAAGCGCCGCGAATAGCGATGTTGCGGTCAAACTGGAAAGTGTCGTAGTAAATTTTGTCTTCATCGGACAATGCGCTGCGATCGATATTTTCCAGCTTGTCTAGGTACATCCGGTCGACCGCTTGGCGTGAGCTGGCCATCTGATCGGTCACTTGACCAAACTCGGTGCTGTCTAGGGTATTGATAGCGTCTTGGTAATCGGCAAAGACGCTGCGTATTTGCCTTGCTGGGTCTTGGTTTTGTTTGGGCTGTTCTATGTAGGTGGTTTCATCGTTGCAGCCAGCAAGGGCTGTCAGGGTGATGATGGCAAGGGCTATCGGGCGGAGTCTGTTGGTGTTCATTGTAATCCCTCATGGTGTGTGATCGTATCTTGTTTTGTTGTTATCCCGTGGGATGTTAAGAGGGTAAAGGTTTTGATAATGGGACTATTGTGATGGCCATCACAGCCGGATAGCCTGCGTCAATATGCAGCATTTGCATATACAAGCGAGGTGACTAAGTTGCGGCAAATTATGCTTACTATTGATAGCTGCGCCTGAGTTACGGGTTAATGGCATGCATAGAAGAATTCAGAGTTGAATAATTGCCGTACTGCCGTGTGGGCAAAAAATTGCTGCATTTGAGGGCAAGATCAAGCTTTGATTAAAAAGTGTGAACTGGGGGGCGAAATCTATTCAGCCGAGCCGCCTTAGGGCGAGAGGGTTGAGTCTATTGGCTGTCGAAACAATAGCACATGAGACATGAGGTATTGGGTTGGGGAAAAAAAGGTCTCTTCAATTCGTTGGTTAGTGATGGTAGGAGGGAAAGAGACCTTTGTACCAAGGGCGGACGCTAATTTCACGTAATGGGTACTAACATCCCGAAGGAATGCAAGAGAAATTATATGCGGTTTGATTAGAGTAAAAAATCTAAATGATGGATTAATGAACAATTCTGGTGCGGGGGAGGAAATTGGGCGCCTGTCGTAAAATGGTAAGTCTTCTGATAAGCGAGTGGTTATTATTTGAGCAGATTAGGCTGGGGCCTTTCAGCCGTAAGAAAGTCATTAGTGAGGTTGATTTTGAATGCTCAACAATCCTTAGTAACACTTCCAGAAAAAAACACGTTGGATACTGTGATTAAGTCCATGTTGCTGCTGCTGGTTGTGTACTTTTGCTATCAGATCCTACAGCCATTTTTACTCCCTATCGTCTGGGGGGCAATCATCGCCATTGCGCTGATGCCTTTGGCCAAGGCGCTGCAACGGCGCTTTTCGCTCTCCCTTGGAAAGGGCTGTATGTTGGTTACCCTGGCCGCCCTTGCGGCACTGCTGGCACCAACGATATGGTTCTCTGGGGCGGTGGTAAGCACCAGCCAAGATGTTGCGACCGCGCTCTCTGCTGGGACTTTGGTGATCCCACAGCCAGATGCATCGGTGGCCGTGCTGCCAGTGGTGGGTGAGCCGTTGTACAAAGCGTGGAGCCTTGCTGCCATCAACTTGGCAAGTGCGCTGAATACCTATGCACCTCAAGTTAAAGCGCTGGTGTCAAGCGGGTTATCTGCTATCGGAAGCCTGGGCGGCAGCGTGGTTCAGTTCATTATTGCCATTCTGATTTCAGGTGTGGTGATGAGCAATGCCGCACGCTGCAAGACGATGGCTGGCAAAGTGGCAGTTCGCCTGCTGGGCGATAAAGGTGAAGACTATGTCGGGCTGTCGATTGCAACCGTACGCAGTGTGGTTCAGGGCGTTATCGGTGTGGCCGTTATCCAGGCGGTACTGGCAGGTTTGGGCATGGGCATTGCCGGAGTGCCGGCAGCCGGACTGTGGATGCTAGCGGTACTGGTTTTGGCCATTATCCAACTGCCACCGATTTTGATATTGGGCCCGGTGATGGCATACCTGTTTGCGGTTGATACACCGACCGTTGCCGTTATCTTTAGCGTGTGGGGCGTTCTGGTTAGCGCCAGTGATACCGTATTGAAGCCAATGTTGATGGGGCGTGGCGTTGATATCCCGATGTTGGTGATACTGCTGGGCGCGCTGGGCGGCATGATGATGTCTGGTATTGTTGGTCTATTCGTTGGTGCCGTGGTATTGGCACTTGGCTACAAGCTGCTGATGGCATGGCTTGAACCGGCAGACAAGATCGCTCAGGCTGGAACCGAGGCGGTATTGCCGGTAGTTGCAACAGCCTAAGCAACCGAAGAGGTTTGGATGTAAAGCCCTAAAAATAAAAGAAAAAGGTCAATACCGATGGTTATTGACCTTTTTTGTATTGTCTTTTCCAATCGAGAAGGACGTTGCTATTTTGCTTCTTGTGAGTCTTTTTCTTCTTTGTCGCAGCCCCATTCACACGGCAGCTCGATAAGGATGTCCGACAGCTGTTCTGGCTGCAGCATTTGTTCGGGGGAGATATTGAGCTGGTTTGCCATGGTTTGGTTAAACAGCTGCCAATGGTTCAGTAAACATTGTTCTTCACTGGCGTTTTCCCATGTGTCCAATATAAATGGCTTCATGCTGGCGGCACCATGGGCATACATCATCATTTGCCATTTCATTTCCCAAATGTTGATCGGCTTCAGCGGGAAATCACTGTTGCAGTTAACGACCAGTTGGTTGACGAACTTTTCAAGCTCGCCGTTGTTATCGAAGAAGTAATCCATTAATACATCGCCCTGCCTGACCCCGTCGGCAATCAGCTGGATAGGCATCGGGTGGGCAAGTTGCTGGGCTAATAGCATGGTGACAAAGCGATAGAGGATGACATTGCTCGGCAGCTCGGACGGAATTTCTTCCAGCAACTTGTACATGTAACTCAAGAAATAGACGTGCAGGTTGTCACTGATACTTTGCCAGATCTTTTCCTTGCTGCCGAAATGGTGGCGGATCAAGCTGTGAGATACCCCAGCGCGTTCGCTGATATTTCTCAGCGATACCCTTTCGTACCCCAATTCGCAGAACATTTCCGCGGCAGTTTTGATGATCAGCAGCTTGGTTTCTTCGGCGGCCTGTGCGCTGCGGCGGCCCTGTTTTCTCTCGGTCATGGTTCTATCTGTTTCATAGCCCACGCTATTTTAACCAAAAAACCGCGGGGGCGTCATCTGTGTGCTCACAAAATACATTTATTGTCCACCTGTAAAATATACTTGATCTCCACCAAGTTCAACATATACTGCACAGGTGTGTAATATAAATCTCAGAGAGAAACGCCCGTGAAAGGAACATCCATTTCGTTCACCCCGTTTGTCAGGGTGGCAACAATAGCATTGCTGGGAAGCATCCTAGCCGGATGTAACCAAGCTAATTCAGAAATAACCGAAGAGGTCGTCAAGCCCGTGAAACTGCTGGAAATCCCAATGCCAGCGAATCAGGCGAGTAATGCTTTTCCTGGCAAGTTAGTCGCGACACAGCGCGCCCAGCTTTCTTTTCAGGTACCTGGCGAAATTGCCAAGCTGACGGTCAGGGTCGGCCAGCGAGTCAAGCAAGGTCAGGTACTGGCGGTACTGGATGATCAGGATTACCGCTTGGCTTTCGATGCCAAACTGGCAGAGTTTGAGTTGGCGCAAAGCCAGTTCCTGCGCGCCAAGCAGCTATACGGCAAGAAGCTGATCAGTACCGACCAGTTTGACCAGCGCGAGACTGCTTACAAGGCGGCAGCCGCGAACTTGGAACAAGCAAAAACAGACGTTGAACATACCTTGATCAAAGCGCCTTTCAACGGTGTCGTTTCACTGAAATTTGTTAACCAGAACCAGTTTGTTGGTGCCAACCAACCTGTGATGAACATCCAGAATGTGGATGAAATGGACGTGAGCTTCAATCTGCCGGTACCTTTTGTGAAGCAGACCAGCTTGTCGGCGATCCGCCAGACTGCGGTGTGGGTTGAGATGGATAACCACCCAGCCCAGCCGATCCACGCAGAGTTCAAAGAGCTGTCGACCAAGCCCGATGCTGATACCAACAGCTATACCGCGAAGGTGACCCTTTCCCGTCCGGAGGAGATGAACTTGCTCTCCGGCATGGTAGGTCAGGTGCATTTTGCCAAGCCTGAGCTGTCTACTGCCGTGCGTTTGCCGGAAGGTGCCTGGGTTGAAAAACAAAACGGCCAGGGGACATTGTGGCAGTTTGATCCCCAAACCGGCGTGGTCGATGCTCTGGAAGTCGCTCTCAACGATCAGGGCGAGGTGGTATCAGGTTTGGCTCCGGGGATCATGGTGGTGATCGCTGGCGCGACTGATTTGTTGCCGGGCCAACAGGTGCGTGCCTGGGAACGTGAGGGTGGTATCTAAGATGTTGAAGAAGATGTCATTCGCCGTTCTTTCCATGATGGTATTAGCCGGTTGCCAAGAGCCGCCGCAGCAACAAACTACTGCTTCGCTTGCAGTGTCTTCCCTGACGGTTGATCAGCCGATAACCAGCCAGTTCCGCTCCTTCAAGGGCCAGGTGGAAGCGGCAGAAAATACCCCGTTGGCGTTTCGGGTTGAAGGCGAGCTGCAGCGCGTATTGGTTAAATCTGGCCAGCAGGTCAAGAAAGGCGAGCTCCTTGCCGAACTGGATGCCGATAAGTTCGAGCAGCAACGCAATGACGCCCAGGTTCAGTTTGGTCTGGCGACCAAACAGCTTCAGCGTGGTCGGGAATTGTTTGAGCGCAAGATGATCTCCAAGGCTGAGCTCGACGAGCTGTCTGCCAATCACAAGCTGACAAAAGTGAACTTCAAGGCAGCGGAGCGCCGTTTGGGCTACACCCGCTTGGTTGCGCCGTTCGACGGCGTGGTGGCGGATGTGCCTAAGGAGTCGTTCGAGGCGGTATCTCCGGGTGAAACGGTCGTTAACCTGTACCAGGACGATCTGCTGTATATCAATATCGCCGTATCCGATCACGTGCTGGCCATGCTCAACCCGCAGCAGGTGAACCGCAGTTACCAGCCAATGGCGCGTTTTGGGTCCGAGTCGCAAACCTATCCCGTGACCTACCTTGAGCATACCGGCGAGCTAGAGCCACAAAGCCAAACCTACCGTATGTGGTTTGAAATGCCGCAGCGAGAGCCGGCGATTTTGCCGGGCACCAGCGTGTCTCTGCGTGTTGATATGGCGGAAGCGGGCCTGAGTACCTTGCAAGGCTACCAGCTGCCGATGACAGCGATAGAGGTCGGCCGCGAAGCTGGCCAGTTTTTTGTCTGGAAGCTAGAGGGCAATCAGGTCCACAAGGTGGAAGTCGGTATTGGTCAGCTCAATAATCACGGTGCCATCGTAAGCAGCGGCATCAGCGAGGGCGATCGCCTGGTGACCTCCAGTTTGCGAAAAATGCGCGAGGGAATGGAAGTGACCCAGCTACCAGCAGTAAAAGCAGAGGCGAAGGCCCTGTGAAATTGAACATGCCCACCGTTGTCCAATCCCTCATTCGCTGGGTGGTTTGGCTTGTGATCACATTGGCTGGCCTCGCCCTCTTCACCGGATTAGGGCAACTGATGGCTGGCAAGCTGATTGACGGGGGCATGCAGTTTTTAGAGTTATCAATTCAGGCCACGCCCGTTATTACGACATTTTGGGTGCTTGGTGAAGAAGATTGGGGATTGACTATGGCAGTAGCCACCATGGGAGCAGTACAGTGAATATTGCTGAGTATTCAATAAAAAATAAGGTCATTAGCTGGCTGTTCTTGATTATCCTGGCGGTTGGGGGCGTGACCTCGTTCCTGGATTTGGGCCGGCTGGAAGATCCGGCATTTACCATCAAAGATGCCATGATTGTTGCCACCTACCCGGGGGCCACCTCGACCGAAGTCGAAGAAGAGCTGACTTATCCGCTGGAGAAGGCAGTACGCCAGCTGCCGTATATCGACAAGGTGACTTCGACCTCCTCGGCCGGGATGACTCAGATTACAGTCAGCATGGACATGATCTACGGCCCGGACGAACTGCCGCAGATCTGGGATGAAATGCGCCGTAAGGTCAATGACCTGCGCCCGACCTTGCCATCAGGTGTGGGTTCGCTACAGATCATCGACGACTTTGGTGATGTGTACGGCGTGATGATGATGTTGACCGGCGAGGGCTACTCATACGTCGAACTCAAGCAGTACGCCGATTACCTGATCCGAGAGCTGGAGCTTGTCAGCGGCGTGGGTAAGGTCAGTCTGGCCGGGGATCAGCAAGAGCAAATCTTTGTCGAGATTTCCGTTGAGCGCATGGCGGCGCTGAATCTGGACATGAATACCGTGGTGGGACTGCTGAACCAGCAGAACAGCGTGACCGCCTCGGGCGAGATGATGATCAACGGCCAGAACCTGATCATCCGTCCTAACGGTGAGATGAACAGTGTTGAGTCATTGGAAAACCTGGTGATCCATGGCCGGGACACCGGTAATCTGATCCGCCTGAAAGATGTCGCGACGGTTTCCCGTGGGGTACAGGAAAAACCGGGCAATATCGTGACTTACAACGGTAAGCCAGCGATTAACCTGGGCATTTCGTTTTCCTCTGGGGTAAACGTGGTTGAGGTGGGCAAGCAGCTTGATGCTCGCTTGGCCGAACTCGAGAGCATCAAGCCAGCCGGTGTTTCACTCAACTACTTCTACAACCAAGCGCAGGAAGTGGACAAGTCGGTACAGGACTTTGTGGTCAGCCTGGGTCAGGCGGTGGCGATCGTGATTGTGGTGCTGCTGTTTGCCATGGGGCTGCGCAGTGGGGTGATCATCGGTTTGGTACTGCTGCTGACGGTATTTGGCACCTTTATCATGATGAAGCTCAATGATGTTGAGCTGCACCGTATCTCCTTGGGTGCCCTGATCATTGCGCTGGGTATGCTGGTGGATAATGCCATCGTGGTGGTAGAAGGGATCCTGGTCGGTCTGAAGAAGGGCCGGACCAAGGTGCAAGCCGCGGCAGACATTGCCAAGCAGACCCAGTGGCCACTGCTTGGTGCGACGGTCATTGCTATCACGGCCTTTGCCCCTATTGGTTTGTCTTCGGATGCGACCGGTGAGTTTATGGGCTCGCTGTTCTGGGTGTTGTGCTACTCGCTGTTCCTGAGCTGGGTCACCGCGCTGACACTGACGCCGTTCTTGGCTGATCTGATGCTCAAGGAAAGCGATAGCTCACAGCAGGCCGATGAAGACCCGTACAAAGGTGTGCTGTTTACGGTCTTCGGTACCCTGCTGAAATTTGCCCTGCGCTTCCGTTGGTTGACCATGGCCAGCATGGTTGTCCTGCTTGTGACGGCAGTGATCGCCTTCGGTCAGGTGAAGCAGTCGTTTTTCCCGCCGTCCAACACCCCGATGTTCTATGTCGATATGTGGATGCCGGAAGGGACCGATATCCGCGAAACCATGGCACAGACTGCAAAGGTCGAGGAGTATATCCTTGCCCAGGATGATGTCGAGTTTGTGACCACTTCTGTCGGCCAGGGGATGCAACGTTTCGTGCTGACCTACCAGCCGGAGAAAAGCTACGAGTCTTATGCCCAGCTGCAGGTGCGCACAACCAGCCGCGACAACATGTTCGATTTGCTGCACAAGCTGGATGCAGGACTGCCAGCCAAGTTTGACCAGCCGACCTTCCAGTTCAAGTTGATGGAGTTCGGTCCGTCGCCGGCATCGAAGATCGAGGCACGAATTGTTGGCCCAGATCCTCAAGTCCTGCGCGATATCGCTGTGCAGGTTGAGGATGTACTGCTGCAGGATCCGGGGGCGCGCAATGTCCGTCATGACTGGCGTGAGCGTACCAAGGAGCTGGTGCCGCAGTTCAATGAAACCAAGGCACGCCGTTTGGGGATTTCGAAAGAAGATCTGTCCCATACCCTGCAGATGGCCTACGGCGGTAACACCATCGGCCTGTTGCGTGACGGCACCCATATGTTGCCGATCATCACGCGCCTGCCGGAGTCCGAGCGGGTCGATTACGATACCCTGCAGAACCTCCAGCTTTGGAGCCCGGTCCAGCAGGCTTACGTACCGATTGAACAGGTGATTGACGGTGTTGATCTCGGGTGGTCTGAGCCGCTGATCCAGCGCAAAGACCGGAAGCGGACCCTGACCGTTTTGGCGGATCACGATGTACTGGGCGATGAAACCGCGGCCACCCTGTTTAACCGTATCCGCCCTCAGGTTGAAGCCCTGCCGCTGCCGGTTGGCTACAGCATCGAGTGGGGTGGCGAATATGAATCATCGAAAGATGCGCAGGAAGCCATGATGGGCTCAATGCCGATGGGCTACCTGTTTATGTTCGTCATCACTATCTTCCTGTTCAACTCGGTGAAGAAGCCGTTGGTGATTTGGGCGACGGTACCGCTGTCGATTATCGGTGTGGCATTTGGCCTGTTGGCAACCAACATTCCATTCAGCTTTACCGCCTTGCTTGGCCTGTTGAGTCTAAGCGGGATGATTTTGAAAAACGGTATCGTATTGCTAGATCAAATCAACATTGAGCTGGAGTCGGGCAAGCAGCCTTATGATGCCATTGTTGACAGTGCCATTAGCCGTGTACGTCCAGTAAGTATGGCAGCACTGACCACGATTCTGGGTATGATCCCGCTGGTGTTCGATGCGTTCTTCAACTCTCTGGCTATCACCATCATGGCAGGCCTGGGCTTTGCGACGGTACTGACATTGATTGTGGTGCCTGTGCTGTTTGCCCTGTTCTACAACGTTAAGCAGCCAGCAAAAGCTTAACTAATCAGAAGCTGAGAAAGCCAAACCCCGTTGTACTTGATGTACAGCGGGGTTTTTTATTTCCATTATCAAACGATGGCTATTGTTAGCGCCTGAAGAACAGCTGGCTGAACGGGTTGAGCAAGGTTGCCAGACCTGAGGTGAAGTGCAACGGCGCATTCAACAGGGTCAGGCATAGGCAATCTTGACCTTCCCGGGTTCTTGGCAGGTGTTGATGCTGTTTGGTTTGGACAATGAAATCGCCCGCACGGTAGGTGCCGCTTTCATCATAGAATTCCCCAGCTAAGACCAGGGTGATTTCCTGCCCCTGATGGGTATGCTCTGGCAGGGCACTGTCAGAATCCATATAGATGAAATTCATCTTGCTGGTTCCGCAGACATCCACTTGAGCACGCTTGATGTTGCCCGGCAGGCGGGACCAGGGGCCAATTTTTTCGTTGTGGCGCTGGAGGGCAGAAGGTAGTGGGTAAGTTTTGCCTTCCAGCATGAGCTGGCTGTCAGGTTGTTGGTCGACGACAGTATCGACAAACTCCTGATCCATGATCTGGTGCATCATTGCTTCGAGTGCAGGTGACAAGGTGGCGGGCTCGCTTTTCTCTAGCTGGCCAGCTTGTTCAGCCTCAATAGCCGCGATTTTCTGCCGGCAGCTGGGGCAGTACTCTAGGTGGGCGCTGATCATAATGCTCGATGCAGACTCTAGTTCCCCACAGGCATAGCGGCTGAGGAGGTTATGGTCGGGATGGAAGTGGATGTTAGCCATCGAGGGCCTCCTTCATTTTTTGCAGGGCTAGGCGTAGTCGGCTTTTCACCGTGCCGAGGGGAACACCTAGGGCATCGGCTACGTCTTGGTGGGAAGCCCCTTGCATGCAGACCATGCGCACAACTTCTGACTGGGCTGGCGGTAGTTTTTCAATCAAGGCTTCCAGTTCTTGGCTGACAATGGCATGAAATTCAATCGGCAGTTTGTCTGCATCTTGTTCTTCATGCAGAATCGGCCAGAGGTCGTCACCTTGGACCCAGTCTTGCTGGTGTTTGGACTTTCGGAGTAGATCGAACTTGACGTTTCTGGCGACGGAGTAGATCCACGTGAGCGCGGCGCCTTTGGACTCGTCATACAGATGGGCTTTGAGCCACACCTTGAGCATGGTTTCTTGAACGATTTCCATTGCCAATGATTCGTCGCGGAGCTGCTTGCGGGAAAAATTCATCAATTTTGGCGCGACCAAATTGAAAAGCTGCTCGTAACTGCGACGACAGCGGGCATCGGCAATATTGTGCAATAGCATTGCTACATCAATAGCAGGCGCTTCATCGTTAATGATAGGCTCCTTGCTGTTTCCGGAGTGCATAACTGCCAGTGTTCTCATCATAACCCTATCTGCAAGCTTATGTCTGTTTGCAATAAACGCCAAAACTAATTGAGGCGATCACTGTGGCGGATGATTTTTTTCAGGTATCTGAGGCACAGCTGGGAGGTAGGGTATTTGAGCAACCTTTGTTTGGTTCCCAGCGGGATGGGGAGCAGTTCCAGCCAGCGCCAGCAGACCCAATTGGTGGCAACGCGATCTGGCGGTGCTGCTGCAGAGGGGAGTGTCCGGCAATATGTACTGGTGCACTGATGAAGGCGGACGACCAGAATGTCGTCGCTCGCAAGAGTGCTATCATGCCACAAAGGATAAACCTGCCCCTTCAATGTTTGCGATTGCTGCCCTGATGCAACGATTCTGCCCCAGTACTGGACGGCAAGCTTCAGTTTGATTTGGCTGTCACTGAGCCAGTCAACATCTTCGATAGCGGCAAACATGATGATGTCTCCGTTGCTGTCAGCGGCCTGCCCCGCATCATCTTGCATGACTAGCCACAGGCCGCCAGCCCTTAAGCCATCGGTAATGGTATGGGTGAAGGAATATCCTGCACCTCTGATATCGGCGTTACCCATCGGCATCAAATGCTCGGTACATTTCAAATAGGGTAAGTGTTTTAGTTCACGGTTGATTTGCGACACATCCAATCTCCTTTTTTCAGTACTACGTGAAAAGGAGGTTATTGGATGAACTCAATGTGATTTAACGTTCGGGTTCAACAAAAGCCATCCCTCCGGAATGGCTTTTGTTATGTGGTGCAGGATTGTTGTTCTAATTAGCTAACGGCATCGGTGGTAGTCAGCGGCTTCCTTTCCATGATGTTATCTGCAATCAGCAGCATGGCAACCGGGACCAGCAGGCCTACGGCCTGGTTCATCACACCCATGTTGGCAGCAAACCAGTCAATTTTGGCAAGCACAAACTGAAGCAGGAAACCAGCACCCGCGGTGACCACCACAGTCAGGTAGGCGTGCAGTTTAGTGACTTTACCGACAAACAGTGCCCACAGAGTTGGCATCACCATCGGGCCGACAAACAGGCTGGTAATGCTGACAATCAGCTTCTCGGCACCGCCCAAGTATGGGATGGAAATACTAAGACCGATCACAAGCATACCCAGTATAATCGTCACGATACGGCCGACGCTCATCATTTGCTCATCGTTGGCTTGCGGGTTGATGCGCTTGCCGTAGAACTCGGTGGTCAGGGCGCCGGAGAATACGTTGAGTTCGGAAGAGGCCATACTCGCTGTGGCAGCCAGCATTGATGAGACCACCAGACCCAGCATGCCTACAGGCAGTACGGCTTGGGCTGACAAGATATAAGCTTGCTCTGGGTTGGCATCCGGATTGATGGTGCTGTAGATGATCGGCGGCAGCATCCACAGTACCGGCGTGATGATGTAGAGCGTGCCGAACAGGTAAGAGGCCTTGCGGGCCTCTTTTGGCGACTCGACACACAGATGGCGCTGGACGAATGCCCACTCACCACCGACCTTGAACACATGTACCATGATCCAGCCGAAGATGAAAATCTGGGTGTAGCTGCTGTTGAAGAGCGACAGATGCCCTTCCGGCAGGTTGGCGATGATGTTCTCGCTACCACCGCCCAAGCTGTAAATCATTGGCAAGATCAGGCAGACCGACAGCATCAGCACCACAAACTGGGTGAAATCGGTCAGCAATACTGCCCACAGGCCGCCGAGGAAGGTATAGAGGATAATCACCGTACCGACGATGATGATCAGCCCGTTGACGCTGAAGAAGCCATTGTCATCGGCAAAGAAGTTGTCTGGCGAGACGGGGATCAGCGAGCTGACAATCACGGCCACCGAGTACAGGGCAACGGAGACCCCGATGATGCGGGTGACAATGCCCAGCCAGGTGTACATTTGCAGTACGCCACTGCCGTATTTTTCGCCGACAAACTCCGCAGCCGATGTAGCGCCGGACGATTTCCATTTACCGGCAAACAAGTACCCGGCAATCAGCGCAGCCACCCCCATACTCATACACACGGTAATGGCGACCACCCCAAGGCGGTAGGCTACCCCGCCCCATACCACGAAGGTACCGGCTGAGAACATGGTCATGTAGGCCGAAATGCCGGACATCCACCATGGGGATTTTCCTCCGGCGGAGAACATTTCGGCACTGTTGGTCATTCGCTTGGAAGACCAGTAACCAATCCCGACCATACCGGCCAGGAAGGCTATGAGGACTATTACGTCTAAGGTGTTCATCGTTTCATTCCTATATCGTCATTAGAATACTTTAAGTTTGAAGACTCGGGCATAAGGAATGTCATGGTTATCGTTGAATTAGTTAAAGTTGCCATGCGTTGCTGTGTGTGTTGAACCATGTTTCTGTATAATGCCAACAGCATTGACGTTCATGCGCTGAATAATGGCAGGTCGTCATGAAGCAAGCATTTTTTGAGGCATACAGCTGAGGTCCCAGAATAAGAATGTGGGCCGAATTGGCGGAGTAGTAAATGGCAGCGACATTAAAAGATATTGCCAAGGTGGCAGGTGTTTCGGCAGTAACGGTGTCGTATGTACTGAATAATAAAAACCGGGTGAGCGAAGCGACCAAAGCCAAGGTGATGGAAGCGGCGAAATCGCTCAACTATGTGCCGAACCGCGCAGCAAAAATGCTGGCCAGCAAGTCGACCAAACATATTTGTCTGGTTATCTCAGGTCCTGACTATGAATACTTGACCAACCCGTATATCTACAAACTGGTGAATGGTATTGGCTCGTCATTAAATCAGCACGGTTATGAACTGACGTTGCGCATGGCCAAGACTGATAATGAGTTGGTATTTATCCAGGGCGAGCTGAATTCCAATCTGTATGACGGGGTGTTGATCTGGGGTACCCGCATGCCAGATGAGCATTTTCTTTCGCTGTTTGGCCACCGCGTTCCCATTGTTTCCATTGCTAGAGATCTGCAGGACGATACCGTCAATGCGGTATTGGTGGAGCATTACCAGTCAGCCTATCGGATGACCCAATACCTTATCGATAGAGGCTATCGCAAAATTATGTTCCTCGGCAAATTGGATGTGATTAAGGCGGCGCGGGATCGCTTCGAGGGCTATCGCCAAGCGCTGCTTGATAATGGTATCGAGTTTGAAGAAAACTGGGCCTTTAAGGCGGACTACTATCAGGAAGATGCCTATCAAATCGTGTCAGAAATGGACGGTATTGAATTTGATGCGGTATTTGCCGCATCCGATTTGATGGCTATCGGTGCTATGAAAGCCTTGTTAGAAAAAGGCCTATCGATACCGGACGACATTGCCGTGGCAGGATTCGATAACATCCCCAACAGTGACATGTTGCCTGTGGGGTTAACGACTGTTGATACGCCGATTTTCCAGCTAGGCTCGCAGGCGGCTACCATGCTGGTCAGCTTGATCGAAGAGCTTGAAACCGAACATAAGATTGAGCTCGGCACAGAATTGATGATCCGCCAGTCTGCCTAACCGCTCAAACCATTGTGGGCAGTTAGAAAGTAATGTTGAAACGGACTTTTCCGCCAGTATTATCGCTGCTGCCTATCATTTCATCATATGGTGTCACCATCTCAAACACCGCCTGGTGGATCCCCAATTGACTGAGTTTCTCTTCAGCTTCGTGTAGCGACTGCCCTGTAATGGAGTGGTGATGAGTATCTTTGAGGTGGTAGAAGTTGCCTTTGTTGTCTTCCCCGCCAATCAAATAGCACGTAGAGTCTGCGGTATTGATAATTGTGGGTGTCAACACTCCCCGTTTCATCAAAGAAAGTAACGCTTCCTGAGTCATAGCCATACTCCTGAATGAGGGCAACAGTGCTGTTGCCTTGTCATTAACGCCGATAACAGCGCAAGCGATCATCTATGGTGTGGTCGCGGATAACGACTCATCAGCGACAAAGTTGGAGGCGGATAGCGGTATCCGCCCTGGTGGTATATTGGCTCAGTAGGTCTCTTTTTTGGGCTTCTTGTCTTTTTTATTACCTTTGCCCGGGTTGTCATCACCATGAACGCTGCGGTTTTCTTGATCCTTTTTCCATTGTTCACACTCTTCCGAGGTGATCTTTACATTTTCAGACTCCAGCTTCAGGCAATCTTTGCTGATTTCAAAACCGTCGCCAGATATCTTTACATCAGCGGTGGCTCCCAGACTAACCATCAGGGTCAGTAGGCAGGCAAAAACTCGGTACATGGCAAATTCCTTGTGGTTGATATCACAACAAGTGTAGAAGCTCTTTTGCTTCTATGTGTTAAGGACTAGTCAGATTTGATCTCGTAAGCGGCAGTAAATTGCTGGACCGCCGATTCGATGGTGGCCTGCAGTATTGTCGGATCCGGCGCCGGCTGGTGGGCCATAATCTGCGGCCAGAAGATGGTTGCTTTCAGGCATGAGACAAATTGCTCGGAGGCAATTTCTGGGTGGGCCACATTGAGTTTGCCGGCATCAATCCCGTCGAGGATCCAGCGGGTGAGGCCATGGCAAGCATCGAGTGGCTGGAACTTCTCTACCATTAAACTTGCCAGCTCCTTGGAACGGATACATTCCGCCATGACAACCCGGGCAACGGCCATGAAACTCGGGCTGCATAGTAACTCCACTTCTTTTTGGGCAATGTGGGTCAGCTGATCTGTGATGCTTTGATCTGGCTGGAAGGGAATAGAGCTGATCACTTTCACATTGGATACTAGCCGCTCAACGATCACCTCGAACAAGCTTTCTTTGGTTGGGTAATACTTGTAAAGCGTTCGTTTGGACACTTCGGCTTTTTTCGAGATCGCTTCCATACTGGCTAGCTCCAGCCCTTTTTCTGAAAAAATTTCCAGTGCGGCACAGACAATATTTTCCTGTTTAATTTCAGCGACTTTACCCATAAAAATTACTCAATTATATGATGGTGTTGAATTAAGATGTAAACGGTGGTGTTTACTTTTTGGCTGTAATCAATATGATTAAAGTATACACCATCGTTTACTTTTGAGACTAGCGACGAATGAAAACGACATTGAAAGCATCTTTGGTTGCCATCTTGGGGGCCCTTGGCCTGGCGGCATACAGTGGCGGAAGTACCAGCACAGACGGCAGTTATGTGCGCAGCCAAGAAATTCGTCAAGCACGTATCGCCCGTTCGCCGCAATTCAAAGATGGCAAAGTCATCACCCAGCTGCCGAGGGTTGAAAGCGAGGAGGGCATGTTGTCGCTGCTGTGGAAATTTTTCATGCAGCGCGAGCAGTACCGGCCCCAGCACCGTCTTAAGTTCCAAGCGATGGATACCCCGTTGCTGGAGAACCCGAGCAGTGCGCTGCGGGTGACTTGGCTGGGGCATTCGTCTTTGTTTCTGGAGGCGGATGGTGTGCGCATCCTGATTGACCCGGTGTTTGACCATGCGTCCCCTTCGGCATTTGCCAAAATGTTTTCACGCAATGTCGACGCACCGGTCAGCCGCGAAGACTTGCCCCTGCCGGATGTGATTCTGATATCCCATGACCACTATGATCACTTGGAAGAAAAAACCGCCCGTTTTTATGCCGATAAAAACGTTACCTTCTTTGTCCCGCTAGGGGTGGGGCGCCACCTGGAAAAATGGGGCGTGAAACCGGGCAATATCGAAGAGTTTGACTGGTGGGAAAGTGTCGCTATCGGCACTGTCCGGATTACCTCGGCACCGGCCAACCATAATTCAGGCCGTGGTCTGTTTGACAGCAATACCACCCTCTGGTCATCCTGGGCGATTCAGGCTGAAGCGGGCAGTGTGTTTTACAGTGGCGACTCGGCCTATGGAGAACACTTCAAGCAAATTGGTGAGCGGTTGGGACCATTTGACCTGACCTTTATCGAAGTGGCTGCCAACGTAAAAGATGGCAAAGGCTACCCGGTTGAAGGTTGGGGGCATATGCAGGCTGCCCATACGCTTCAGGCGCACCTAGATGTGGGCGGCGACAAGCTGTTCCCGGTCCACTGGTCGACCTATGAGCTGTTTCTCCACAAATGGGATGAGCCAGTCAATGATCTGATTGCCGAAGCGCACAGCCACGGGGTGGAATTAGTGACGCCGCTGGTCGGTCAGAGCTTGGATATGTCTCTGCCAGTTCAGACTGCCTATTGGTGGCAAGACAGCGAGTCGTGGCAAACGGACAGTGACATGTCTCAGTTGGCTTACCGGGCAGAGTAATGGCTGAAAGAGATAAAACAAGGGCAGTCTCAGCGACTGCCCTTGTTTGTCATGGTGCCGGAGGGGCGATGGTTATTGCCGTCCGTATACCCTCACCCCCGCCGATGAGCCCTCGGCCTTGCCGAATACTTCCAGGTTTTTCACACAGCGGGTATAGGCAAACTTGCGCCAGTCCGTTTGGTCATGCTTGTCTAGCTTGCGGTGAAAATGGATGGTTTTGGTGTCGTCATTGTTGAAGGTCACTACGACACGTTCTAGCCGCATATCTCGTTCGGCTTTGACGCGGATCGCGTCAACCCGGCGACATACCAGCAAGGGGATCTGTGCGCCATGGTCGCTTTTGCCCAGCAAGATGGTTCTGCCCAGGGTGACTTTGTCGTCGGCTTGGGCTAGGTTGGAAGCACCGAGTAAGCCAAGGCTCAGTGCCAAAAACATGGAATGCGTTTTCATCAATAATCTCAATAACAGCAGTACTGTTAAGCTAAATAGGGTAGTGGGAAATTCTCCCCACCTGTCGCTGGCCCCGCCTGTATGCCTGAACGTAATGCTCAGTGCTCAGTGCTCAGTGCTCAGTGCTTTGCGAGGGCAGCGGAATATACCTTCGGCTTTGGTTGCTAAAGACAGGGTTGTGTAAAATTTTGCTCACTATGCCTGTCTATTGGTTTGGTCTTCTTCATCGATGGTCTTGTCATCCGCTGCCTCGACCTCGACAGGCATTTTTCTGGTCACTGAGACTTTATCCGCCCGGTTGCCTTCGACTTGGGTCACCTCGAACTGCCACCCTTCCCATTCGATGCTGTCTCCCACCGAAGGTAGCCCGCTCAAGTACCACATCAGCATGCCGCTTAGGGTGTGGTAGCCGTTTTGATCTTCATCGGGCAGGGTTTCGAGCTCGAGCAAGTCTTTGAGCACCAAGATAGGGATCAGTCCGTCCATCGACCAACTGCCATCTTCATTTTCCACCGACCAGATATCTTCGGGGGCGCGGGTTTTGAACTCGCCGGCCAAAGCCTCGAGGATATCTTTCGGGGTCACGATACCCTGGATATCGCCGTATTCATCGACGACGAACGCCATGACATCTCCCGAGTGGCGGAAGTGCTCAAGCAGTTGGATCCCGGTCCAGTTTTCCGGAATAAATACCGGTGGCAGCAGGTAGTGCTCTATCGGGCAGCGTGGCCGTGCGATGTGGTATTGCAACAGCTGTTTAGTGGTAATGATGCCCTTGGGATTATCCATATTGCCTCTGATCACCGGAAATTGCTGGTGACTGGAGGCGACCAGAAAGTTGAGGTTACTTTCGCTTGGCTTATCGAGATCCAGCGCCACGATCTCATTGCGAGGGGTCATCAGTGATGTCACCTTGCGATCATCAAAGTGAAAGACATTTTTGACCATGGCATGTTCTTGTTTCTCGATAACCCCCGTCTGTGACCCCTCTGCCAGTACGGCTTTTATATCTTCCTCGGTGAGAACGTCACCTTGATTTTCTTTGCCGTGTTTGCCCAACAGTCGCAGGGTCAGCTCGGTGGAAGTGGCCAGCAAGAAGACAAAAGGTCTGGATAGGCTGGCAAGCACGGTCAGAGGGCGGGCCATCATGCGGGCAATGCTCTCCGGGCTTAGCTGGGCCAGGCGCTTGGGTACCAGTTCACCAATGACGATGGATAGGTAGGTGATACCGACAACCACGATGGTGGTGGCGGCTACGGAGCTGGTCTTGGCGGCGAGGCCAAGTTGCTGGAGGTTGTCGGCCAGTGGCCCTGCGAGGGCTGCTTCACCGAACACCCCGTTGAGGATGCCGATGGCGGTAATGCCAATCTGTACGGTGGAAAGAAAGCGGGTCGGCTCCTCGCCGAGCTTGATGGCGGTGGTCGCACCCTTGTCGCCATTGTCTGCCAGTTTTTGCAGACGACTTTTTCGTGCAGTGACCAGGGCAATTTCCGACATGGCAAAAACGCCATTAAGCAGAATTAGGCCGGCCAAAATTAGCACGTCCATGAGGTTCTCCTTCATGTTCGAGGCTGTTGCCTCTAAGCATATGTGTTGAGTTGAAAGTTTGGTGTGAAGTAGCAAACAAGTTTGACCATAGCGATTCAGTGGCAGGATGAACATGGAGAAATATTTATCTCTATTAATTGTGTTTTTGATTAAGATGGTGTGAGCAAATAAAAGGAAACAAGGCAATGAAAATCGAGATGAATTTCTCAACCGAAAGGTTGTCGGCCAAGACCCTAGACCGCACCATGCGGGGGATCCAGGACGAAATCATGACTATGTTTACCGAGCCGGTCAGCCGCCACCTACCACCGTCCTGTCAGAATTTCCACACTGCAGAGGACGTCGATCACTGGCTCGAAGGCATGGCACGAACCGGTAGTGTGCTGAGGCTAACCTTGCAGCAGCAAGCGGTGGGGTATCTATTTGTCTTTCCCGAGCCGGAAGACTGCTACCGCTTGGGTTACGTGCTTGACGAAGCCCGGTGGGGCAAAGGGTTTGCCACAGAAGCAATGCAGGGTTTGGTGACCTATTTGTCCGCGCATGAACACGCTGCCAGTTTCATTGCTGGTGTTGAGCCAGAGAATACTGGATCGGTCAATGTGCTCAAGAAGCTGGGGTTTGCATACAGTTATTCCGAGCAAGAAGTCGACTACTATTCACTGCAAAACGGATGATCGTTCAGGCCGCCGTCTCGATAAATACATGGCGAGTTGGAGCGGATTGGGGCGACGGGTTGGCCCCCCCTTACTTAGCTAAATCGGCAAGTGCCCGGTCTTCACTAAAATGACGGTCTCTTGCTCGACAAAGGGAAAATGCTCGCTCAGGTGCGGGCTTCGCAGCCAGGTGCCTGCGGGATACTGTCCGAACTCATCCTGAAACTCCCCAGACAAAACCAGAATCTCCTCTCCGCCCCAGTGGCGGTGGGGCTGGAATCGCTCACCAGCGGGCCATTTCACCAAAGCGGTGTGCTGATGACCGAATTCATGCAGCGGCATGACCTGTAATCCACCGATCCCCGGTTGCCAGGGAGTTTGGTGGGTATTGATACGGATCTGCTGGCTATCGTTAGGCATGAACTGGTTGAGTTTGACGAAGATGGTACAGCCTTCCTTGCTGAACGGGGCATGCTGACTGCCCGGCGGGTTGCGGATATAGGTGCCGGGGCCAAAATTGCCGGTTTCGTCAGAGAATATTCCATCCAGGACGAAAATTTCCTCACCCATGGGGTGGAAATGGGAGCTAAATGATGAGCCCTCGCCATAGCGGACGACACTGGTGGTATGTCCCGACTCTTTGGCTTCGCGCTCCAGTGGCTTGCGCCATACACCCGGTGCAGGGCTGGGCTGCCACTCTACTTGCTCGGTCTCGATCACCAAGCGTTGCTGAAAATCCATGTTGAGCATGTTGCCTCCCTCCCCTTTTTTATTAATAGGTTTTGTTAATAGGTCAGTTTCGGCCTGCCATCACGCCGCCATCTACATCCCAGATAGCGCCGGTTACCCAACTGGCCTCATCCGATAGCAAGAAACAGATGCTGTTGGCAATGTCTTCCGGGGTGCCGATCCTACCGATAGGGTGGAAGTCGTTGAACCCAGTTAAGGCATCATCAATCTGCTCCGGTTCGATAAACGCGCCGTAAATCGGCGTTTTCACTACTGCTGGCGAGACGGCATTGACGCGAATACTGTGCTCGGCCAGTTCCATTGCCATATGTTGGGTCAGGGCATGAAGCCCGGCTTTTGCCATCGAGTAAGCCGATGATGGTGTCGCTTTGATTGCCTGTTTAGCCCACATCGAGCCGATGTTTACGATGCTGCCACCACCTTGCTCAATCATGCCTTTTGCTACGGCTTGGCTGATCCGGAAAGTCGCCTTGTTGAGCTCCATATAAGTATCATAATCGGCCATGGAATGGTCAATGAATGCTTTAGGGTTGAAGTATCCGGCAGCGTTGACCAGGTAACTGATGGCACCATGGCTGTTGATATTATCGATCAGTTTGTCGACATCCTGTGGCTGATAGAGGTTGGCCTGCAGGCCGGTCGCTTTACCGCCCTGGTCATTGAGTGCACTGACCGCCTGGTCGAGTTTGTCGCGATTGTTGCCGACAATGATCACATCAATACTTTGTTTGCTGAGCTGTTTGGCGGTTTCAAGGCCCATACCGCTGGTGCCGCCGATAATAAGTGCTGCGCCTGTGTGGGAAAAGGTCATTTGTTTTCTCCTGCCTGTGTGCGATAAGCTAATCTTAGGTTCACAACTAACCTGCTGAATAGTCAGTACAATTCGGTAGGGTAGGTACTTTTTGGTACATCTTTATGAAAACACAGGAAAACTTTTTTTCGCGAAAATCCGCCCCCGAGCGTGCAGCGCGGATGGTAGAGACGATTTACGGGTGCAAGTGGTCACTGACGGTGTATCAGTTACTGGCAAATGGCATCAATCGGCCGGGAGAAATGGTTCGCGCGGTAGAAGGACTGTCGACCAAGGTTCTCAATGAGTGCCTGAGGAAGAATGTCGAGTTCGGTATCTTGGACAAAGTGGTGTTTAACGAGCTACCACCGCGTGTGGAGTACCATGTCACTCCGTTTGGCGAGAAGTTTCTGCGGATACTCGAAGAGCTCGAAAAGCTGCAGCAGGAAATTGAGAGTTAGCCTGAAATGAAAAAGCGCCGACGTGATCGGCGCTTATGATATGGGTTGAGCTTGCCAAGTTTATAAGAGAGAAGTTAGACCTCAAACACAGGCTCTTTCTTCTTCACCGCATCATGGGTGCCGATATAAAGTAGTTCTTGTTGGCCAAGCCCGCGCATGAAAAATGAAAGACATTTCGGGCACTGCAGTTTTTCCTGCCCTGCGGTAACCAGTGATTTTTCATGCCATTTGCGTCTAACTCGGTTTAATCCTGAGGTGTTATCACATTCGGGGCATCGAATTGGTACTTTCATAACATCGTTCTCCTGACCGCTCTGTCTGGTTATAAATTAACCAGAACAATGCTGAGAAAAACTTGATATGCATCAGGTTTATCAATTGATCTTGTGACGTTGCAATGAAGTTTTGTATATTTGAGATCAATGCCTCAGTAGGGATTAATATGACGTAACCTGTTGTTACAAAAAGACATATTTAGGTTTTTAAGCGCCGCCCAAAATAGCCTGACGTTTTGTCATTAGCTCTTTAGCCATGGATTGGGCAGTAATGCGCATCCCTTTTTGCTCCAACCCGATCAACAGCTGCATCCTCAGGCTTTCGGCACGCTCTTCGAGTGCCAGGCGTTCACCTTCTGGTTTTTCAGCCGCTTTTTCATAACAGCCAACAATTGACTTGAACAGGTGGGACTCGAAGCTGGTTCTCTCTTCCGGTTGGATTGTGCGTGATTCCTTCACTTCACCATTGGCCTTGCGGCGGTTGTAGTCTTGGATCTGGTTTTCGGCGATCAGGTCGAACACACTCATAGCATTACATTCTCTGTGGATATTTCGCGTCCATCATAGCCTTGCAGATTGAATAGGTGCTGAAAAATGCCATGGGGAAGTGTTTCTAAATGTGTTTGGGCAGCGCGGAGATAAACGCTGTTTTCATCCTTAGGCCTTTTATGTGCTTGCGAGTAAATCGATCAATTTGCGAGTTTTCAAAGGTATGACGGCATTGTTGGGATACACGGCATACAGTTCGGTTTTCCAGGTATAGTTATCCAGCAGACTGACAAGCTCACCGGATTGAATATATGACTCAGTAATAAAATCTAGGGTGGTTGTTACCCCCATGCCCTTTAAAGCATAGCGAGTGAGTAATGACTCACTCTCAAGCTGCAGAAATGGTGAGATTTCAATTTTGGTTTCTTTGCCATTATCAATGAACATCCACTTATCTTTGGTGAGGCAGTGGGTATAGTTCATACATTTGTGGCCAATCAAATCTGATGGTTTTACGGGGATGCCATATCTGTCCAAGTACGTGGGTGAGGCGACAACATAGGTCCCGATATTTTTGATTTTTTTGCACTTGTACGAGCTGTCTTCCAGTGCGCCAATCTTAAGCACCAGATCGACCTGTTCATGGATCAGATCGCCAATCTGGTTGTCGAAAATCAGGTCGAGTTCTAGCTCTGGATAGGTTGATAGCAGCTGGGCAAAGGTGTCGGTGATGAAATCATCGAACTCCAGCACCGCTGGCATTTTTACCCGCAGTTTTCCCCTGACGATATCTTTGCGCTCGTCGATGAAGTCATAGCACTTATCAACGCTGTCGAAGATCTCAGCGCAGCGCTCGTAAAGGAATTGCCCTTCTTCTGTCAGGTTGATCTGCCGGGTAGTACGTTGGATCAGCGAGCAGCGCAATTCTTGCTCGAGCTGTTTCACATGCTTGCTAATCACGGATTTTGACAAGCACAGCTTGTCGGCAGCGATTGAAAACGAGTTGTTCATGACCACGGTGTAGAAGGTGGCCAATAGATTCAGGTTCATGGTTTTCACCCTTTAGCTCCTTGTGGCGTAGTGTCGAAGGGAGGGCATCTGTTTTTGATCGTTTCAGTTTTGCTAATGTTTCCAATGTGGAAACTTATAGATTTTGTATACCGAATAAATAGTCTGGATAGGAGGATTTTTATCATTTTTATGGTTGATGTGTGATGGGTCACGTTATTTTGCACTCAGGGGAAACTATCAGTTCTTGATAAGTTGATTAAGTTTGCAGGGCATTTGAGGGAAGATTTGTGGGCCACAAAACGTTCTCACAACAGAGGCTCCTATGGAACAGAATACCTACCCTGAACACGACGTAGCCGATCTATCTCTTGCGCCACTTGGCCGCAGGCGTGTCGCATGGGCTCGTAACCACATGCCAATCATGCGCAGCATTATCGAGCGCTTTGAAAAAGAAAAGCCGTTTACCGGTTTGACAATCGGTATTTGCTTGCACGTTGAGGCCAAAACCGGTGTGTGGCTGGAGGCCTTGACCAAAGGGGGGGCCAAAGTGGTGATCACCGGATCGCCGGGGTCAACCCAAGATGAAACCGCTTCCGCATTGGTCGAAGACTATGGGGTAAGTGTCTATTCCCGCCGTGACGAAAGCTTTGATGATCATATTAACTACTGCCGCAAAGTGTTATCTCACCAACCGGACATCATTGCCGACAACGGTGCTGATTTGCACGAGCTCATTTTTACCGAGCCAGAATTTAGCGGTTTTCAAACTTCACTGCTAGGGGCCACGGAGGAAACCACCACCGGGGCTAACCGCTTGCGTGAAGACTTCCATGCTGACAAGTTCAGCACCTTGATCATCAATGATACCCAAGCCAAACGTATTATCGAAAACCGTTTCGGTGTTGGTTCATCCGTTGTCGATGGCATCATGCGCGCCACCAACGTCATGCTGCACGGCAAGAAGGTCGTGGTGATTGGTTATGGTTATTGCGGCTCCGGTACGGCGCAGCGCCTGCGAGGTATGGGGGCCCATGTTACCGTCGTTGAGTCCAACCCACTGACATTGCTTGAAGCGCATATGGAAGGCTTCTACACCTCAACCTTGAAAGAGGCTTTGCCGGATGCCGACATGGTCGTCACCATTACTGGCCGTGACAACGTGCTGCGCAAGGAGCACTTCGAATTGATGCGCGACAATACGATTATCGCCAATGCGGGGCATTTCCAGCGTGAAATCAACCTTGCGGATTTGGCTGCGGTGAGCCAAAGCCAGGATAAGATCCGTCCTCATGTAACGGCTTACCAACTTGAAGAAAAGCAGCTGTTCGTCCTGTCGGATGCCAACCTTGTTAACCTATCGGCGGGTGACGGAAACCCGATAGAAATTATGGATCTCGGCCTGGCATTGCAGTCGCTCAGTTTAGAGCGTATCGCCCTTAACCGGGACTCGCTGCAGAATATTCCCCAACCGGTCCCTTTCGATATCGAAATGCAAGTTGCTGAACTTGCTGTAAAACACTGGATTAACCACTAACTTTCCAACCACCTCGGGTATGCTGCGCCCGAGGTATTTTTGACGTCACTCTGTCCAACCTCATGAGCGCGACGATAGCCGGTTTTTTTCTCGTTTTAGCCATTGATGAGGGGGGAGATACTATGGTGGTGTGCTTGAGTTGCTGAACGGATTGTTAATATCTCTGAAATTTATATTAAGTTTTGTCAAAAATTCACTGCATATTTTCCGCTCTGCTGTTATGATGCGCGTGCTCATTTTGAGAAGAGTTATTTAATGCAACATCAAGTACAAGTTAAACCATCTGATATTTATACATCTTTGTATTTTATCTAACTGTTTCCCTTATATTTTTCGTAACATTAATAATTCAATTACTACATATCGCCTTAGTTGGCGGTCTAAATGAATTTAAATAAGGGACAACATATGTCTAAGTCTACTGGTATCGTTAAGTGGTTTAACGAAGAAAAAGGTTTCGGTTTCATCACTCAGGACAACGGTGGTGCTGATGTATTCGTACACTTCCGCGCAATCGCTTCTGAAGGTTTCAAGACACTTTCTGAAGGTCAGAAAGTATCTTTTGACGTAGAGCAGGGCCAAAAAGGTCCACAAGCTGCAAACGTAGTTACTCTATAAGTCATCGAACTTATTTTAAGAAAATGCTGGCCTAGGCCGGCATTTTTTGTATCTGTTATTTCTGAACGTCAATACTTCCCTAAGCACTTCCAGATTCTGATGGTTGGGTAAATATGCAATTTTGTTTTATTTGATTGCACCTCTTACGGCATCGTCACCCAACTCAAGTTAAATACTAATAACCCTACTTTCACTGGGCGACTGTCTGCAACTATCTGCTCTGCTTGATAATTAACCCTTGTGGTGATTTTATCTACGCATTGTTGTATTTACAGTGTTTGTTGATGTTAAATTATTGTTTGAAAGGATATTTTGTGTGATCTCTATCACGCTGTGGCGTCAATAGGGTTTGGATTATCTGTTTTTGTGTTTTATTCAATATGAAGCGGGTGGTTATTCACTGCCTGCAACGTAGAGGCGCATTGCCTAACAGTAGTTTAGTGAAGGTCGACAGCCGGTGACGCTAAACGAAAGGAGTCAATGCCGAAGTGGTTCTGGTCGTCAGCCAAGCTGCTGGGGTTGTTCTTAATAGGAGCAGCACTGTCATCCTGGGCCCTGCCCGGATGGAGAGCTACAGCAATTTTTGTTTTCGAACAGGTAAGTTCACCTACCGATTTCGTACAGCCTTTGTCGCTCGCGTTCCTATACGCCCCTCCTCTTTGAATACTCGAATACCTTGATGTTGTTTTTTCAGGAGAAGACTACGAATGGCTGATTACGGATTGTTGTCCATCGTACCCGCGGTGCTGGCGCTGATACTCGCCTTTACCACTCGGCATGTTGTTTTGGCTCTGGGGGTTGCAGTGATCAGCGGTATGCTGATCTTAACCAAGGGCCATCCGGTCGATACTGCGTTGATGTTCTTGTCGGATGGGCCGTTCACCCAGCTTGCATCGGGCAGCAACGCACAGATCATTATTGTTATTACTATCATTTCTGGTTTTATCTATCTGGTCGAGCAAAGCGGTGGCATGGCGGCGTTTTCGACCATGGCCACCCGTTATGTGTCATCACCATTGAAAGCCCAGCTTGCGACCTGGGCAACCGGGATCGGGGTGTTTTTTACCGACTCGGGCAATTCATTGATCCTCGGCCCGATGTTCTCGCCAATCTACAACAAGCTCAAGCTGAGCAAGGAGAAACTGGCTTTTATCATCGATTCCACCTCATCACCGATTTGTGTGCTGATCCCGATTATCAGCTGGGGGGTGTACTCGCAGGGCCTGATTGAGAACGCGTTCGATAACATGGGCCAGTCGGTCGATGGATTTGCGACTTTCCTGCAGGTGATCCCTTACCAGCTTTACGCTTTGCTGGCACTGTTCAGTGTGCCTGTCTACGCCGTGCTGAAAAAAGACTGGGGGCCAATGGCCGAAGCCGAGCAGCAAGCGCGCCAGCAGGCTGAGGTGAGTGTGCAGTCAGTTGATAACCAGCAGGCGAAGTCAGGCCGTATCTCACTGATTGTGTTGCCGCTGGCAGTCTTGTTCGGCACGCTGATCGCTTTGTTCACCTACAATTACCATCTGCATGGCACTATTAATGGCCCGGTAATCCGTGCATCGCTCGGTACCAGCTATCTGATTGCCTCGGTGACGGCAATTGCCTATTACGCCTACACCAAAACTATGACCGCCTCGACAGCCTTCAACACTTTTGTGTCGGGCATGCAGCGGATCATGCTAATTTTGGTTATCTTGCTATTGGCATGGACCTTGGGTGATATCTGTAAGTCTCTGGGGACTGGGGATTATATCAGCCAGGTGATGAATGACCGCCTGCCGGTGTTTATGCTGCCCGCGCTGATCTTCATTATCGGCAGCTTTATTTCGGTGGCAACAGGTTCGTCGTGGGGCACTTTTGCCATCCTGATCCCAATTGCGGTTCCGATCGCCAGTGCGCTGGGTGCTGACCCGCTGATTTGTATCGGTGCTGCGCTGAGTGGCGGCATGCTGGGGGATCATTCATCACCGATTTCCGATACCACGATCCTCAGCTCGATGTCGACCGGATGTGATCACGTTTCCCACGTCCGTACCCAGTTCCCGTATGCAATTTTGACTGGCGTGACGGCCAGTATCGGCTTCATGGTTGCCGAAATCACCCGTAGCCCGTACACCATTGTATTGGCCGCCGTATTGCAAGTTGCACTGATTGTCTTGATGGTGCGCCGTCAGGCCGCAGCCAGCCCTGTTACCGCTTAAGTCGCTACTGCATAAGTAGAGATGACTTAACAAGCTACCGTTTGAAAAGGATTGATAATGAACACACTATTTTGGCTAAGAGATGAAGTAAAAGTGGGTGAGCACCGAACCGCATTGACACCAGCCGGAGCCAAAGCCCTGATTGATGAGGGTGCCCAAGTGATCGTCGAGCGCAGCGACACCCGCATTTTTCCTGATCAGGCCTATGTCGATGTGGGCTGTGAGCTGGCGGCAGGCCATAGCTGGACTGACGCTCCGGAGCACGCTTATATCTTGGGTTTGAAAGAGCTGGCTGAAGACGACTTCCCGCTCAAGCACCAGCATATTTACTTTGCCCATGCCTTCAAGGGGCAGGATGAAGCGGTGCAGATCCTGTCGCGCTTCAATGCCGGTGGCGGCCAAATCCTCGACCTGGAGTTCCTGCAAGACGAAATGGGCAAGCGTGTCTGTGCCTTCGGCTACTGGGCAGGTTATGTTGGCGCAGCGATTGGCCTGTCGGGTTATATCCACCATTTACACTGTAAAGACGTGTTCGGCGCGGTGGGCAGCTACCCGGATCGCGACCATTACCTAGCAGTACTGAGCGAGCAGGTCGCAACACTGTCAGAGAAGCCTAAGGTGCTGGTTATCGGTCAGTTTGGCCGCTGTGGCCGTGGCGCGCTGGACTTGTTTGCCGAGCTGAGTATCGAGGCCGACGGCTGGGATATCGAAGAAACCAAAGCAGGCGGCCCGTTCACCGCAATCAATGATTACGACATCTTGGTTAACTGTGCTTATCTGGCTGAAGGCACACCGCCGTTCATTACCAAGGAAAGCCTGGGTGAGAGCCCACGCCTGAGCATGGTCAGTGATGTCAGCTGCGATCCAAACAACCCGGATAACCCAATTCGCATCTACAACCAAAGCACCAAGTTGGCCAAGCCTATTATCGAATCGGATGTCAGCGGGCTATATGTGCAGGCGGTCGATCACCTGCCTACAGTACTGCCGAAAGAAAGCAGCGAAGATTTCGCCGGCCAGCTGCTGCCGCACCTTTTGACCTTGTGTAAAGGTGAAGATCCAAACGGCGTCTGGGCGAGGGCGCGTGACTTCTACGCGACGGCGCAGAATAGTGTAAAGTAAAAGCTGGGCGACTTGCCTAGGCCAATGAGAGAAAGGGATCTACGTTTGTTAGGTCCCTTTTTTATACCAATGAATCGAAGTCTTAATGGTGTGACCTATGCGAATAAGCTTTACCATGTGACACATTTTTGGACAAAACCTTCTTAGAGTAATCACTTAAATTAGAGAAATGCGGATAACTTTTAGTATTAGAAAGTCGCTTAGTGATGTGTCCAGTATGGTTGGTGCAGATCAGATCTGCGTTACGATGATCTACCCCGTCAGTACGCAATTGGACAAAATGTATGGTACGCCCCGTTTTGCAAGTGATAAACCCGATAACGGAGTTGGTTTGCGCTAATGTATTCAGAGTCTGTTAGAGACTTTCATTAGTCCCAGCTCTACGATGAGATCCGCGCCAGATTGTCCTCAAAAGTGAGAAAGCATGCTATTGCTGTTCTGTCCATCAGGTCTTCAATCTGGTGGTCTAACCGTTTTGTCATCAATGATTATCATTGCAAACTCTGTATTAGTTTCTAATTTCAAATGGCTTTTGTTCAGCCATCACTGACCACGCTATACGTGCAATTTTATTAGCCAAAGCAACAACAGCGACATTAAATGGCTTTCTTCGTTTGAGCTCTATGAGCCAAATGCCGAAGTACTTTTCGGCTGATTCATCACGCCACATCACAGCTCTAGCGGCATGAACAAACATCTCTCTGAGTTCTTTGTTCCCGCGCTTTGATATGCCAAGCAGCCTTGATTTACCGCCCGTGGAATATTGATAGGGAACAAGGCCTATCCAAGCAGCAAAGTTGCGTCCATTTTTAAAATCTTGAGGGTTAGCAACAGCGGACAAACAACAGCAGGCTGTTATTGGACCAACACCTGGTATGGTCTGCAGAAGCTTGGCTGTTTCTTGCTGTCGCATAATCCTTTGTAGCTTATCTTCTTGTTCTTTGATTCTTGAGTTGAGCAACTCGTAATGGTCAAAGTGCTGCTTTACTTCGAGAAGAAGCAAAGGAGGAAGGAGTTCATCATGATCCATAATGCGTTGGAAAACATTTTTCATTTGATGATGCCCTGTGGGCAAGCTGATCCCAAATTCAAGCAACATCGAACCAATACGGTTCATGCATGCTGTGCGATCTTTTATATAAGCCGCTCTGACACGCCGAATAACAGTTAGCACTTGTGCTTCTTCTGACTTGGCCGTGACAAATCTCATATGAGGTCGTGATGCTGCTTCTCCAATCGCATCTGCATCAATAAAATCATTTTTATGTGATTTTACATACGGCTTAACATACTGAGGAGGAATGAGCTTTGGTGTATGCCCGTAACTCGCGCACTTCCTTGCTAACCAGTGGCAGCCACCACAAGACTCCATTGCAACAACCACTGGTTCGTGACACGAAAGAAACTGAATAAGCTTGGTTCGGTTAAACTTATGACGGAAAATCTCCCTGCCAACCTTATCTCTGCCGACGAGATGAAAAAGATTTTTACCAATACCAATGCCTATGATCACAGTGCTTTGCATGATGGTCTCTCCCAGTGGTCACCTAACCCAATTGTAGGGAAGGGATGGGGCGTACCATCTAATTAGTGAGTTGGCGGTTGTGCTCACACGCACCTGCGTCGGATTAGTTGGTTTGGGGAAAAACAAGTAAACGGCTTTTTTTCTAATGTTTATTAAATCGGACCTGATCTAGCAGTTACCCGAGGGTTTTGTGATGCCGTTGTCAGATTAGATTTTGGGGACAGGTCAGTACTAATAAACATCATCGATATCTCTCTGTTTTGTGACTCGGTATTCATGCCCCACGCTAACCAAAAGAAACAAGCTTTCTATGCAAGCACAAAAATGCACCAACTTGGTGACCCTTGTATTACAAGCAAGCCGCGAAGTTGGCGCTACAGTTGGTTAGAAATATGGATACTTACTACCTGTTTGGCATTTGCTCTGTACGTAGACCTACTACTTTTCTTCAGGCTTTGAGAACTCACCAGCTTCCAGATGAGGCGTACCTGTCATAAAAGCCCCTTTCCAAGCTTCTAATGAAAGCGGCTCAAAGCGAGACTTGTCTTCTGGCTCAAAACGGATGGGTTGACCTGGGAAAACACCATTTACAACTTTGTCATTTTTAAGTACCACTGTGCCGTTTACAATAACCGACTTCATACCTGTTGAAGGAAGCGAGCCGTTCTGGTATGTGGCGTTGTCAGTAAATTTCTCTGGGTGAAAAACGACAATGTCTGCAATCATTCCTTTCTGGATACGGCCACGCTCCTGCATCGCCTTGAGGCCTGTATCACCGAGGTGTTTGGCTGCGTTGTAACTGAGAATCGACATGATCTGCATTAGAGGAATATCATTTTCACGAGCAAGACGTACACTGCTGGCCCGAGCTCCAGCTCCCCGCGGATGCATATTGCCCAATTCTTCCAAAGGTGTTTCCCAAGGGCCGAAAGAAGGTTCGGCATTCATGCCGTCACTAGCCATCGTGACCCCCTTGAGTTTGAGCCAACTGACCGCGTCTTCGGGAGGCATCTTGTACAGGATGATTTCCTGTGTGGGGTTCTCCTTCAAGCCAGCTTCATAGGTTTCAAGGGTATAGAACTTACCAGTCGCAGCATCAGCCATGGTATCTTCATAGCGGTGTCCCAGTTTTTCTACCCAATTTTCAGGCTTCAGGAAGACTGCATTGAGCGTTGTTGAGCCAGCAGCGTAAGGGTAGATTTCTCCCCATATGTTAAAACCCCGTTGTTGCAATCCAAAAAGAAGCTCGTGTCCTAGCTCCCAACCAGGATTGTTAAAGTGGCAAATCATCGCCGGAGCACCGAGTGAAAGAGCATTGGCAATCACTTCTTGAGTGCCTAAGTTTTCAAAGGTGGCGCTGTCGGGTGTAAAGCGGGTGTGCACTGCGGTGTGACGTCCATAACGAGCTCCAACCTTTTGTACTTCGTAAAGTTCACGCGTTGTAACACCTTCGCGCATGTACCCCAAGGTGCTACCAATCCCTACTCCCCCATCCTGCAAGCCTTTGTCGATAATCCGCAGGATTTCGTTGCCCTGCTCAAGGGACGGTTTGGCCGAACTCCAGCCCGTCCCCTTGCGGGTTTCGAATGCGCTCATTGGCCCCTGGCTCACATCCTTTTCCTGGAGGCCATCCAAAACAATTGCACGAGCTAGCTCGTGGCTAGATGCACATCCGAAGTTGACTGCTGTCTTACCGATTCGCTCTTGATACCAGGCGCCGAGAGTCGTTCCTGCGCAACCCTCCTCAAGGTCCATACTGCTGGTCAAGCCATCCCTCAGACCAATTTTGTACCCCAACGGTGCTTGCCAGTGGAAGTGGGTATCAATAAACCCAGGTGCAACCACGTGCCCAGCCGCATCGATAACGTCGTTGCCGTCGATGTTGTTGTTAGTGATGATGGCTATACGGCCATCTTTAATACCAACGCTTGCGACCTTATCGTACCCGGTTTCGGGATCCATAACTCGGCCGTTTTTGATAACCAAGTCATAGCCTTTTGCTACGGCACCATTGGTATAACCAATCATTAATAGTACCAATCCGATTCCTATTGCTGTTCGTAAACTTACTTTTGACTTACCCATTGTGCTCTCCGTATCGGTTTAACAACTGTAGTAGCAGATGTTACTCAACCAAGCTGGCATTAAACTCGCCAGATATACTTGGTCGGTCATGCTGATATGAGTTAGTTTTTCTTGATTGCACGACGAATCGGCAGGCCTGGAGCAGCGGACTTAATCAGTTCACCTTCGGAGACGACCAATTGTCCATTGACTAACAAAGCCTGAACACCCACCGCTGGTTGGTTGGGTTTTTCGTATGTGCCCACATCACTAATGGTATCTGGGTTGAACACCACGATGTCAGCATCCATGCCTTCCTGAATTCGGCCTTTTTTCTTCATCTGCGGTACAAACTTTTCCAGAGTTTGAGCGGGCATCAAGGTCATCTTTCGCAGGGCATCCTGCATGCTCATTAACTTTCGCTCTCTAACATAGCTTCGCAGTATCTTGGCAAAGGTACCGTTTGAACGAGGGTGTGAGAACATACCTTCTGGCAGTGGCCACTCATCGCCATCATAGTTGTGGACGTGGCCTTGCTCGTCCATGTGCATCCAGAACATTTCGTCAGATTCAATCATCACGTCTGGGCTCAAAATTGAAGCGTCCAGTCTTGCTAAGTCTTCTGGGTTTTGCTCATCCAGGAAGTGCCAAACAATAAATGTTCCCGGACTGTTCTTTTGATAATCGGCAAGTTGCTCTTCCGTCATGCGCTCGACACCTAACTGGAAGTTTTCAGCGGTTGAGCCCATGCGCTCGCGCCAACCTTCACCCTGGAACATCGCAGCCCCTACCACTGTACTGGCAGCACCGTAAGGATAAGCACCGACGGTGACATTAATGCCTTGGTCTTTCGCCGTCTCAACCATAGGCAAAATGGTATAAATATCTTTTAGAGAAGTGCTATTGATATGGCACAGGTGCATGTGGGCGCCGGTTATAGCCGCGTTTCCAATCAACTCCTTAACCGCTTCAAATGAGCTTTGTGGTTCTTCGTTGCTGGCATATCTAACGTGAGTGTATGTAGCGACATTGCGCTCTGCAGCGAGTTCTGCCAAGGCATAGAACTCCTTTTGACCGTGTCCAGGCGCATAGCCCGCATTGATACCAATGCCTAGGCCCCCCTCATCCAGGCCCTGCTCAATGAACTTTATGATTTCATCGAGTTGCTCTGGTGAAGCGATGTCCATTTTCCAATCATCGCGGGATTGTGCATTTTGGAAATAGTCAGCTGTCGCTTCTGGCTTAGTATCACTGAAAGTCGCGATTCGGGCATAGGTCCAACCCGCTGCTGCACCATAGTTAAGCGGTAATCCTTTGGCACCTTGGTCTGAATACCAATCACTAATTGGCAGAACACCAGATTCCAATTCCAGCATGGTGGTTACGCCCTGCATGGCTTGCATGCGGTAGTCACCTATGTTCTGACCGTGAGCATGCAAATCGATAAACCCAGGCGCCACAATTTGACCTGTAGCATCAATGGTTTTGGTACCTTTTATGCTGTGTTCGGTAATAGCTGTGATAATGCCATCTTTAATACCAACATTCCTTACTGCATCTAATTTGGTTTCCGGGTCCATCACTCGGCCATTCAGGATCACCACATCATAATCCGCTGCAGTTACAAGACTCGAAACGCAAAGGTACAACGTAGCTGCAGTTACGAACTTTGATAGCATTTTCAATTTCATACTTTTGGTCCTCATCATAAAACAAACCAATAAAAGGCCCATCGTTTATACACTTAAACAATGCAAACATTAGTTGGTTCTAAGTAACCCCTCCCTTATTAGAACGTAATACGCACTTTTAAGGCCTCTAGTCAGAGCCTACTGACATCATCGTTGTGCGCCGGATTGACAATATATTGCACACTCGGTGAAACAAGCAGATGCTCAACAGGGTTCCATTTATAGTAGACTTCACAGAGAAATTGTGCACTGCCGCCATTGGGGCTCCGTTGCAAAGTTTGAATATTCAGGCACGCTAGCCTTAAATACCTAACGGAGCCATAGCATGTCAGATTTCAAAGGTCGCCACTTCACTCGTGATATCATTCTTTGGGCGGCACGATGGTAC
This sequence comes from Photobacterium sp. DA100, assembly GCF_029223585.1. Classification (NCBI taxonomy): domain Bacteria; kingdom Pseudomonadati; phylum Pseudomonadota; class Gammaproteobacteria; order Vibrionales; family Vibrionaceae; genus Photobacterium; species Photobacterium sp. DA100. The sequence continues at coordinate 1,949,212 of NZ_CP119424.1, read as the reverse complement.
TGTAAATACGGCATCAGCTACCGAGAGCTGGCTGAAATGTTATTAGAGCGAGGAGTTACCGTCAGTCACACTACTTTATATCGATGGGTACAGCGTTATGCATCAGAGGTAGAACGGCGGCTACGCTGGTGTTGGAAGCCAGGCTGGAGTAGCAGCTGGTAGGTTGATGTGACCTATATCCGAGTAGGTGGTCGCTAGATGTACTTATATCGCGCCATCACCAAAGCAGGTCATACTGTCAATTTTTATCTCTCTCGTACTCGAAATCAAAAGGCAGCGAAATGCTTTCTGGGTAAGGCCTTACGCAGTATCAAACCTCATCACCATCCGAAGACGATCAACACGGATAAAGATAGATTGTATACACCGGCACTGGCGGCATTAAAGAAAAAGAAGGTGTGTGCTGATAGCACCATGCAGCGACAGGTCAAATACCTAAACAACCGGATAGAATCCGAACATGGTAAGTTGAAGCGACTTATCAATCCGGTTCGAGGGTTTGAACCCCTGAAAACAACGTTTGCCACGATCAAAGGATTTGAGGTAATGCGTATGTTTAGCAAAGGGCAATTTGATGCCTCGCTGTATGGCCGAGGTCCCTTAGCCGAAGTGCGTCTAATTGAGGAAATGTTTACTGATTAGGGTATGAAACACCTGATTTATCAGGCTTTTCGTAAACTTTGCATCGGAGCCAGTTATTACCCTAAGAACGATAAGAGTAAGCACTGAATGGCTCCATACTTTCGTCAAAGATTTCATTGTGGTCGACCGCATGTGCATTCAGATAAATTTTAGTAAGGTAAACTAATGTTAACATAATGTAAATGAGTAGGAGCGCTAGCTAATAATGGGGCAAAAACGTGTTTAAGCTTTCCGTTGATTCCTCATCACTTTGTTGCCAACTTTGATGCAACGATTGAAGTGCTTAGGGTCCCACTTGAGTTGGATATTGGCTGGTATTTGAGTGGACTGTCCATTGAGACTTTTCTGTGACATAGCGTCCAGCTCAAAGTCTACACCGCGCATTTTTAGCACCTCACGCATGATTGCATCAGTACCGCCAGGGTTCGTAGGCATCGGCTTGTTAGTTAGACTATTGATCGTTGACTTGGTGTATAGGCCATATCCGATTTTCATCAGTACACCTTTCTCCACTAGCTTTTTCAAAACACGACCTACCTGGCCATAGCTTGCGTATTTATCAAAGTCCTTACGCTCAAATACATAACGGCGTGAGCGTTTGATTTTATTGTGGATTTGGTCGATTGCAGTCATGCTTCGCCACTGTCAATATATCTCGTTCGATTAGTTTTATTACAATACATTCGTTATACACTCACGTACAGATAAGTTACTCGTTAACACAAAACGGGGCAGAGACTTGTCAGCTCATTTTTGCAAGATTGTACGGCAGCTTGTTATACGAATATGTGTTCCTGTATTTGGCCAACAGCTTGTTGACCAAATAAATCTCATGATGGTTTCATATGCTCTAAACAAGTCTTGGGGCATTTCTGTGTTACACGGCCCGTCAGGACACCTCTGGACAGAATGTGTTGACTCCGAGCCTTCCTATTTTCATCCCCCCTAACCTCAAACGTACTGCTATCAACATTGGTATATTTACACCGAACAACACCGTATCAACCTATTAACTGCTCATTTGTACGGTAGAAAGTGCGCAACTTTGGTCATGTAAATCATTCAACCCAACCATACTATGTTCACACCTTCTGAATTGAGACAAATTTACTCGATGACAAGAGCTAACAAGCGCCGAGAACAGCAAATTCAAACTGTCTGTCAGTATATAGATCCCCACCTTGACCTTAGAGCAACTGAGCCAGATTGCTATTTGTTCCAAATATCATTTTCAGCGAGTGTTCTCTGCATTTATGGGGATTAGTGCTACGCAATATGTGCTGCTTGCAAGGCTTAAACGAGCGTCATTTCGTTTAGCATTTGAAAAGAACATAACGGTCACAACTATCGCTTTTATTGAGCATCGAGGAAACCCCCAAAGAGTTTTTGAAACGGCAGCTAAGTTCATTGAATGGCGAAAATCGACAGGGCTTTCGCCAATAAAAACTAGCCAAACCTTTGGTATTCCTTATGGAGACCCAAGCCAAGTGCTAGAAGAAGAATTTCGATTTGATATCTGCGGCAGCCATATCGGAGAAGTGCCAGAAAACCCTTTTGGCGTAAAAGCAGGTTTTATTCCAGCAGGGCGTTGTGCAATGGTATTACATAAAGGAAGTCATAATACGATTCTCCACAAAGCCATTGTTTGATACCCAGCAACTTATAAAGCTGTTTGAGCAGGCTCAATCCATGAGTTGCGAGCTTGTCTTTTCGACTTCCGGTGAGCCGTTTTCCTCGGCGTGATACTCAAACAGCTTCGTTGAGCCCTTTCCTCTTCATAAGGTATGGGCTGGTAGCCTTTTTTACAGCAGCAGCAGCTTGGCGGTGCCGAGGAAGGCGAAGAAGCCGACCACGTCGGTAACCGTGGTGAGGATCACCGAGCCGGCCAGCGCGGGGTCAAGCTTGAGCTTGTCGAGCACGACAGGGATCAATACCCCGAACAGGGCGGCGGTGATGATATTGACCACGATGCCGACCGCGATAATCGCGCCGATCATCGGTGACTGGAACCACAGCCCCGCCATCAATCCGATCAATACTGCCCACAGCACGCCGTTGAGAAAACCTATGCCCAACTCATTGTGTAGCAGCGAGCGGCGGTTACCGGCGGTGACCTGATTAAGCGCCATACCGCGGATCATCAGGGTCAGGGTCTGACTGCCGGCAATGCCGCCCATCGAGGCGACAATTGGCATCAGGATCGCAAGGGCCACGACCTGGGCAATCACATCTTCAAACAGGCTAATAGTGATCGACGCCAGTACGGCGGTGAGGAGGTTGATGCCGAGCCACACCGCACGCTTCTTGGCACTTTTTGTTATCGGGGCGAACAGATCGTCCTCTTCACTCATACCGGCATTGGCCATCAAGGTGCTCTCGTAGTTCTCGCGCATCAGCTCCATGGCAAGGTGGGTATCAATCTCGCCTATCAGTGAGAAGTTCTCGTCAACAATCGGTAGGCTGAATTGCTGGCTGTGTTCGACAGCCTCTACCGCTTCGGTGAGCGAGGCGTCATCTTCCAGTACCAGGCAGTCGGTATTGGCCAGATTGCTCAATTTGGTCAGTGGCTCGGCTTCGTTCAGCTGCTGGTAGTTAATGGTACCGACAAACTTGGTATCGCGGGTGACCACATAAATTGAAGCCGGATACTGGTAACCGTAACGCTCCAGTAATACCTTGGCCCTTTTGGCAGAGATCCCCTGCGGCAGCGAAAGCACCTTGGGGTTGGCGTAGCGGCCGATTTGATCGTCATCGTACTGGTTGGCCCGGTCAAATAGCTCGATGTCTTCTTTGCTGAGTTTTCCGATGGCCCGTTCGATGATCTCTTCCGGCAGCGAGTCGGCCCATTCAATCAGGGAGAGGTTATCGAGCTGGCCGAGTACCAAATCCAGCTCGGTATCACTGAGTGACTGGATCACCCACTCACGCGTGTCAGCACGCATGGCGGTGAGCACATCGACGTGATCATTGAGGGGTAACTGGCGCCAGAGCTCCATACGTTGATCAAGGGGCAGTGCCTCGAACAAGGTGGCAAAGGCGCCGGCTTCTAGTTGTTGGATCTCGGGTTCATTGAATATTTGACGCTGTTCGTCGGTATCTGCGGCAGAGATGCGCTCAATGAGCAGGCTTAGATCAACGGTGTTGCTCATGCAGGTTTCCTTGTTGCAAACGCAAGCAGCCAGCGGTTGGTTGGGCTTGTTGTTTTTTGTCGTTATCTTGATGGGCTATGTACCCAAGTGGCTTGGGTATAGAGTATGGCTTTCACTTTTGTCGGTCAATTGTGATATCGCTAACTGTCGCTGTTATGAAATCAGGCTAGGTTATTGATAATGAGTTTGTGGTTGGTTAGGAGATGGAAAATGGATAAACAGCACATTCCTGAAGCGCTCTACGATGATGCCCTAGAATACTTTGGTGACCGGGCAAAAGCGGATGATTGGCTACAGACGGAAAATATTGCACTGGGTTTGGTGAGTCCGGCTTACTTATGTCGCACGGAGGAGGGGATTCGGCAAGTGACGGAGCTTTTGAACCGCCTGAAAGAAACCGGTCATATCTAGCGCCTGGAGAGATGGCGCAAAATCGTGAAAGGCTGGATGATTGAGGTCAGCCTTCATGAGAAAAGCTAATAGAATACTCAGTACAATCACCTCGATATACCTTGTAATAGTGTGTAATAGATAAAAACTTATCTCGAGTTATATTTTTCTAAGTAAGTTGCAGGATAGAAAACGATCTAGTGTGATCCTATGTACAAAAATGATTTTTTTCTATCAGTGTAAACAAATGCAATATTAAACTTTCAGAGCTACATGTTCGATAACGGTGATTTTAATTGATAATTAAGTCGTTTAGAAATTTAAAATTGCTTGAGTTTTAATTTGAAGTCATAACACTTTTTACGAGGGATATATTATGTCACAGGAAACAGAGACGTTAGATAAAAGTGTAGGTTCATCTGTTAACTCCGCAATGGATACACTAACGGCGCAGTGGTATAACGCCATGGTAACCGGGTTAGGATTAGACCCGAACCAGTTTCAGTTATATCAAGGTCCTAATTCAATGATGAGCACATCCCAGGATATGTGGAATGTGTTTAATGCCGTACCGCCAAAATCAATTAACAACTATTATAATCCTAACCAAACTAATAACTTTTCATCAGCTTATAACTTGATCCTCGAGGCACTTGTTCCAGCCTCTAACTCGAGTTTCCAGAACTGTATGGGGGATTATTATGGCAAATGGAATAGCTATTTTGAGAGTCATGATCCCGCAGAATGGACTGCTCAAGGTGTTTCAGATCTGTTTAACTCATGGGCGATGAGAAATGCTCCGGGGAAAGCAGGTTGCGTAACCGGCCTGACCAATATTTACATCAATCCGGTCGATATCGCGGTTAAAAAGTTTGCCTCGGCTGGTGGGAAATATGCCTGGAATAAAACGGCTGATCAACTAAAGTCGGCTTTAGCCGGTGGGGCACAGAAGAGTTTTACCCTCGACTCCCAAACAACAAGCAGCGATGTTAAGCATACTTGGGCGGGTGGCAATACCTCCGTATTTTTTGATATTTTTTCATTTGGTGGCGGCGGTAAGTATGACAAGCTTACGACCAAAACCACTTCTGCCGGTGTAAAGATTGATGCAGACTTTCAGAAGGTGACGACATTTACAGCCGGGCCATTGGCTGTTAATGATCCGAACGATCCAATATTGGCAGAGTTCAAAGCATGGTATGAAAGTGCCGCGCTGGCAAAGGCCTACACCACCAAAGATAATACGGTTTGGAACAACCAAAGTTCGACCACGTGGGATAAAGCCTTCGGTTCTGATGGCTTCCTCCAGCGGCTTACCTCTTCGCTCATTGTGGCAGACGGCGTAACGATTACTATGACGTCCAACGCCAGTTATGACACCTCTGAGCGTACAGAAATTGAAGCGGCGGCAAAAGCGGGTATTTGGCCATTCTTTAGCGTATCAGGCCAAGGGGGGACAACAACCGAGGTGAAATTCAACGATCAAGGTAATTTCACCATTACCACGAAGATTGCTTTGGGCAACCCTCAGGTTCTGGGTGTTCTGCAATCTCCTATGTCAACTATTTTTTCGTAGGATAGATGTGCACCATAATATCTGAATGATTAAAGGCTTCTTTTGTGAAGCCTTTATATTTTTAGAATATCGATATGAAGTAAAAATGGTATGAATTACTTCTGAAAAGGTGCCTAACTATGGATAAAACAAAGCTGGTTATTTTTATATTGGCTCTGTGGTTACCAATATACGCATCGGCTAGAGCGGGTATCAATGAAAACGATTTACAGAGAATAGGGGGGGAGTACTGGCGTAGTCAATTGGCTGAAATAGTATCCGTAACGCCGAGCAAAATTAAAATAACTCAAGGTTTTATGGCGTTAGGTTATGACTCATATCATCTTTGGAGTGTGTTTGATGCCATGGCAAATTATGAAGGCGAGGTTTATTACAATCCCGCTCAATTTAACAGTTTTGCTTCGGACTATGGTGATAAGTTATATAACTTACCCGTTGAATCCGTCAGCAGGAAACGGTGTGATCTTGACAAGGCGGTTATTCGCTATGACAAGAGTGATGGAATTTACGCATGGAGTAAAACACTAGAACAACTAAATGACGAGCTGCTTAATAGTCAGGCCTTGAAATATAGCTCCAGCAAGACCTTTGATATTGATAGCAATTCCAACGAGCAGGCAGCTTATACGGTTAAAGTCGACGTGGACTATGAGCAGTTCATCGTGTTTTATGCCGAGCCCTACAGCAGTGATATCCGCAATACAGAATTACAGGACTATACCCCTTGGTATAGCCCTTGTGTTTTACCATATGTACTTAGTCAAAAACCGGATGAAAAAGAATCAAGGTTAAACCAAACGACTGCCCTTGTTGTCGCCAATAAGGGTAAGAAGTGCGTATATATTCTCAATCATGCGCAGAACCACCATGATTGCAGCACGCTCTCTGCCCCCTCCATTATCGCTGTCATCACAGTCCCCCTAGTGGATCTGTATGCTCAGACCCCTTGACCGCAATTGTGAACTAAAGACTTTGGCGGGCAGGCTCAGCCTTGTGATGGGGATGTGTTTTTTTCATCAGTAAGCGATCAACGCTGAGGCGACCGGCGCCCGAAATCAGCAGCGAGACCGACATCGCTAACAGGGCCAAGCCAAATTCGTAGCCGCCGTTAGACATGAATAGGCCGTTGTCCAAATGCACGGTAACAATGGCAACCAGCATCGTCACCGCCAGTACCAAGGCACTTGGGCGAGTGAGTAGGCCAAGCAGAATAAATAAGCCACCGAAGAATTCTGCGCCACCGGCCATCAGTGCCATTACAAAGCCCGGTTCGAGGCCGATGGAGGCCATCCATTGACCAGTTCCCTCAAGACCGTAACCGCCAAACCAGCCAAATAGCTTCTGCGCGCCGTGGGCCATGAAAATGATCCCTGCCGGTACGCGCAGGGCAAGAGGGGCAAAGCTGGCTTGCGACGAAAGTGTTTTGCTAATTAATGTGTTCATTATGTTGTCCTCGAATAGGTCGGCAAATCCTTCTTGCCGGATAACTGTCCTGTGCTGTTGGGTACAGAATAGGCAGCATTGCTTTAGAACAACATCAGGCTAGGTTGAGCCTTTTGTTCAAAAAATTCGAACGAACTAAATGGCAAACCCTTAACTGCAAGCGATATGTCGTTGTTAAAACTTAAAATTAACCCCCATCAAATAGTGATTGCTGCTAAAACTGTTGGGCAGTTCGATGCGCTGGTACTCAGCACTGATGCCGAAATTTTTGCCAAGTGCCAGCTCGGTGCCTAGGGCAATATAGGGCGAAAATCCACGCTCGGTGCGGGTATGCCAGTTGTCCTTGCTCTTGCGGGTATCAATGTCGATGGCGGCGTAGTTGATGCCTCCTCGGGCATAGATATTGGAATAGCGCGTCAGCGGGTATTCCGCTTTGAGCCCCAACAACCCGCCGCTGTAGCTGGAGATGGACTGGCTTAGGCCAAGCGAGCCTATGTAGCTCAGTCCGCCGCTGTTGGCAAAGTAGCCGGTGTCGAGCGAGAAATACGGGTTGAAGTGGTAGTTATAACCGAGCTCGAAGGTCAAGCCGGCATCGCTGTTACTATAGTGATTGCTTGTTATCGTGCCCCCGCCGAAGCGCACCCCAATTTCGTGGTTAATGGCTTGGCCTGAAGCATAGCTGTAGATTGGGCATAGCAGCACAATAGCCGGGATAAGTTTTCTCATAAAATACACTGTTTTATTGGTTTTGGAGATTGTAGCCATGGGGCGGCAGGAGCTCAATGGGTCGGTACAAAGTCATACAGTGTTTCTAGAGGCCGGTAACTGGCGTATCTATATGTTTTGCATGGCCTGGGGCAATCTTCTATCGGGGCTGTAAATAGATTGTTTGCGTGATGAAGCAAGATCAGTCTCAAAAGTGAGAGTTGAGCTAATATTAATGTAGTTGTGCCAGTTTTGGTTAAGGATGCTATGGCTATGATGGATACAGATACACTATTTACCTGTATCTACTTGCTAGAATTTGACTCGCTAATTGTGTCTAGATTTGGACACTCGCAAATTTCGCTCAGCCTCGGCTGGGCATTTTTATTTCTGCCCTTCCACTTTGCAGCGGTCTTGCTTCAGCTGAGCTTTCAATCTGCTTTACTGGCTAGAAATTGCCTTGCGGGTGAAACCTTGGCTTTCATCCAGTAGCGAAGTGGCTTGTTTGGCATCAACACCGGCTAGCAGCATGACGATCGCTGTTTTGCAGTGGCCGTTGCAGGCTTCCAGTGCTTCAATGGCCTGCTCGCGGCTACACTCTGTGGCGGCCATGACAATATTCTTCTGCCGCTCGACCAGCTTGGCGTTGGTGGCTTCGACATCCACCATCAAGTTGCCATAGACCTTACCGGTTTTGATCATCGCGCCGGTGGTTAGCATGTTGAGGATCAGTTTCTGTGCTGTGCCTGCTTTCAGGCGTGATGATCCGGTGACGATTTCAGGCCCAACAACCGGGGTGATAGCGATATCGGCAGCTTGGCTCATCGGGCTCTGCGGGTTGCAGCTGATACACGCCACGGTTGCGCCAACGGACTTGGCATAGTCCATCGCGCCGAGTACATAGGGTGTCCGGCCACTGGCGGCAATACCGACTAATACATCTTTGCTGCTGAAATCCAGTGCTTGCAGATCGCCAGCCCCCATTTCACGGTTGTCCTCGGCATTTTCGACCGCTTTGAGAATGGCTTTATGGCCACCGGCAATAAGCCCTACCACTTGTTCTGGCTTGCTGCCAAAAGTGGGTGGGCACTCACTGGCATCCAGAATACCGAGGCGCCCAGATGTGCCTGCGCCACTGTAGATGAGCCTGCCGCCTTGCATAAAGGCATCGGCAATGGCATCGACCGCCCGGGCGATATCAGGCAGTACCGCTTCGACGGCTAGCGCGACTTTCTGATCTTCCTGATTGATGACGCTTAGCATATCGATGGTTGATAGTGTATCAATCTCGGCACTGGCACTGTTGCGGCTTTCAGTCACCATCTTGGTCAAATCAATTTTCATTCTGGGGTCCGTTGTAATGAGGTACCACTATCTTAAGTTATGACAAGGCTCGGAGCTAGGCACGACTGAGATTTGGCCTGCAAGATAGCATTAAGTATCATTTGAAATGTATCTTTATGGGGCGCATTGCTATAACATGTATTTGAAAGTTTTGTTTTTGGTGCGCTATCACCCGCCTCATAAGGAAGTACATAATAATGAATTTTAAAATGACGTTTGCACTGATTTTCGCCATGGCCCTGTCATTGTCGATGATTGCCCCGTTGCTGATTTTTGCGTAGTAACATTGTTCATTCACTGCCGGTAGCCCACCGGCAGTTTATTGTTGTTCTTTCCTGCTTCCCCTTCCTGCATTGGCACAAACGTTACTAAGAGTACTGCTCGAATACGTCTTATTGATTGATATAAAAACACTATTGGCCTGTGCCATAATTATCCATTGCTGACATTTCTTGTTTGGATAAACATTAATGCATAACAAAAATCTGATACGAGCACTGGCTGGCCCTTTCATGGTGCTGGCTCTGAGTGCATGCAGTACCAATTACGTCGATAGCTATGTCGCGGCCAACGACTGGCAGTCGCTGGGTGAGCAAGATGCGCTCAAGGGCCACCGGGTGAGGGATCTCTCTTCGTTGGCAAACGGCGACTTATTGGCAGCGCAACAAAAATACAGCGTCGGTTATGAAATGGGCCGCGCTGAATACTGTGACGTCGACAAGGCGTGGCAACTGGGCAAGTCAGGCCAAAACTATTTCGGTATCTGCGACGGGTTGCCACATGGCAATGAATTTAGGCAGCAGTACCAGTATGGCCATGATGCTTTTGTGATAGAGATGGAGCGGGAAAGCTCGGCAAACGGGTTTGGCTTTGGCTATTAGAGATGCTGAAGAAACAACGCTGATTGTTTGACTGTTGACCTGTCTATAGCTTCATAGTTTAAGGTAGCGACTTCATTGCATAGGGCTTGGCCATGTATCGGATTTCAGAATTAGCAGAGCAAGTGGGCCTGTCGCGCTCAACATTGCTGTACTACGAGAAGCTAGGCTTGATTGCCGGTAAGCGGCTCGACAACGGTTACCGCAGCTATAGCGAGCGGGATCTGCAGCGCTTGCGCTTGTTGCAGCAGCTGCAGGCTGGCGGGTTGACCCTCAAGGAGTGCCAGGCTTGCCTGGAAGCCAAGGTCGACCGCCAATTGCTGCTCAGCCGCATGCAGCAGCTTGATGAAGAGATCGCCCACAAACAGCAATCACGGAATTTGCTCGCCGCGATGCTGGGCGAGTCGGACATGACGACGTGGCACCAGTCGTTGGAGCAGACTGCCCCGGATGCGCATTTGGATTGGTTGATAAAGCAGGGGTTTGATGAGAAACAGGCCCTGAGACTGAAGTGGTTATCAAAAGACATGAATACACACGAACAATATATGGCGGACTTCAACACGATATTTGAAAGCCTAGATCGCTGGGGACCGGGCTTGGAGGCCGAAACGATCAAGGCCTTCAATCTGCTGCCATCAGTGCCGCAGACAATCTTGGAGATCGGGTGTGGTCAGGGCATTGCAACGACAGTGCTTGCGAACCAGTCCGATGCGGTGATCACTGCGGTCGACAACCATGAAGACGCTCTTAGCAGGCTGCGAGAGCGCGCTGTTGAGGCTGGTGTTGAAGATAAAGTTATTACCCAGTGTGCCAGCATGACCGACCTGCCATTTAGCAATAGTAGCTTCGATGTGATCTGGGCCGAGGGCTGTGCCTATATCATGGGAGTGAACAAAGCTTTCAAGCAGTGGCGCCCGTTGCTGAAAGAGAAAGGCGTATTGGTGCTGAGCGATCTGGTTTGGCATTGCGACAACCCAAGTGCACAAAGGCAGGCGTTTTGGAACAAAGAATACCCGGACATGACCACCGTTGAAGAGCGCCTCAAACAGGCGCAGGCGGCAGGTTATCACGTGCTGGGGAGCTTCGCCTTGAGTGATGAGGCGTGGCAGGCGTATTTTGTGCCACTCCAGTTACGGGTCAACGAGCTGAAAGAGACCTTGGCCGAGTCGCAGGCGATCAAGGATATCCAGACCGAATTGGATATCTATCACCAGGGGTTCGAGCAGTTCGGCTACCAGGTGTTTATCCTGCAAAAAAGATAAAGTTGAAACCATGCCTGCTGGGCTTGGAGAGATGTGAAAGTGAAACGGCAGGCTCCGCTATGTGCGAAGCCTGCCGTTTTTTTTGGGTTAGGGTTTAGTGCTTGTAACTCTTCAACCAAGGTTGCTGGGCGTCAACTAATTCACTGAACATCCCATCTATTTGCGACAGGGTGCAGATGGAAGCCGTGACCGGATCCAATGCCAACGCGTAGCGGGCCGCTTCGAGGTTATGGCTGAGGGCGGCTTCGACAATCAGCTCCTGCACCGCGGTGTTGGTCTTGATCAGGCTGGCGCACTGGGTCGGCAGGCGGCCCATGTGCTGAGGTTGGAGACCTTTTTGATCGACCCAAATAGGGACTTCGACCACACAGTTCTGTGGCAGGTTGTCGATCAGCAGACCATCAGGCTGGTGGTTGGCGACATTGCCGTTGATGCGGGTACGCTCACCGCTGAGCATCGCATTGATCAGCTTGGGCGCATTGAGCATGTTGGGTGCGATGACAAACTTCGCTTTGCCCGCAAGCTGGGCATCGATTTCGGCTTTGCCTGCACTATGCACCTGTTCCTCCAGTGCCAGCAGGTTCCAGCGCTCAGGAAGGAAGTGGTTGATCATCGCTTCGTTTTTCCTGAAATAGGGCACATAATCGCTGCAATGCCAGTGATTTTCAGTACACCAGTAGCCGAAGAATTTGAGCATTTCGCAGCGCACGCCGTCAGCCCGGTAGACCTTCGGGTCTTTAGTGATATCACCAAGGTTTGCCAGAAGATCCTTACCCTCTGCCTGCATTTTAGTTATCCAGGTCATGTGGTTGATGCCGGCAAACTCGTAATCGATATGTTCGGGCACCTCATGGTACATTAGCCGTTGCCACTTCTCTGGGGTTGAGGGGTGATCAACCCACGGTCCCTGTCCGAGATAGCCGGCCAGCTGTGCGGCGGTATAGCGTACGCCGTAGCACAGCCCGACAGAGCTGACCGGGCTGAAGTCCTTGGCGGCCCAGGTGAGCGGGGCCAGCGGGTTGGCGTAGTTGATAAACAGGGCATCGGGGCAGATCTGCTCCATATCACGCAGTATCGCCAGCATCGGTGGTATATGGCGCAGTGCCCTGAAAATCCCTCCCGGCCCCATGGTGTCGCCAACTTCTTGGATAACGCCGTATTTTGCTGGGATATCCATATCAAGTCGCCATGGCTCCAGGCCTCCAACCTGAATGGCGTTGATCACAAAGTCAGCGCCTTGCAAGGCCTCCCGTTGGTCGGTGGACATTTTCACCGTGACGGGATAATTGGCCTGCTCGACCATTTTTGCCACAACTTGTCCGCTACGGGAAAGTACGTCGGGCTGGATATCCATCAGCATCAGGGTGGAGCCTGCCAGTGATGGGTAGGACAGCAATGCGGAGCAAATCTGGCGGGTGAACATGACGCTGCCCGCCCCAATAATTGTTATTTGTGCCATATCGAATCCTTTGGTTTGAAAACCGTTTACTTTGAAAGCCATTTACCTTGAGGGCCGCAATACCGCAGGGTGGATCCGTGCCGCTATGTTTTGGTCACTAGCCTGCGCCAAGTCCCCGAGTTTTGCTTGAGGAGGATGCTGTGTACCACCAAAGAAAGCAGGATGATCACGCCGTAGATCAGACGGGTCCAAAAGCCGGCCAATCCCGCGCTGATGATTCCGGCTTCGAGAATACCAATGATGCAGGCGCCAAATAGCGTGCCGAGCAGGGTGCCGCGGCCGCCGAGCACGGAGGTACCGCCAATGAATACCGAGGCGAAGACCAGCAGCATGTAACCCTGCCCTTGGTTCGGCCACCAACTGCTCATCTCCAAACTGACAAATGTCCCGACTAGCGCCGAAATAGCGCCCATCTGCATGAACAGCAGCATCCGGGTGCGCTCAACGGGCACGCCCATCACTCTTGCCGCCCTCGGGTTATCGCCGATGAAGTTGATGTTGTCGCCGAACACGTGCCAAGCCAGCAACAGCCATAGCACCAACAGCAAGGCACCCGCCCATAGCACCTGGACCGGAATAACCTCGGCAATACGGCCGACCAGAAGGCTGTGAAGCAGGGTTTGTCGCACCTCGGGAATACTCATTGCGATACCGTCGGCGAGGACGGTCGTCAGCCCGCCGAGGAAGAACTGGGTACCGATGGTGGCGATGATCGATGGGATCCGAAATACCACGACGAGACATCCGTTAAGTACCCCGCAGGCAATACCGGCTATCAGGGCACCAGCTAAGGCGATAAGCGGCGACTGGGTAGCCTTGAACAGGGCGGCAAACACATAGCCGCCGAGGGCTACCACCGACGGGAAGCTCATGTCGATCTCTCGGGCAATGATCAGTAGGGTCAGTGCAAACGCCAGCATCGCCGTGAATGGGATGGTCGACATGAAAGAGGTGTAGATACGCAGGTTGAAGAACGTCTGCGGACTGAGGTAGGCAAAGATTGACCACAGCGATACCAGGATCAAGGCCGTCAGTGCCGGGATGCGGTGGCGGGAGAGAAACGTCATCATGCGCCCCTCCCAATCGCATCGAGCAATGCCCGGTGCAAGGCTTCCTGGGTCATTTCGGCCTTGTGGTACTCGGCGACGATTTGTCCCCGATCCATCACCACAAAACGGTCGGCGACCCGGAAGGCATCGTTCATATTGTGGGTGATCAGCAGGCAGGCCCGGTTTTGTTCACGCAATGTTTCAATAAAGCACAGTACCTTGTCGACTTCGCCGACTGACAGTGCCGTCGTTGGTTCATCCAAGATCACCACGCTGGCATCGAACAGCATTGCCCGGCCAATTGCCAGTCCCTGGCGCTCGCCGCCTGACAGCAGGTTTACCGGTGTGTCGATGTTGGCGCCCACTCCGCGGAAGTCGAGCTTTCTCAGCAGAGCCTCAGCCTGCCGGCGCTCTTTTTTCTGATCGATAAAGCCAAACCTGTTGCGAAGATGACGTCCCAGAAACAGGTTGCGCCACACACTTTGCTGCTCGCCCAAAGACCCGGATTGATAGACTGTTTCGATGCCCAGCTGGCGGGCCATTTTCACGTTGTAGCGTTTTAAGTCAACGGCTTGGCCGTCAACCTTGATTCGCCCTTGTTGCAACGCCTCCTGTTCAATGGTCTCGGCTCCGCTGATTAATTTGATCAGGGTTGATTTACCCGCGCCATTATCGCCGAGCAGGGCACAGACTTCACCGCGCTTGAGGGAAAAGTGAATATGTTTTAACGCGTGGACGGGGCCGAACCACTTGTTCAGCCCCGAGATTTCAAGCACATTGTCAGCCATTAACGGATGCCTTTGGCCGCTAGTGGAGCAATGAAGTCGATGTTATCGGCAGTGACGAAGCCCGCGCCGGTATTGATATCTAGGCCGGAGAAACCATAGCGCTTGCTCAGTACCACCTGTACCACGGATAAGTAACCCATTAGGTAGGGTTGGCTATCTGCTGCCAGTTGGACATAGCCGGTTTTGATGGCATCGGCAGTAGCTGGCGAGAGGCTGAAGCCAGCGACAAACAGCTCGTTGGGACGTACCCCCGCGTTACGTAGGAAGTTGCCCATCTGCGAGGTTAGTGCGCCGTGGTCGACCATGATTAATTTCACGTCTGGGGTGCGGGCCAGATAGGCCGATAGCGCGCTGGTGCCAAGGGATGGATCTTTATCGACTTCCGGTGAAATCTGGATGAAGTCAACGTTAAGCCCGGCCTTTTCGAGGGTGGAGATCAGCCCTCGGGTAGAATCGCTGCGCTCGGCAATATCTTTAATTCCCCATACCATGGCGCGGTCACCGGCCTTGAAATGCCCTTTGCGAAGCGCTTGATTGGCGAGCTGTACACCGCGCTCGGCATTGCTGACACCGACATAGCCAAAGCCTTCAGCCTGTTTGCCTGCCATGGTTTGCGGCAGGGCGGTATCAACTGCGGTGACCTTGATGCCTTTGCTATAGGCTTCGTCGATCAAAGGCTGGTAGGCGCTGTCACCAGGGTGCCCCATCACAACGATACCGGTTGGCTTGGCTGCAAGGGCCTGCTTGAAGTTTTCGACCATCTTCTGCGGCTGCCAGTCGGAATAGACAACTCGCAAGTCGACGCCGAGATCTTCAGCTGCTTGAACCGCACCATTCTGCACCACCGTCGCGTATGGGCCACCGACAGGCCCCCCGACATCAAACCAAATGGACATATCCTTTCCCGAAGGGGCAGCAGGCACCGATAGCGATGTTGTCGCCAGTAATACGGCGGCCACGGCGAGGTGGGATTTACGTGTTTGTTTGCGGAATAATGTTCTGAGCTTGTCGGTCATCTTGATACTCCAGAGCTTCATATATACTAATTGCACATGATACTGCTACCATTGGTCGCCAGAATCAAAATAAAGCACTGAAAACTAAGATCTTATGGCATGCCTTTTGTCAGAAAGTTTGACGTATACCCCAATCTGCATCATTGATTTGGGCTTTGGTTTAGTCCGACAGACATCCATTTCCACCGGCTTTGCACCTCAAAGACTTTCTGGTTGAGGATAATATCGCGCACATCGGTGACAAACTGCTGCAGTAGACTGTCAGATTCGCCTTTGCGGGAAATCACTACCAGTTGGCGGGTCATGCTTGGTGGCGGAAGAGGGTGGCAGTCGACATGATCCAACAAGTTGAGCTGGCGGGCGAGGAAGGTGGGGGTTGTCAGTGACCAGCCCAGCCCTTCGGCGACCATGCCCAGGACATTATCAGCTCGATCCAGTGAGTACTGGCTGGTGACATTGATATTGCGCCATTTAAGCCAGTTATTGGTCTGGGTACCGGTCGGCGTCCAGTTTTCATAGCCGATATAAGGTTGGCAGCCAGCCAGGCTTTTGATGTCTTGCTGTTGCCAGTCTTTGGGAGTGACGATGACATACTGCTCGTTCAGCAAAGGCACCATAGCCAAGCTCTGCGGGACATCCTGGTTCGCCATAGTAATGATGATATCGCTCTTGCCCGCCTGTAGCGAAGCCAGCAGCTCTGGCGCCGTGCCGGTCACCTGATGGACATGGGCCACCTTGGGCTGCAGGTACTTGAGGATCTCAATACCGGCCAGTTGGGTCACTGAATCCACCATGCCCAGCCGCAGCCGCGGCAATTTCCCTTTTTCTATCGAGTGCATCCAGTCTTGCAGCTTGCGCGACTCGATGAGGAGCTTGCTGCCTTGCTCATAGAGTTCTCGGCCGGAAATAGTCAGCTGGATTGGCCGCTTGCTGCGGTCGAGCAGTTTGCTGTCAAGGGCGTGCTCGAGGCTTTGGACAAGCTGGGAAACCGCTGACTGGGTTAGGTTGAGTTGCTTGGCCGCTTGGCTGAACGAGCCTGATTCAACCACGGAAATGAAGGTACGTAACTGGCGCAGATCAAAAGCAATATTATCCATAACTTGCTCGTATTATAAGCTTAACTAATAGTATTAATTATATTCCCGACTGCTAATCAAGTACCGACCGACTTCAAATTTTCAGTGCATCATCTGAAATACAATTGCCCCAGTTAAACAAATCAGTGGAATTGAGCAATGAGAAAAGAAGTCGATGTATTAGGTGAAATGATGTTACCTAATGAGGCCTACTATGGCATCCAGACCCAAAGGGCGGTCGAGAACTTTGCGGTCTCTGGCCGTACGGCAGCAGAGGTCCCTCATTACATTTGGTCGGTGGCGGCGCTCAAACAGGCTGCGGCAAAGGCAAATTGCCAGATTGGTGCATTGGACAAAACCATTGCCGATGCCATCATCCAGGCTGCTCAGGAAGTGATGGATAAACAATTCGATGATCAATTCCCGATTGATGTGTTTCAGGGCGGCGGCGGCACCTCAACCAACATGAATGCCAATGAAGTCATCGCCAACCGGGCCAATGAAATCCTGACCGGTAGCAAGGGGTATGAGGTGGTTCACCCTAACACCCACGTCAACATGGGCCAGTCGACCAACGACGTTATCCCAGCGGCAATGAAGATGACCTGCCGTATGAATCTGCACGCGCTAATTGCCGAAGTGGCGGCGCTTGAAGCCATGCTGGAAGAGAAGACCCAGGCGTTTGACCATGTGGTTAAATTAGCCCGTACTTGCCTGCAGGATGCGGTGCCTATCACCCTAGGCCAGCAGTTCAGTGGCTATCTCCACCAAGTTCGCCGGTTGCATCAGGCGCTGATTGCCGCCAACCACCAAAACTTGGATTTACCACTCGGTGCAACCGCTGTCGGTACCGGCCTGTCGACCCACGAAGGTTATCTTGAGCAGGTGTATATCGAGCTGCAGGCCATCACCAATGAGCCTTTCGTGGCTGAGGAAAATTTCTTCGACGGGTTGCAAAATGGTGATGCCTATCTAGAAGTTGCGGCTCAGCTGAAGAAGTTGGCTGCGTTTTTATCAAAGATGGCGACAGATTTCCGCATCCAGGGCAGTGGTCCTCGCGCCGGCTTCAATGAACTGTTGATCCCGGCGGTTCAGCCTGGTTCAAGTATTATGCCGGGCAAGATCAATCCGGTGATGCCTGAGCTGATCAACCAAATCGCCTACCAGGTTATTGGCAACGATGTCGCGATTACCATGGCCGTTGAAGGCGGCGAGCTTGATCTCAATGTCTGGGAGCCGGTGATTATCAAGTCCTTGTTCGAGTCATGCACTTTGCTGACCAATGCCATCCCGCTGTTTGTTGAAAAATGCCTTAAAGACTTGATACCCAATGAAGCGGTATGCCGTGAATATGCCGAGAAAAGTACGGCTCTGGCGACAGTGATTGCCACCCTGTTTGGTTACAAGGTGGGCAGCAAAGTCGCAGTAAAAGCGTTTGAGGAAAACCGTACCGTTCGTGATGTGGTGTTGGGTGATGGACTGCTTACCCCAGAGCAGGCCGACTACCTGCTGGATCCTATGGTGATGACCGATCCGAAAGCCAGTGCCGCCGCCGTGAAGCGTTACCTGCGTGAGGTGAAAGCGGAAGTGAACACCTCTCTAGAGGAAATGGCATGATGAATAGGCCGTTATTGGCTCAGATCGCCCACTGGTGCGTCAACCTCAAATGGCAGGATATTCCCAGGCCGGTAGTCGAGGTTGCACGCACCGCCCTGACGGACTACGTCGCGGTTACTATCGCGGGCAGTGAGATGCCTGTCGCGCAAAATATCCAGAAGTTGGTTGGGTCTAGAGTCCCGTCGGGTCGGTGCAATATTTTTGGCACCGGCCAGACAAGCTCGGCCGCCTATGCCAGCTATGCCAACGGTGCGGCCTCGCATGCCTTGGACTTTGATGATGTCAGCTGGGCGACGATTGGCCATCCGACCGTGACGGTCGCCCCCGCGGCATTTGCCATGGCCCAGGAGCGCCAGCTGAGCGGCGACGCGATTTTGCTGGCTTATATTGCGGGGTTCGAAGCCCAGCACCAGATCGCCCGCTGGCTAATGCCGACGCTGTCTGAGCAGGGCTGGCATACCACACCGACAATAGGCGTGTTCGGTGCCGCGGTGGCATCGGGTTTGCTGATGGAACTGGACGAACACGCCCTGACTCATGCCTTGGCTATTGCGGCCTCGTCGGCATCGGGCGTTCGAGGTAATTTCGGCAGCCAAACCAAGGCCATGCACGCCGGACTCGCTGCCTTCAACGGCGTCAACGCGGCTGAGCTGGCGCAAATCGGAGTGACTGGACAGCCTAATGTCATCGAGGCGGCAGATGGTTTCGGCCAGTGCTTTGCGCTGCGTACGGACCTTGCTGATGCAAAGGTCACACTGGGTGAGTATTGGGATCTGCAGGAAAACGGCTTGGTATTCAAGCAATACCCATGCTGCAGCGGTAGCCATCCTGCCATCGACTGCTGGGATGAGCTGCTGCATGAGCGCCAACTCACTCCAGGAGACATTGAGTTTATCCAGGTGGGGGCCAGCTTGCTCGGCCCAAGAGAGCTGGTTTGTTCCAAGCCGCAAAATGCCATTGAAGCCAAATTCTCGATGCAGTATGCCTTGGCTGCCCGTTTGGTTTACGGCGCAGTAGGCGTGGCGGAATTTGCTGATAGGAAAGTGCAGGATGAACGCATTCAGGCGCTAATGGCAAGGATCCAGATGCGGGTCGATCCCGAGCTGGAAAAACTGGGCTTTATCGGCACCGCACCGGTCAAGATCCGGGTGACGCTGACCTCAGGAGAAACCATCGCCATCGCCAATGATCTTGCCAAGGGCAATCCGGAAAAGCCCCTTTCCACCCAAGATATCGAGAAAAAGTTCACGGCCTGTGTCGCGCCCCAAGTCGGCGAGGGAAAATGCCGCCAGTGGCTGGCGCTACTGGCTCAATTTGAATCGGCCAGCAGTGCCGAAATAAAGGAACTCCTGAAGCAATAACGGGAGCGGAGGTATCCAATGATTATTATCCATGCGTGTTTACTATTAGGTGCGATTATCCTTGCCGCCCGTCTCGGCGGGATCGGGGTTGGTTTGGCGGGAGGCTTGGGAATGGCGATTGCTGTTTTCGGTTTGGGCTTGCCGCCAGGGGATATTCCGGTGTCGGTGATTTTGATCATTATGTCGGTGATCCTCGCCTTGTCTGTGATGCAGCAGGCTGGCGGGATGAGCTACATGGTCAATGTCGCCGAACGTATGCTGCGTAACCACCCGCGGCATATCAATATTTTGGCGCCTGCCACCACGTTTATTCTGACTACCTTGGCCGGAACCGGCTATACCGCGATGTCAGTACTGAACGTTATCCAGCAGGTTGCCAAGGAAAACGGAGTGCGTCCTAGCCAGCCATTGAGCTCGGCGGTGGTTGCCTCGCAGATAGCGATCACTGCCTCGCCGATTTCGGCGGCGACGGCTGCGATGTATGTGGTGGTGGAGCAGATGGGGGTGAGTTTTGGTACCGCACTGAGTGTGATTATGCCGGCAGCCTTGTTCGGTGTCATCGTGGCGTCGTTTATTGCCAGTCGACAGGGCTGCGAGCTCAAGGATGATCCGATTTTCCAAGAGCGAGTTGAAAAAGGCTTGGTTAACTTTACCCCAGAGCAGCAAAAGCAGCAGGCTCCGTCGGAAGAGGCGAAGCGGTCGGTATGGCTGTTCCTGGCGGGGGTTGTATTCATTGTGGCTTTGCTTCTATTTAAGCCTCTGTTGGGTCATGACTTAGGCTCGCGCGATATCATTGTTATCGTGATGCTGCTGGTGAGCTTTGTGACGGCCATGGTGTGTAAGGTACCACTGACTTCAATCAAGAAAGCGCCGATCTTTGCCGATGGCGCCGAAAGCTTGGTGGTTATTCTGGGTATCGTATGGCTTAGCGCAACGATTATTGGCGTGCATATTCCTGCAATTGAGTCAGTGGCTGGTGGGGTGCTTGAGCAGTATCCGGCCTTGCTGGCAGTGGTCTTTTTCGGGACGTCGGCGCTGCTATTTAGCCAAGGGGCAACCAGTGCTCTGCTGATCCCGATTGCAGCATCGCTCAATGTCGACCCTGCCACTATTTTGGCAAGTTTTGTTGCAGTCAGTGCGCTGTATATGACCAACATCTATCCAACGACGGCGTTCGCAATTGCCACCGATGACACGGGGTCCTTCTTGAGCCGCAAGTGGAACGGTTGCTACATCGTCAATCACCCGTTCTTCCTGCCGGGTATGCTGGGTATTGTGGCCGCGGTACCGTTTGGTTTCTTGCTGGCGAGCATGTTTGTCTAGGGAGGACGATTGAGTCAATGGGCTCAAAGTAAAGCGCCCCGGCAATGTGATTGCTGGGGCGTTTCTGTATTCGTTGAGGTTGATGGGATGATATCTACCATCAGAACTATATATGGCGCAAATTAGATTAGTTCTCGTCGCCGAAGTTGTAGTGAATGAAGCAAACCGCTCCTGAGATCAGAGTGCCGAGTGAAAAAATGACAAATCCCATACGTTTCTCCTTTCAAGCTCATAAAGCTATTTAACTTGAAAACATCATGGCATATCAGGATCAGAGCAGGTAGAGATGTAGATACCACTTTTGACAGATCCGCCATCATTGATTCGTGCTAGCTCACAAATTTTGATATTTTTCTCTAAGTTTGCGAGGGGTTTTTGTCTATTAGTGGCGTTTTATTTCAATTAGTGGCGAGTTTTTGAGGTTAATATTCTGCTGGGTAACTAACGCATGGCTTCATCCTGCCGGTAACTCTTGGCATCATGCAGGTTGCAGCACGCAGGGCATTCATTGTCGGTGCAGACTACAAGCATCCAGTTTGGTTATCTGTTTTTGTCTGTTACATCATTAGCAGTGAAATTGAGTTGGCTGGGGGGCTAATGTAAGCTTGGCGGCTTTATTGATTTAGTTGTCAAAACATAACATTAGCTCGATATAACAATATGGATAATAGATATTTACGTGGCGTGGATAAACTCAATGAGCTTGATCCCAACGCTGTAGAAGCAATGACTGAAAACTTTAGTGAGGTTTGCCCAGATCTCGCCCGCTACACCATCGAATACCCTTTTGGCGATGTCTTGCAGCGGGAAGGGCTGGACTTCAAGACCCGGGAGCTTGCAACGATTGCCGCCTTAACGGCGATGGGGAACTGCCAGCCACAGCTCAAGGGCCATATCCAAGGCGCGCTCAATATTGGCTGTACAAAGACAGAGATCACCGAGATTATCTTGCAGATGTCGGTCTACGCCGGGTTTCCTGCCGCTATCAATGGCATGAATATCGCCAAGGAAGTGTTTGCTGAAGAGTAAGAACAGTTCTAATAAATGATAAAAAGGCGACATCATGCCGCCTTCTGTTATCTAATTGCACACAAATTAGGTGTGTTACTGCATCAAGCTTTTTGACTTGATCGCCTTTTTCGATAGTTCTTTGGCAAACTCAGCAATATCGGCTTCAATCGCTCGCACTGCCTGCTGCATTTCGGCCATATCGATGTTCTTGATTTCCCGCTGTTCCATCACGATGTCGCCATTGACGATGGTGGTGCTGACATTGCCTGGGTTGGCCTGGTACACCAAGGTCGCGTATGGGTTGTAGTTCGGCATCATGTTCGGCGATTGGGTTTCGACAATGATGATATCTGCTTTTTTACCCACTTCCAGCGAGCCGATTTGATCTTCCATGTGAAGTGCCCTTGCGCCACCTATGGTGGATAGCTCAATCACTTGCTCGGGGATCATAATGGTGCGGTCGTTATGCTTGAGACGCTGCATGTTGGCGGTGTAGCTTAAGGTCCGCCACAGATCGACCTGGTTCGAGCTCATCGGCCCGTCGGTGCCTAGTCCCAAGCGCAATCCCTGGCGGTACATTTCCCATGCCGGGGCAATACCGGTTGCACCTTTGGCATTGGCCATCGGGTTGTGTGCCACGCTGGCACCCGCCTGTTTGATCAGGTCGATGTCATTCTGGTCGAGATGGATCCCGTGGGCCAGCACCATGCGGTTATCCAGTACGCCGATTTCCTTCAGCCATGCCACCGGACTGAGTTGTTGGTCATTACCTTCGATACGCTCGGCCTCATTGCCGAATTCGGCAACGTGGATCAGCACAGGTGCATCAAGCTTGGCTGACAGGCGGTTGATCTCCTGCAGCTTCTCTTTAGAAACGGTATAAACCGCATGCGGCGCGAAAGCCGGGGTGATCAGCGGATCGTTCTGGTATTGCTCGATAAACTGGGTGGCGTACTCAATACCGCCATATGGTTCGGGGGCATCGACCACCGGGAATTTAATCACAGTTTCACCGAGTACCGCACGGAGGCCGACTTCTTTGGTGGCACGGGCCATGTCATCGACGTGGTAGTACATGTCGGCATAGGTAGTTACACCGCTCTGGGCCAGATCGACCGCCCCCAGCTTGGTCGCCTGATAAATCAAATCGCGGCTTAGCTTCTCTTTTTCCAGTGGGAAGAAATAGGCAAACAGACGGTTTTCGATCCCTTCTTCACCCAAGCCGCGGAACGCGATCATCGGCAGGTGGTTATGGGTGTTGATCATCCCCGGCATGACAATGCCGTTTTCGGCATCGATAACCTTGGGAGCCTGATATCGGCTCAGTAAGCTTGCATCACCGACAGCGACGATGGTGTCGTTTTCGATGACGATAACACCATTTTCTATCACATCTTTTTCATCGTTGATGGTTAACACCTGGCCATTGGTAATGATCAGGCTGGCATTATACTGAGATTCGGCTTGGGGTTCGGCAACGGTTGAACAGCCTGCCAGTAGCAGGGCGGAAGTAATGATCGATATTCTGGTTTTCATTGTGACTTAGCGGAATGTTGAGAGAAAGGCTCATGCATTCTAGGTATCAACATGCCGCGTGGCAATCGTTTGCTGTTTGTAGTGGGAGCCGATTCACGCGCAGAGATCGGTTCGTCATACTCGCGCGTATAGTCTTATACCTAAACTTAAGAGATAACTATGTTAATCGTATTTTATGATGGTTCGTGCCCATTATGTGCAAGAGAAATGGCGATGAAAATCCTTCATGGCGAGCTTGATGGCAAGCCGTTATACGGCCTCGATGTCACTTATCATGCCTGGCGTTTGGTGGGAAAAAAGTGGCGAGTAGCATTTCTGCGTTGGTGGTGGGTTAAGCCCGTTGCCGACAGGGCTTATCTGTTCTTTGCCAAGCATCGGCAGGCGATCTCTAAGCTGTTTGTCCGCAGGTTTCGTTGTGATAATAACTCTTGCTATAAGTAACCATCTATCTGAAAGCAATATCTCAGAAAAGCAAAGTATCAACGCCTTGCTAACTAATTTGCGCCGTAGTCGAACTCAGCGCCATCCAAGCTTAGGCATTTGGGGTTGTAGGTCATGGTATCCAGTGCCTGTTTGGGAATAATCGCCATCGTACCGTCTTTGTAGGCAATCTCTGCCGATTCGATGGTGGCGCACACGATACTTGTTGAACTAGAAACTCCTTGTGTCCACACGTTGTCCCACAAAGGGTGTGCCCCACCTCCCGGCTTCAAAGGTTGGTTAAAGCGCAGGGCTTTTAAACCGCCTTGCTCACCACTTTGTTTATTACCTCCGACTAAAGCCCTTTGCTGATTAAAGGCTCTGACATGAAAAGTCATCGATTGGATTTCCCTCGGCGAAGCGTTGCGCAGGTAAACCCGAAAACCGTTTTCCCCCTGATGGTTTGTCGCTGTGGTGCCAAAGTGGGTGATGGCAATGAGCTTTTGCGGGTCGGCTTCGGCGTCCAGTTCAAACTGGTTTCTCATTTCGCAGCCGCAAAGCAGGGTAAGCGCGGTTAGGAATAGCGTCTGTTTTACCGTCACACCTCCTTACTCGGCTTAGGCTGGCTGGAGTCGCGGGCGAATAATTTGGTTGAAATGATAAATTCGGAATGACTTTCATCCCTGAGTAGGGCTTCGATAGTGGTCTCCGCCATTTCTTTGTAATCGACAGCAACAGACGTCAGGCTTGGCCTTTGGTATGAATTAAATGCAATGTTATCAAAGCCGGCAATACCCAACGACATCAGGTAGTCTTCATTCTTTTCTCGCATTCGGCCGATGAGGCCGTAAGCAATGATATCTGAGGCGCAAAGTATGGCATCCGGTTGCTTTTGTGCTGCAAGTAATTGATCGGCTGCTTGCGCACCGAGTTTCTCTGAGTAACCGCAGTCAAGTTTATGAGCGCTGAGGCCATGCTCTTCAATGGCACGTAAGTATCCATGTTCACGGCTTCTTGCTGACTGCTTGTCAGGATCGCCTGCGATCAAGGTGATTTGGGTATAACCATTGGAAATTAAGTGCTTAGTGGCAAGATAAGCACTCTCTTCATCATTGGTGGTAATATTGACGCCTGCGCCTTCTGTGGCGATTTTCCTATCGATAGAGGCTATGTTGTATCCTGCGTTCACCAAGTTATCGATAAAGTGGCTATTGTCTGTTAACCCAAGAAATACCGCAGCGCATATTGCTTTGGAGTCGAAATTTTCTTTGATTTGGCGCTCGATCTGCGTTTGATCTTCGTTTTCATGGATAAGTTCGACCATCAAAGAATGATCGTGCAGTTTGGCGGCAAAGATAAAGTGGGAAATGATCCCCATCACATACGATGAATCAAGGTTGTCGAGGTTGCCTGCATCCATGTCATTTTTCGTTGCATGGATATACAAGGCGACAACTTTCTGTGGAATCCCCTTAAGGACAGAGGCGAACTTGTTGGGTTTGTAGTCATGCTTTTTGATAACAGCCAACACTTTCTTTTTAGTGTCCTCGGGAATATCAGGGTAGTTATTGATCACCTTAGATACGGTACTTCGAGACACACCTGCCAGTTTTGCAATTTGTGAGCTATTCATCGCCCTCTGATTTTTCATCGTAACTTCAGTGAATTAGAAACCCGTGTCACCATAATACAGAATCACGCTACGCATTAAAATTCAAAATTTCTATACCTATCACAAATCACTAACAGCTGTTAGTGCTAGTATTTTGACCAGCGAACAGCTGTTCTTAAGTTTAGGTTGCACACTTTCAAGATGGGGTGAGTATGAAAAAATTGCTATCGGTCGGTCAGTTCAATATTTGTCTGGAGGGGGAAGAGCTTCCTGGTTCACTGCTTTATGGGCTCAGTACTCGAAACGAGGGAGATGTTCTTTTTATCGATCTTTTGATAAAAGCGGAGCTGCCAACTGTATTCCCACCATGCAGGCTTGATGTGTCATGTGATTTGAATGACATGCACTCATTGTGGACGCCTTGTTTACATGGTCATCCTAAGTCGATTAGAAACAAAGGGATCCCAGAGATCTGGACCAACTTTTCCAGTCACATCAGTCATGTTTCACCGGTTGGTTGCTTTTATAACGTGCAAGGCCAGAACAAAGTCGCGTTTGCCTTTTCAGACATCAAAAACATTGTGCGTGTTCATGCGGGTGCATACGAGGAGGAAACAGCCGCCAAGATCATCATGCACTTGTTTTCCACACCAACGGAGCCGATGACGGAATACCGCGCAACACTGCGTCTCGATGTAGCGGATGTGAATTACCATCAGGCTATTTCAGGTCTGAGCCGATGGCACGAAACGTTAATGGATAGTAGCCAAATGCCTGTACCTGCCCCGGCAATGGAACCGGTCTACTCCACCTGGTATGCCTTTCATCAGCAACTCTCGCAGGATGGCATTGAGCAGCAGTGTAAGATAGCCGCTGAGATGGGGTGCAAAACCATTATTCTTGATGATGGCTGGCAGACCGATGATAGTAACCGCGGCTATAAGTATTGCGGTGACTGGGAAGTTTCTGCTAACCGGTTCCCTGATATGGCGGCCCATGTCAAGCGTGTGCAGGCAATGGGGATGAAGTACATGCTTTGGCTCAGTGTACCTTTTGTTGGCCGAGGCTGCCGAGTTTGGCAAGACTTTGAGTCTAACTTATTGTTTTACAGTGAGAAGAACCAGACCGGTACGCTAGACCCCAGGTACCCGAAAGTACGTGAGTTTCTGGTTGGGACTTATACCCGACTGGTTCAGGAATATAATCTTGATGGGCTGAAATTGGACTTTATAGATGAGTTCGATATGAGCTTTGCAACCGGTACTGCGCTTGAACCAGATAAGGATCGCGATACCGAGTCATTGCCCGAGGCTGTAGATAGGTTGATGATGGCAGTCCGGAAGTCGCTGCAGGCCATCAATTCGGATATTTTGATTGAGTTCCGCCAGCGTTATATCGGTTCTATGATCCGTAAATACGGTAATATCTTTCGTGTCCATGATTGCCCCCATGATTCTATTACTAACAGGGCGGGGATCATGGATTTGAGACTGTTTTCTGGCGATACAGCTGTTCACTCCGACATGTTTATCTGGTCCGAGACAGATACAGTCGAGAGTGCCAGTTTGCAGTTTATTAATACTTTATTTTCAGTCCCGCAAATATCCCCCAATTTAGGGACATTACCTGATGAACATTTGCAGATGTGCCGGCATTGGCTGTCCTTCTGGAAGGAACATAAACAGGTTTTATTACAAGGAGAGTTGAGATCCTGCTATCCAGAAATGCACTACCCAATTATTGAATCACAGTTGGGTATAGAAAAAGTAATCACACTTCATGCTGCGATGATATGTGACATCTTCACAAACAAGGAAGAGTCAATCACCGTAGTTAATGGTGCAATGGTTGAGCGTATTTGCATTAAAACTTCAATAAATGTTTTGGCAAATATATCTGTATTCAACTGCCTTGGTAAAAAAGTTTGTGACTTACCAGAGGTAGAATTAACAGGGATAAAAGAAATACCTGTTCCCAAATCAGGTTATTTAAAGATTGAAAAATCCAATATCTAACGAAAGCAACATCTAGTATCTAACTATAATAGGTAACGCTATGATTAATGCTATAAGTAATAAAGTTAATTTAAGTACAAAGATAAGTTTTGGTCTGGGCGGTTTTGGTAAAGACTTCGGCTTAAATGTTATTAATGTCTTTCTGTTCTTTTATTATACCGATGTCGTAGGTGTCTCCGCGGCTTTTATCGGAACGGTGTTTTTGATTGCGAGAATATGGGATACCGTCAATGACCCTATGATGGGGTACATTGTGGCGAAAACCAAAACGCGATGGGGCCGATACAAGCCATGGATCCTGATTGGGAATATCCTAAATGCTGTATGTATCATCGCACTGTTTTCGGCCCATACGCTTGAAGGTACGACTCAACTAGTATTCATAGCTGTTACTTATATTGCGTGGGGGATGACCTACACTATGTTGGATGCGCCATTTTGGTCGTTAGTACCTACTATCACGTTGGATAAGTCAGAGCGAGAGGGATTGATGCCTTACCCTCGATTATTCGCCACTGGGGCGAGTTACCTGGCCGGTGGTGCTGGTGTTTATGCGGTTAATCATCTAGGTGGCGGCGATCAGGGGTTAGGCTATATGATGTTCGGCGTTATTGCCG
This sequence comes from Photobacterium sp. DA100, assembly GCF_029223585.1. Taxonomy (NCBI): domain Bacteria; kingdom Pseudomonadati; phylum Pseudomonadota; class Gammaproteobacteria; order Vibrionales; family Vibrionaceae; genus Photobacterium; species Photobacterium sp. DA100. Next base: position 1,920,920 of record NZ_CP119424.1, on the reverse strand, counting down.
CTATCCTGGCTGTGGCCAGTGCGGTGATCACCTGTATCTGGACGAAGCAGAATTTTGAGGAAGATCCCGAGGCGGCAAGCAGGTTTGATTTGAAGAGTGCCCGTACCGCCATATTCAAAAATGACCAATTCCTTGCATTGATTGTGATGGCACTGTTCTATAACGTTGCAGTGAATTTGATGAATGGCCTCAACCTTTATTTTTTCCAATATGTATTGGGTGACTCAAAGTTGTTTTCCATTTCAATGCTATGGGGAGGAATATTTGGTGTAGCATCATTGGTGGTATTTAAACCGTTAGTCAATAAGTTTGGGCGTAAGCGTTTATTTAACTGCTCACTACTGATGCCTTTAATGGCCGCTATTACCCTTTACGTTACCGCCAACTTCGCTCCAACATCTACCGCACTTGTTGCCTTGGCTGGCATATTTAATGGTTTGTCTTCTGCATTATATTGGCTGATTGTATTAGTTATGGTTGCGGATACTGTTGACTATGGTGATGATAAGCATGGCGTTCGTTCTGAAAGCGTGCTGTATTCTGTCAATACACTGGTAAGTAAATGCTCGGGTGCTTTAACGGGGTTCCTGGTGGGGATTTCACTAACACTTATCGGTTATGTGCCGAATCAAATTCAGTCCGAAGCAACAACGATGGGTTTACAGTTCATCTATTTGGCACCAGCACTACTATGTTTGGTTTCTTACTTTATCTACAACAAGATGTATCTTCTAAACGGTGATGAGTTGGATAGAATCCAGACTAATCTCGAAGTGAAGTACAGTTAACTATCATTTTTAGGTAATTGAATAAAAGTAACCCCACCGGATGAAAATCTGGTGGGGTTTTCTCTTTGTGTAAACTAAACCTTAGCCAACCGCGACTTTCTCCTCAGCTTGTTGGATATCCACACTGTCGTTATTGAAGTCGATGATAATGGTGTCTTCGCTGGTGAATATTGTCAGCGTTTGGTTGCTACCGAGCTGATGGGCGATAGGCTGCTTCTCACAGCAAGAGACAATCAGGTGCTCTTGTTGCTCTGGCAACGTCCACTCTAGGTGGTACATGTGCTTACTGGCATCGGAGATCACCTCTTCATCGTGTGAGGTGTCATTGTCATAGCCAAAAGATAGCTGTGGGCTGATTTGGTCATGGCTTGGCAAGCTAACCTGATAATTACAGCCTTGTCCTGCGAGGTTAACGTGCTGGCCATCAGCAAATACATCAAGCGGGGAATGCAACCGCCACTGGACTGGCTTCGCCTCGTACAGCGAGATCTGATCGCAGATCAGCACTCCCTTGCCGTCTACCATAATCAGGGTACGGCTGTAACGGCGGGTGTCCTCATAGGCAAGCGCCAGCTCGAGTTGAACCAGGCTCCAGCCCATGCCTTGCTCTTGGCGCAGTACTTTGGCAGTCGCAGCCTCGTTATCAAGGATTTGGCCTTTATCACCTCCCTTACCTGCAAAGAGTGGCAAGTTATGGGCCTGGGTGGTGCGGGTCCACTGGCTGTGGTGGCCGCTGCCAAACCGATAGCCGTAGCTGCCGCTTGGGGTCAGGATGCTTTCTCCGTCATCAAACAAGGCAAAATTTCCCTGGTCGGCATGACGGTGTGAGCTGTTGCCAAATTGGCTCGCCCGGTAGTAAAGCGCCAGTTCATTCGCCTGCATTTTGCCAAGCCCGGCAAAGGCATAGTATTGGCTATATAGCGTTTCTTTGTTATCCAAGTCAGCATTATCTATGCCTTTTTCATCTATGCCCTTTACATGGGGCGTATTATTCTCAGCATAGGCCAATTGCTTAACCGTAGGGACGACATCCAGCAAATGCAGGTGGAATACCTCGATTTTGGCTTCTAGTTGCTTGCAGGTTTCACGGGCGTGCTCGTCACCGAAACGCTCGGCGTAGATCCGCAGCGGGTTCTGGGCAAAAAAGCCCGGCCACTCGCGACCATCGCGCTTGCACCAGAAGCCGTCACCGAACGGGTGGATATCTTGTTCGGGTGCCACAAAGTCCATCGCAAACTGGCAGTAGCTTTTGTAAAACGGGTGGTCATAGAAAGAGAACCCGCTTAGCCGTTCAACCGAAAGGAAGAAAGGGTGGTGCCACTTGCTGTAAGACGATGAGTAGAATGGCCCTTCCGCCCAACTGCCATCTTCGCCTCCATAAAATGGCAATACACTCTGGTAGATCATCAGGGCGTAGTTGAGCCAGCGCTCGCACACCTGCTCATCATATTCTTTATGGAGTGCCAGTGCCGCGACACCCAGGTAAGCAGGCAAGCGGGAAGTGTGCGAATGGCCTGGGAACTGCTTGAACTGATCTTGCTCTAACCGCTGTTCCATTTGATAGGCAATGCGAACCAGCATCGGTTTGATAAAGTCTTTTTCGCTGTCGGTCAGCAGCGGTGCCAGCCAGTGATAAGCAAGATACAAATTGCGGGCCAGAGAGAGGCCGACCTCGTCGCCCCAGGTGCAAGGGCGCAATAGTGAAGCCGGGCCTTCCGGGCTCCATTCCGCCAGTCGTAACAACAGTTGTACCGCGAGTTCGCCACTGTCTTGCTCGCCCCAAATTTTGTAGAGCAGGGTCAGGGCCATCAAATCGCGATCAATCCATTTGCGCACGTTGGCAATGGCTGTGCGCTTGCCTTCTTCCTGGCCGCGGCGGTAATGCGTCGGGTATCTGATGGCATCAATATCAACCAGCTTCGCCGTGTTTTGGAATTTCTGATAAGACTGCGCTGAAAAATCACGAACGCTCGGGATATCCTGGTCAAAATACATCAAAAACTGCTGGTGTTTGCTGCACAACTCGAACAGCTCCATGGCACTTGGCGGCAGGTATTTTTCGCTCTGGCTGTCAATGGAAAACGTCATCCACTGCGAGGTGTTATTGTCGGTGTCCTGTACCCGCCAGCGGTATTGGCCTGAAGATAATAGGAATGGCAGGCGGAACGGTGAGTTGGCATTCTCCCAGCGCCATTGCAGTTGCTTTTCGACATGCTCCAGTTCGATGCTGTAGGTGGCTTGGTAGTCTGACTGCGGCCAGTTGAAACTCGGTGGGTTAATACGCGCAGATTTATTTTGCTCCGGCGTCACAAATTTTTGGAAGTCATGGGTTCGGCGTAGAGACAGCATATTATACCTCCTTGTTGTACCAGATGTATTCGCCGCTTTGCGGGTTGATTTCCCCGATCTGCTTGGCAGGCGAGCCTGCCACAATCGCATGCGGGGCGACGTTGCGGGTAACGACCGCGTTGGCACAGACCAAGGCTGATTTGCCAACGGTGACACCGGGCGTGATCACCACACCGGATGTCAGCCAAACGCCGTCTTCGATAATAACTTTGCCTTTTTCTAGGCAACTGCGGTCGCTGAAGTGGCCGGAAGCGGGGTCGAATAAGTGATTGGATGCCACGATAGAGACATGCGGGCCAATCAACACGTTCTCGCCGATGGAGACGTCGCCGTTGATGTAGCTATACAGGCCGATATAACTGTTCTTGGCAATTTGGTTGTCGCCGATGCGGACGATAGCGCCCGGGGCAATGCGTACCCCTTCGTTTTGGAAGCCGAGGATTTGGGCACGGGTATTGTCATCCTCGAAGTTGTTGCTTTGGGTGGTGTAGAGCGTGAATTTTTTGAATTCTTCTTCGCTGAGTTCGCCCCCAAAACGTTGTTGTACTGACATGTTTGTCTCCCGAAAAGAGATAGGAGCAAGGTGCTCCTATCTCAAGTTGTTCAAATAACTGGTTGTTCAAAAGAATTTGATAAACCGTTTAGTTGGTTGCCAGCTTGGCATTGGTTGCTTCATCTAGCTTGCGCTTGGAGCGCAGTAGCAGGAAGCCGATAAAGCCGACAATCGAGGCAACCAATAGGAACAGTGCGCGGCCCCACAATGGGTTAGGCACAAGGGCCAGTGAGGCGAGGAATACCGCTGCCGTTAGCAGCATCTTGCCCAGCATGTCGTGCTGTTTGTTATCCATGCGGATGCTCGCTTCTGTATCTTCAACCACCACTTCAGTATCGATGTTGTTGAAGAACTTGTTGATTTCCGCTGCACGCTCTGGTGATGGCTCCTTGTAGAAGAAGCGCGATAGGACAAAGAATGGCAGGGTAATAGACATGTGGCCGATCACTCCTAGGGTGACAGACTTCATTTCGGCAAACTCACGGGCGCTTATTGGTGCATCTAGGCCCAGAACCGCTTCAATGGCTTGTGGTGTGATACCGAAGGCGATGATGGCTGACACGCCCATACCGACAAGGATTGTGCCCCAGCCTGACCAGTCCGGTGTCTTGCGGATAAAGAAACACATGATGGAAGGAATAAGCACCGGGAAGCCAACCAATGTACCGACCAGCATCATCAGGTCAAACAGGCCGAACTCTTTTAGCGAGGTCAGGAATAGACCGGTTACGATGATCACAACTCCAAATACCGCAGTTAGGATCTTACTGGCCATCATCAGGTGCTTTTCAGAGAAGTCTTTACAGAAGTAAGGCTCGTAAACACTTTTCAGGATGATACCGGCGTTACGGTTCAGGGCAGAGTCCATTGAAGACATGGTAGCTGCGAACATGGCCGCCAGCATTAGGCCAACCATACCGACTGGCATTTCACGGCTGACAAAGATGTAGTAAGTCGCATCGGCTACCTTGTCGCCCAGACCTTCCAAGCCCCAAGTCGCCACATCCGGGTAGTTGCCGGCAACAAACCAGGCTGGCAGGAACCAGATCATTGGGCCTAAGATCATCAGCGAGCAGGCAAGAAGGGCTGCCTTACGGGCGTTCTTGGTATCTTTCGAGGCAATGAAGCGGTAAGAGTCAACCATGTTGTTGGTGCTGAAGAACTGCTTGATGAAGATACAGATAAACCAGCCAACGAACAGGTGGGTGTAGCTGTAGCCGTCACCGATCAGCTGCTGGGTTGGCAGGCCTACTTCAAGCAGGTTGCCAACACCACCTGATTTCCAAATCGCTACCATGGCAGCCACGAATGTCATCACGGTAATGATGATCATCTGCATAAAGTCTGATGCGATAACCGCCCAGCTGCCGCCGACCAGTGACATGAACAGCACAACCAGACCGGCACCGATGATGGTTTGCTCAAGCGGTACCCCGACAACGGCACTGGTAAATACGGCTAGACCGTTTAGCCAGATAGCCGCCTGCAGGACGCTGAGTGGCACGTTGGCCCAGGTGAAAACCTGCTCGTTCACTTTACCCAGGCGCAGTCTTACACCTTGCAGTGGGCTGATCACACGCATTTGGCGCGCTTTGGCGGCAAAGAAGAGGTAGTTACAGAAATAGCCGAGGGCGTTGGCAATAAAGACCACACCCACAGACATGCCGCTAGTTAGCGCTTTACCCATCAGGCCGGTAAAGGTCATGGCGCTCAGAGCCATCATGAACGCACTGGAGCCGACCATCCACCACAGCATCCGGCCGCCTCCGCGGAAGTATTCACTGGTATTGGCGGCTGCGGAGCGGAAGACCCAGCCGAGGCTCATCAAAAAGACGAAGTACACGAGTACGACAAGAATATCGATATCCATATTTGTAGGTTCCTATTGTGATAGGGCAAAGGTGATATAAGGCAACGTTGAGATGTCTCATCCCTTTTGAAGTTGTTCTGGTGCTAGTAACCATGCGGGTAATGAGACCTGATACACGTTTCACTATAGAGACCCTTATCAATCTGGGGAAATGATATTAATGTATAACAATAATACAAATGATGAATGAGCAGTTGGATGGATATAAAAACACTCAGAACTTTCATAACCGTTGCGAAATTAAAGAATTTTTCCGCTGCTGCACGGGAGTTGCATACGGTGCAGCCAACGGTGTCGCGCCATGTGTCCGAGCTGGAAAATGAACTGGGTGTGAAGCTGTTCCAACGAACGACCCATCAGGTTGAGCTCACGAAGGCAGGTGAAGCACTGCTACCTGAAGCGCTGAATATTATTGCCAATGACCAGAGGGTAAAATCGCTGGTGGGACAGACCACCGAACAAGGGGAGTGCCAGATCAATATCGGCTATTTGGCGACGGCTTGCTCATTTTTCCTGCCGCACTTGCTGAGCAACTTTATGGCCTCAAACCCCAACATTCAGACTAACCTGTTTGAAATGACTGCTGATGAGCAGTATCAGGCATTAACCGAGCACAAGATTGATATCGCCTTTTCCCGCCGCCAGCCAAAACTGGACGGTAAGCAGTTTATGGTAGAGAAGATCTACTCCGACCGGCTAATGGCGATTTTGCCGCTCAACCACCTGCTGGCCGAGCGCAAGACGTTGACTCTGAGTGAGCTTCGTAACGAGCGGTTTATCCTGTTTAGGCCCAATGAGTGGACTGAGATGTATGAGCATATCTTGCTGTTGTGTCAGGAACATGGCTTCTCGCCCAATATAAACTGCCACCCGGATAACATGCGCCACCTAGTGACCTCTGTCTCTTCGGGGCTGGGGATCTCCATTGCTCCCAAGTGCATCAAATTTATTGCCCAGGATAACTGTGTTTGTGTGCCGGTCGAAGAAGTGAACTTGGTTTTGCCGCTCTATATGTATTACAAAAGGGAAGGGCTTGTGCCTCAGCAGTCGGATCTGGTCAAAGCGTGTCTCAACAAAGCGCCGGATATCCAGCTGATGCTGCAAAGCTAAATCCTTGCGAAAAGCTCCCCCCTGCAAACTGAAGCTCCCGCAATAAAAAAACAGGCTTACCTCTCGGTAAGCCTGTTTGTCATCCAAATGTGGAGCAATTGGAATCGGGTGGAGCGAGTGGACTAGGCGTTGGCGTTGGCCTCGGCTCCAGTAGTCGCAGTGACTTTCTTGCCAAGTTTCTTCGCCATTGCTTCTTCCATTTTCTCCAGGCTGACGCCTTTGGTCTCAGGTACATATTTGACCACGACGAACATACAGATTATCGACAGCACTGCGAATAGCCAGAAGCTGAAGGCGCCGTTGAAGTGTTCTTTTAGGAAGGCATTTTCGTTCAGCATTGGGAACGACTGGGTTACCAGGAAGCCGGTGAACCACTGGGCACCTACCGCGATAGCCATCGCTCGGGAGCGGATACTGTTCGGGAAGATTTCAGAGATCATGGTCCAGCACGCACAGCCCCAAGAGGTTGCGTACGATACAACGTACAGACACAGAGCAAACAATGCCGCGTAACCTTCAGTACCGGTGTAAAGCACGTAGCCAACTACCGTCATACCTACTGCACAGCCAAACGTACCGTATTTCATCAGTGGCAGGCGGCCGACTTTGTCAATCAGGTACATCCCCAAGGCGTTACCCAGGATGAAGACAATACCGACGAAGGTGGTCTGGAACAGGGCATTCTCAGTACTACCGGTAATCGGCCTTAGGATTTCCGGTGTGTAGTACATGATGACGTTGATACCGGTTAGCTGCTGGGCGGCAGCGACAAAGGTACCGATCACCAAGATAGCGAACAGCAGTGGCGAGCGCAGGCTAACTTGTTTTTTGCCCGGCTGATTGGAATCAGCCAGTGACGCCTGGATCTCGCCGATCAGCTGGTCAGCATGCTTCGGGTTGGAGATGCGGGACAGGGTTTCCTTGGCTTGATCGAGCTTGCCTTTAAGTACCAACCAACGTGGCGACTCAGGGATCAGGAACAGAAGGCCGGCAAACAGCGCAGCAGGGATCACCTCGGAACCCAGCATCCAGCGCCAGCCCATATCAACCAGCCATGCTTCACTCATTCCTTTTGCAATCAGGTAGTTAACATAGAAAACACCGGTCTGACCCACAACAGCAGACTGCTGGAACATACTCACGGCGCGGCCACGGAAGTCTTTCGGTGCCACCTCGGACATGTACATAGGTGACACCACACAGGCCAAGCCTACTGCGACACCACCAACGATGCGAAGTATGACGTAGAACGAGAAGGTGGTTGCCAGTGCAGAACCAATGGCGGAGATCATAAAGAGGATGGCGGCGATGAAGAGGGTGTTACGACGTCCGTATTTTAAAGCGGACCAACCGGCGCTGACGGCACCGATAATACTACCTAGAACAACACTTGATACTGCCCAACCGGTTTGTGCCGGGGTTAAGCCAAAGTGCTCTCTGATAGGACCAATAGCGCCTGAAATAACAGCGGTATCATAACCTAATAAAATTCCCCCTAGGGCTGCGATACAACAGATTCGAATAATGTAAGCAAAATTATGTTTTCGGGCCTCGGCCGCGGTTGTGGGTGACATGTGTTGCTCCTTGATTTATTCCCCCTTCTCTCGCTCAACCATCGAATAAGCATGAGTTGGGTAGCGGTCCGATACGCTGATTACTGTAGGGTATGAGTATCGGCTGTTTTATTTCACCCTTTTATCTGTAGTAGTTATATGGTGCTTTGAAAATATTTTTTCATAAGGTGATGGTTTTATCATATGGAGATAGTCACCTCCCGGCTACACCCAAGAGAGCCTTTTATTCGTAAATGATATCTGGATCAAATAAAGAAAAATATTTTTCACACTTGGTGTTTTGTATAAATTGTTGATTTTAATTGATATTTGCAATGTGTGATCTTGCTCAAGAAACGGCTTGAAGCCGCATGGGGACTGGTTTTTTTCTGTTTTTTTCAAAAAAGTGAAATGCTTTTCAGTGATCGAAAAATATTTTTCATTTTGTGTTTTTTGGTTATAGTGATTTCCAAGTTAAGCGAACGGTGAAGGGCACGAGGTCCTTTGTCCGGATGTGAAAAAAGCATAATCCAGAGCGTTCGCGAATCATCTCATCACGTTAAATTTTTTATTTAAGTTATTGTTGGAGAACAAACATGAGCAATGTGAAATACGGAATCAGCCCACTGACTTGGACTAACGATGATATGCCAGAACTGGGTGGCGAGATCCCATTGGAGACATGTTTGAGCGAAATGGCTGAAGCAGGTTTTACCGGTACTGAGCTAGGTACCAAATACCCTCGCGAGCCAGAAGTACTTATCCCTCTTCTAGAGAAACACGGTCTGGTTCTGGCATCTGGCTGGTACAGCGGTAACTTGATGACGCTGACGGCGGAAGAAGAAATTGCAGCCATGCAGGATCACATCAAACTGCTGAAAGCGGCAGGCTGTAAAGCGATGGTATTCGGTGAAGTGAGCAACACAGTTCACGGTGACATCAATACCCCACTATCTCAGCGCGTTATCCTGACGATGGACGAGTGGAAAGCTTACTGTGAAAAACTCACTATTGTTGCTGAGTACCTACTAAACGAGCATGACATCAAGCTGTCTTTCCACCATCACGTGGGCACCATCTGTGAAACAGAAGATGACATCAACCTAATGATGGAACTGACTGGCGACGCGGTTCACCTAACACTGGACACTGGCCATATCACCTACGGTGGCGGTAACCCTGTCACTATGATCAAGCGCTGGGGCCACCGCATCGGCCACATGCATTTTAAAGACCTACGCCTAGACGTAATGAAGGCCGCTCGTGATGCAGACAAATCATTCCTTAACGCAGTTCTTGATGGTGTATTCACCGTTCCTGGTACTGGCGACGTTGATTACGACGACGTTTTCGCTGCACTGAAAGAGCGTGACTACAAAGGCTGGCTACTGGTTGAAGCCGAGCAGGACCCTGCCAAAGCACACCCACTGACTTACGCGAAAACAGCCTACGAGAATATCACTGGCTACGCGAACAAGTACGGCCTGTAACAAAGAACCCCTGGGGGTGCTAGCCCCCTAATGAATCCCCGGCCGAACCAACTGGGAGGTGTGGCCGGGGTAGGGATGCCCCATCGGGTACTGAATATCGAGGAAGACAATGAAAACTGTACGCCTGACTGTTGCTGAAGCGCTTGCTAAGTACCTTGCAGCACAAATGATTGAAATTGATGGAAAGAAAGAACAACTTTTTGGTGCCGCCTTTGCGATTTTCGGTCACGGTAACGTGACGTGCTTTGGCCAGCAGCTAAAGAATATTGAAGATAAAATCCCAACCTGGCGCGGTCAGAACGAACAGTCGATGGCAACAGCGGCCATTGCGTACGCGAAAGCTAACCAACGTCGCCGAATCGGTATTGCAACCAGCTCTATCGGCCCAGGTGCGACCAACATGGTAACGGCTGCCGGTATCGCGCACACTAACCGTCTACCTCTTCTACTTATCTCAGGTGACGCCTATGTTAGCCGCCTGCCAGATCCAGTTTTGCAGCAGCCGGAGAACTTCGAAGATCCGTCTGTGACATCTAACGATGCCTTCAAGCCGCTAACCCGCTACTGGGACCGCGTTCTGTCGCCATCTCAGCTAATGCACACGTTGCCACAAGCGCTTGATACCATGCTAGACCCTGCCACTTGTGGCCCGGTATTCCTAGGCTTGCCGCAGGATATCCAGGGTGTGGCTTACGACTTCCCTGAAGTGTTCTTTGCCGAGAAGGTACACCGCATTCGCCGTCCAGAGCCAGAAATGATCGTGCTGGAAGAAGCGAAAGAGATTCTGATGCAAGCGAAGAAGCCGCTCATCATCTCGGGTGGCGGTGTTCACTACTCGCTGGCGACTGACGAGCTGGCGGACTTTGCCGGCAAGCACAATATCCCTGTGGTCGAGACCATTGCCGGTCGCGCCACCATGCTGCAGGACAACCCGCTGAATGCCGGCCCAATCGGGGTAACCGGTTCAGACTCTGCCAACCACATGGCCAATGAAGCTGACGTGGTATTGGCTATCGGTACCCGCCTGCAGGACTTCACCACCGGCTCTTGGACTGTCTTCAAGAACCCAGAGATGAAACTGATCAGCATCAACGTGGCGAAATTCGACGCCATCAAGCACATGTCTTACCCAGTACTGGGCGATGCCAAAACATCCATGACCAAGTTGTCTGCACTACTTGGCGACTGGCGTTCAGGCGATGAATGGTCGGCAAAAGCCAAAGCGGAAGCCGATGAGTGGAAAGAGCTGGTGCACCGCCGTACTCACCCACAAGAGGGTGACTTGCTACCGGGCATGTCGTCTTACGCAGAAGTGATCGGCAAGCTGAACACGTCGATGGAAAAAGGCGACACCGTACTGACCGCAGCAGGCGGCCTGCCGGCTGAGCTGTCAATGAACTGGCAGAACTACCAGATCGGCAAATTCGATATCGACTTCGGTTACTCGTGCATGGGCTACGAGATTGCCGGTGGCTGGGGCGCGAAAATCGCCAACCCAGACAACGATGTCGTGGTGCTGGTGGGTGACGGTTCATACCTGATCCAGAACTCAGACATCTACTCATCGGTACTGACTGGCCACAAGATGATTGTGGTGGTGTGTGACAACGGCGGTTTCGCGGTCATCAACAAACTGCAGAACAACACCGGTAACGAGTCGTTCAACAACCTGCTGGCAGACTGCCGCCGCCCAGATGGCGAGCTGGCCCGTGTTGATTTCGCCAAGCACGCCGAAGCACAAGGGGCGATTTCCGAGAAGCTGACTTCTATCGACGAGTTCGATGCCGCCTTTGCCCGCGCTAAAGAAGCTGACCGCACCTACGTGATTGTGGTGGATATCGATCCGGTATCACCGGCAGCATGGTCTAAGTGTGACTGCTGGTGGGAAGTTGGGCTACCTGAAGTGACTCGCAACGAGCACACCGCGAAGAAAGTCGCGGATTGGGAAGAAGGCCGAGCAACCCAGAGACGTGGTGTATAGGGACGCGATGTGTAAGCTCGCGGCTCCTAAGCTAAAACGAATTCCGAACATTTAAATCTTAATATTTCCAATAATTTACCCGCAGGTATCACAGTATGAAGTCGTGATGCCTGCCAAGGAGTGAACCATGTTTAATGAAGAACGTCATTTTGACCAACCAATCCGCTGGGCAATGGTAGGCGGCGGCCGTGGTAGCCAGATCGGTTACTCGCACCGTAATGCCGCGCAGCGCGATGGCTTGTTCAAGCTGGTAGCGGGTGCTTTCGATCTCGACCCTGCACGCTGCCGTGATTTCGGTGAGAACCTAGGCCTTGACGGCGACCGTTGCTACGCCAACTACAAAGAGATGTTCGAGCAAGAAGCCCAGCGCGAAGACGGTATCCAGGCTGTTTCTATCGCTACTCCGAACTCGACCCACTACGAAATCTGTAAGGCGGCGCTGGAAGCGAACCTACACGTGGTGTGTGAAAAACCAATCACCTTCACGACTGAAGAAGCCGAAGAACTGAAGGAGATCGCAGCGAAAAACAACCGTGTTATCGGCGTGATGTACGGCTACAGCGGTTTCCCAATGGTTCAGCAGGCGCGTGAAATGGTCAAGCGTGGCGACCTGGGTGAGATTCGCGTTATCAACATGCAGTTCGCACACGGATTCCACAACGAAGAGTACGAGCTGAACGATCCGGGCCTGAAGTGGCGTGTAAGCCCAGAGGTTTCTGGCCCAACTTACGTACTAGGCGATATCGGTACCCACGCTTTCTACCTGTGCGAAGTGATGACCGGCCTGGAAGTCGACCGCCTGTCTTGCATGCGCCAGAGCTTCATCAAGTCGCGCGCGCCGCTAGAAGACAATGCCCACGTGATGTTGGAGTTCAAAGGCGGTGCAGTCGGTACGCTTTGGGCATCAGCCGTGAACTCAGGCTCTATGCACCAGCAGAAGATCCGCATCGTCGGCTCTAAAGCGTCTATCGAGTGGTGGGACGAGCAGCCAAACCAGCTTCGTTACGAAATCCAGGGCGAGCCACCTCGCATCCTAGACCGTGGTATGGGCTACCTGTACCAAGATGCCGAAGGTGTGGCAGCCAACCGCGTTGGCGGTGGTCACGCTGAAGGTTACTTCGAGTCTTGGGCAAACCTGTACCACCGCTTTGCACTGGCATTCGACGCGGCAGACCGCGACGACCAAGCCACCCTTGCGGGTATTTGGTTCCCGGGTATCGATGCCGGTATCGAAGGCGTGCGCCTGTGTGAGAAGTGCGTCGAGTCGGCAGACCAGAACGCAGCTTGGGTTGATTACGAGTAATAGGAACGGACCATGACAAAGATTGCACTTCAGCAAGACCGCAAGCTGGATGCCATCGTGTTGGGACGTGCGGGCGTAGACCTTTACGCCCGTGAATCAAACACGGACATGGCTGATATTTCAGGCTTCAACAAATTCGTCGGCGGCTCGGCAGCCAATATCGCAGTGGCTGTGAGCAAGCTTGGCGGCAAGGTCGGGTTTATTGGTTGCGTCGCTGATGATGCATTCGGCGGCTACGTGAAGCAGTACATGTCAGGCCAGGGCATCAACCTTGACGGCATGATGACCGACAACTCGGGCTCGCGCACTTCCGTCGCGTTTACCGAGATGAAGCCAAGTGACTGTACGGTTCTGATTTACCGCAACAAGGCCTCTGACTTGACCATCAAGCCAGAGCAGATCGACCCAGCCTACATTGCCAGCTCGAAAGTGTTGGTGGTCACCGGTACGGCGCTGTCTGAAAGCCCAAGCCGCGAAGCCACGCTTATTGCGATGGAGCATGCGCGCCGCAGCAATACGCTAGTGGTACTGGATGTCGACTACCGTCCATATTCATGGCGTACCGATGTCGATGCGTCTATCTACTACGGCATTGCCGCGGGCCTTTCCGATATCGTGATCGGCAACCGAGAAGAATTCGACATGATGGAAACCGTGCTGGCACCGGGCAACAAGGACGACGATGCCACCGCCGAGCGCTTCCTGCGCGCCAATACCCAAGTGGTAGTGATTAAAGCGGGCGAGTTCGGTTCGAAAGTGTACTGCCGCGACGGCCACAAGTTCCAGCAGGGGATCTTCCGCGTTGAGGTACAGAAGCCGTTCGGCTCGGGTGACTCATTCGCTGGCGGCCTGATCTGGACCCTGGTTAACGGCGGCGAGCTGGAAGACGGCGTCAAGCACGGTTCGGCAGCGGCGGCGATCAATGTCAGCGGCAACAGCTGTACCGAAGCGATGCCGACCAAGGAACAATTATTCGACTTTATTGAGACCAGAGAACAAAGCCTTTAACAGTCACCTCCGGACGAAGTGATTAAAGGTATTTCGGTCAGCCGGGTCAGTGCAGCGTAGTTACTTTCAGTCCTCTATCTGCACACACCATCGAGACCCGGCTTTTTTATTCCCTTTATACAGAACCAATTATTACATGGCTGTGCTGATTACATCCCAAGGTTAATCAGGCAGTGAGGAGAGAGTCATGGGTAAGCATATCCCACCGTTTGATAATAAAAACCAACCTATCATCGATGTGAACGATGAAGTCACACCGCTGTGTTATTTCAACCAAGTCCGTTTGGCGCAGGGTGAGCAGCACCAGCATGTTGTTGAAGGTTACGAGTCCGTTATCGTCCTTGCTGGCGGCACCTGTTCGATCACTGTGACCAATGGCGAGAAGACCGAAGTGTACGACAATATCGGTAAGCGTAAATCGGTATGGGATGGCAACCCTGAAGCGGTCTATGTGCCGCTTGGCTACAGCGCAACCATTGACTGTGTCAGCGATACGGCTGATGTGATGATCGCCGGGGGTAAGTTCGAACAATCACTGGAACCTTTCTGCATCCGCGAAGAGAATGTCGATATCGTTCAGTACGGCTCGGATGACACTAAAACCCACCGTAAGATCAAACACGTACTGGGCCAGTCGAATGCCGACAACCGTGGACGCCTATTGGTCAGTGAGCTGTTTACTGTTGGTGCCGGTGGTTGGTCTGGCTTCCCTCCTCACAAGCACGATGAAGATCGAGTTAAGCCTGATGGCAGCAAAGAGACATTGTACGAAGAAGTGTACCAGTTCCGCTTCAACCCAGACTTCGGCTTCGGTGCCCAGTTCCTCTACGAGCATGAAGATGACTTCGGCCCGGTTTACCACGTCCGTACCGGCTCGGTGATCGCCATCGACAAAGGCTACCATCCAAGTGTGGCAGCGCCGGGTTACGAGATGTACTACTTCACCATCATCGTCGGTAAAACCGAGAAGTCATTGATCCAGCATTTTGATCCGCACCACGAATACCAAGTCGAAACGATCCCTGGCATCAAGGACATGATCGCCAAGTTCAAATAACACGGAGGCTTTCCACTATGCTCGTCAATTTAAAAGATCTTTTGCCTGAAGCCGCGGCTTCCGACTATGCAGTTCCTTGCTTCAACGTATTCGGTTACGAAGATGCCCGTGCGGTTGTCGAAGCGGCTGAGGCAGTGAACAAGCCGGTGATCCTGGCCTGCAACAAGGATGTGGCGGACTTCTACGGGGTAGAAACCGCAGCGGCGATGTTCCTGGCGCTGGCGAAAAACAGCTCGGTGCCGGTGTGTCTGCACCTCGATCATACCTATGAGGAAGAGATCGTGTTCCGCGCGCTGAAAGCCGGCTTTAGCTCGGTGATGTTCGATGGCTCCCAGCTGCCGCTCGAAGAGAATATCGCCCGTACCCGCGCCGTGGCCGACGTTGCCCACGCGCTGGGCGCTTCGGTCGAAGGCGAGATTGGCTCGGTGCCTTATGATGAAGGCCGCGACCACATCAAATCAATCTATACCGAAGCAGAAGAAGCCGCCCGCTTCGCCAAGGAAAGTGGTGCCGACTGTGTTGCTGTATCGGTGGGTAATGTACACCGCTTGACCGAGCCAACCTGCACCATTGATTTTGGCCGCTTGGACAAGATTGCCAGCATGGTGGATATTCCCTTGGTTATCCATGGCACCAGCGGGATCCGCGATGAGGATATGGAAGTGCTCAAGCGTACCCGCGTATCGAAATTCAACATCGGTACCTGCTTGCGCCAGGCGCTGGGGCATGGACTTCGCGACTTCATGAATGAAGAGCCAGAGAAGTTTGACCGGATTTATTTCATGAAGAAGGCAATGCCTTTGGTGAAGGAAGAAGCGATTCGTAATTTCAAACTGCTGTCGTAATAAAAACTTTGCCCTGCTGATTGCAGGGCTTTTTTGGTTCAGCGCAGGAGAGCATCAAGATATGGAAGTAGCCGAGCTTGTTCCTACCGATTTAGATACCCTCAAAGATCACATTGTCAGGCGCTATGACGACTTGAGTCCGCGTCTACAGCAGGTGGCCGACTTTGCCATGGCCCAGCCAATGCTGGTGGCTGTCGAAACCATGGTTACCATCGCCGAGCAGGCCGGTGTGCCGTTGTCCACCCTTAGCCGTTTCTCCAATGCCATGGGCTTTTCTGGGTTCAGCTCGATGCAAGCCGTTTTTCGGGATCACTACTTCAACCGCCCGCGTGATTACAAAGAGCGGGTACGCAAGGCGAAGAATGAAGCGGAGTTTGGCCCGGATTCCGCCGCGGCGATTTTCCATGATTTCGGCGCGGCAAATATTGAGGCCATGGAGCAGCTGCAAATCACGGTGTCGCCACAGAAGCTGGACAGGGCGGTTAGCTTGCTTGAAGGGGCCGAGACGATTTACATCCAGGGTATGCGGCGGGCGTATCCCGTGGCTTTCTACCTTTGGTATGCCTTGATGAAATCCAATAACAATGTTGTATTGATTGATGATAACGGTGGGATGCTATCGCCGCTGACCCGCCTGATGGGTGAGAGAGACGTATTGGTTACCTTCACTTTCAGCCCATATGCGCCGGAAACCACCGACGTTATCGACCTTGCTTACCAAAAGAAGGTGCCGATTATTGCCATCACCGATAACCAAATGATGGAGCAGGGCAACAAGATGGATGTCTGCTTCGAGGTGCAGGAAGGGGATAATTTGGGCTTCCGCTCACTCAGTTGCTCGGTCTATCTGGCCCAGACCTTGGCGGTGAGTTTAATGTGCAAAGATACCCAATAGAGCCTCACTTGAGGCTCTATTTCATTTATAGGATTAACTTGAGGTTATTACTCGCCACACTCTTTGTTGAGGTAGGCCTCCGCAACCGTTTGGGCTTCGGCGTTGGTGTTCACCGTTTCTTTCTCGCGCAGCTCAAGATAAAGCCCTACGCATTTTTTCACCGCTTTGGTCAAAGAGGCCGGTTCAGGTTTCGCTACCGTTTCTTCAAGTTGTTTGGCAAATTCCGGCAGGTACTTTTCGACCTTGCGCACGCCGAATGGGGTGAAACCGCCTTGTTTCAATGCCAGAGGTGACAGCACAACCTGGCGGATAAAGGAAATAAACTCAAGCGTTTCAAAATATTCGCCTCGGGCAATTTTGGTTGCCGCGTAGTGGGTCCAGATCCAGAACCTGTCTTCAATCCATTGTGGATCCGGTTGTGGGAAATGGTGCTGGGAGTGTTGGTAGACATCCGATAGGTAACTTTCCCGCTCCCACACGACTTTTGTCTCATCAACACGGGTAGCGGCATCCGGCAGGGCAACGAACTTGAGGTCGACGTGCACAGTATTTGGTTCGAACAGGGCGATAACCAGACGTGGTTCACCGACGTGTTCTCCGGTAAAGGCGGCGAGTTTGCCCTCAACACGGTCAATGATCTCGAAACGCTCTTTCATGATGTCGTCGAATTCAGAGGGTTCAACCGCGATAACCAAATCGAGATCGCTGTACTTGTCCATGGAATCAGCAGCAAACGAGCCGCTGGCACCAATACCGAGAATGCGAGGATCCTGCGAGAAAGCCGCAATGATTTTTTCTAGAAGCTGCTGATGAGTGCTTGGAAGTGTTTGTGGAAACTTCATATTTTACCTATTTAATTTATTGAAACTGCTGACGCAGCCACTGCGGTAAAATGAGCGCAGCATTACAGAGTGCCAAAGATTAAAAGATATTACTAGTGGCTTGGTTGGCTGATTTATAGGTGAAGAAAAAAGCGCGTAAGCAAGCGAAGGCAAGATGACGTTTTGGGGATATGAACTAGGCACTAAAGTGGTTTAAAGTAGACAGGCTGTAAATGGATTTATATGCCCAAATGGAAGGGGAATATCGCAATGAGAAAGTTAACGGGCTCAACGTTAGTTCAAAAAGAGGCACTGTTATTGGTGTCTTTGGTATTTATCGTTGGTTTTTTGATTTTTGTTCTTGTCTCTGGTGTTTATAAAGAAAACCTCTTCGCGTTACTCATACCTATATTTATGAGTGTTGTGGCTTTTATTCTGTATAAGAGAAAA
The DNA here is from genome assembly GCF_029223585.1 of Photobacterium sp. DA100. NCBI lineage: Bacteria > Pseudomonadati > Pseudomonadota > Gammaproteobacteria > Vibrionales > Vibrionaceae > Photobacterium > Photobacterium sp. DA100. Next base: position 1,902,847 of record NZ_CP119424.1, on the reverse strand, counting down.
CTGAGTGATGTGTCTTATGAAGTGATAGATTACGGTGACTATTTGCTCTTTAAGAAAGGCGATTCGAGCCAGCTTGTTGATTTCAATGAAATTAAGCACGTTTACGGCGAGAAAGGAAAACCGGAAAGAATCATTGTTGAGCTAAAGGAAAGCGGCACTATAGGGAAACGACTTGTATTTGCGGTTCCCGAAAGGATTTTTCAATATACAGAGAATCCACTTGTTATAGAGCTAAGAGAGCGAATGGAAGCTACTTCAAAGTCTTAGCTCCCACACTTCTAAACAGGCTTCTTTTGCTTGCTTAGTACTGAGTGTCTTGGATAAAATTCCCCCATCATTTCTCTAGGAGCTAACGCCGACATGAACAACTAACTTCCTGACAGCCAGTTTTTATTATCTTGGACTCTCGGGGTTAGTGGGCGTTACTTCGTCATATCTTCTCTATCTAAAATATCTATTTGCGCTTGTTGCTAAGGCTTTTTGCTGACATCTGAATGTTTGTCCGAGCGCACAGTGGGATCAAAGTAACTGCCTGGTCATTCTATTGGCGTAGAAAGACGTAACCCCTTGTTTAATAACAATCACATTAGAAATTTAGTGTGATTGATAAATAGGGAGGTATTTATGCCTGCATTAATCGCCCATCAATTAGCTTTTCAGTTAGACACTGGGGAGTGGCTATTTCAACACCTCAACATCAGCTTGAATGACAAGCTGACCGGCTTGGTCGGCCGCAACGGCGTGGGCAAGTCGGTGTTATTATCATTGCTGCTTGGAAAATTAACGCCGACAACAGGGGGCGTTTCTTGCCAGGGGCAGATCGGCCTCTATTCCCAGCAACCTTCAAAATTACTGACAAGTACGCAGACGGTTGGTGAATTTATTGGGGTTAGTAATAAGCTGGCCGCTATCAAAGCGGTAGAGCAAGGCCAATGCGATGCCCATTATTTTGACATCATTGCCGATGACTGGGAGGTTACGACGCGAACCCAGCAGTTGTTGGCGGAACTTGGGTTACCGGCTTCGCCAGAGGCCCTGTGCCGTGACTTGAGCGGCGGGCAACTGGCACTGTTGCAGCTGCACCAGCTGTTTCAATCACAGGTTGATATCTTGCTGCTCGATGAGCCCTCCAACCACCTTGATGCCCGAGGCCGCCAGTGGCTCATCGGCCAACTCCAGCAGTTTTCCGGAAAAGCCCTGGTGGTCAGCCATGATAGGGAATTGCTCCGTCATGTTGAGGGTATTTACCACCTAACCAGCTTGGGATTGCAGTATTACCAGGGAAACTACGATGCCTTCTTTAGCCAGCATACCCTCAAGGAAAATGCACTCGATAGGCAGATCACCCAGCTTAAGTCAGAGCAAAAGAAAATCGAGCGTCAGCAGCAAGCGAGCAAGGAAAAAGCCCAGCAGCGCCAGGCGCAAGGGAACCGGCTGAGGAAAACCGGCAGCCAGCCCAAAATCTTGCTTGATGCGATGAAAGACAAGGCGGAGCAGAGCCAATCTGCCGCCGCAACGAACCATCAGAACCAGCTTAAACGCAGCCAGCAAAAGCTTTCTGCGTTGCAACAGCAGCAGGAAGCCATAAAGCCACGCTATTTGTATTTGGCAGAGTTCGGCCAGGCAAAAAAGACAACCGTACTTAGAGTTGAAGGCTATCTGTTGCCCTATGGCACCCCTGAACCCGTAAACTTGGTGCTGGTGCAATCAGAGCGTTGCTATCTGACGGGGGGCAATGGCAGTGGCAAATCCACCCTGCTCAAGGCGATTCACCATCAAGCTGAAATGCCATCGAGAACAATGACTGTCAATGCAACAACAGAGTATCTCGATCAGCACTTCAGCCTGCTCAGCGACGACAGCACCATGCTGGAGTGTCTGATGGACTATTGCGATGGCATGAGCGAAAGCGATGCCAGAACCTTGCTGGCCGGCATAGGTTTTCGCCGTGACAGTGTCTACCGCCGGGTGATGTATTTAAGTGGCGGGGAAAAGATGAAGCTGGCGATTTTGATGGTCAGCCATCTTTCCGAGCAGCCTGTGCTACTGCTTGATGAGCCCGACAATCATTTGGATATCGACGCCAAGCAACAACTGGCGCAGGCGCTAAGCCAGTATCGGGGGGCGTTTATTCTAGTGAGCCATGATAGGGACTTTGCCGAGGCGATCAGGTTTGACAAGGAGTGTGCACTGACGAGTTGACGCAAAGTAATGGTCAACATGCTGTTTGCATAAATATAAATGCCGACATTGCGTCGGCATTTCAACGTCCCAATATGTCGATCCTAATTAATACAAACCGGCGAATTCGGTGATCTCTGGTTTGCCGCGCAGCAGCAGGAAGTTGAGAAAGCGGCTAGTCGATGTCGTTAGGATTTGCTCTTCACTGACACCGTGCTTTTCCAGCAATGCAATGGCGAGATCGAGCCGGGCAATTTCTTCGCAGAAGTGGGCATCGGAGCCGGTGGTGAAATACACCCCGATCTCTTTGCCGATCTCGACGATATTGCTGCAGCGCACGTCGCTGCCTTTGCGGCTTTTGCCGGTCAGTGAGGTGTTGTTGACCTCGATGGCCACGTTATGCGCCTTGGCACAACTGAGTACCTGCTCGATATCGAACGGGTAGTTGGGGTTGCCCAGGTGGCCTAGCACATCCACCCGGCCGCTCTTGATGACATTGACGAGGGCGGCAGTATGCTCGGCCTCAGTCGCCGGTTTGAAGACCGGCTCATGGAAGCTGGCGATAACCCAGTCCAGGTGCTGGTCTGTTGATGCGGGCAGGTCGATCTCGCCCTTCACATTGAGCGTATTGGCCTCTACCCCGCGCAGGATCCCCACCTCATGTAAGAAGCGGGGCAAAATCCGCTGGTTGTTGAAGTGCCAGTAGTGAGGGGCCCCAGGCATTTCAGGCGCATGGTCGGTGGTGCAAAGCAGCTTCAGCTGCTTGTTCTTGGCAGCCTGAGCGTTTTCGATAATGGTGCTGTATGCATGTCCACTGGCTATGGTGTGGGTGTGGCTATCAATCACGATCTCCATAGTGATCTCCTTGTTCTGCTCCTACAATGGTGGACAGCTTATTGGATTTCAAATGAACCGTCTCGGTTCATAAACAAATTCAAATCAGCCTTGATGGAGTGGTTAAGGACTTTCTCGACATTCACGGCATCCGATTTTTGGTAAAAAGCCAAGGCCTCCTCCGGCGAACTGCCGCCCCGGATTTTCCGGTTGACCAAGCGCGCTTGCAGAAACTCGGGTTGGGTATCGATAAAGACCGTGAAGTCTGCCAGATTGTACAGTCCCTGCCACACCGGCTCGTCAAGCAACAGCCAGTTACCCTCAACCACCACAATGTTACGCGTGACGTCAATGGCATCATCGACCGGATCGTGCAGGTTTCTGTCGTAATAAGGCCACTTGGGATCTTTCACTTTGAGCTGTTTAAGCTTGTCGATGAGTTCGGTTAAATTGAAGGTTTCGTAGCAGCCTTTGATACTGCGCAGGGGAATGGTTTCGCCATTGCGCTCAATGGTGTTGTTGTCGAGAATGTCATTCGGGTAGTGGAAGCCATCAAAAGGCAGTACTTGCAAAGGCTCCAGCTGGTCGTCTTGTTCGGATAAATATTCCCAAAATGCCGCGAGGGTGGATTTTCCGCTACCTGGAGGCGCGCTGAGAAATATCACGATGCGCTGCTGGGTTTCTTGGTAGAGGCGAGTAAATTTCTCCACCAGGGGTTTATGAATGGTCTTGATATCTTTATCGGGAAATACCGCTTCGGTATCGAATCCACTGATGTTCAAATTCACTTTCATCGTGAGGCCTCATTGTTTGATCTCTCTTTCGATGTTTTCTAATAACAGTTCACAGGACAGGTTGAGCACGGTTTTGATCAGTGCTTCGTATCTCATTTGTGAAAAAGCTTCGAAAGAGGAAAACTTTAATTTGTTGATGGACTCAAGATAAAAGCCATCTTGCTGTGACGAGAGTACCGATTGGCTTTTAATGAAGTCGTAAACCACATCATCACCATAGGAAACTTTGTCGGTCAGGGCCACGGCATAGTCCAATGTCTGGTTGTATAAGCCAATATCCGCATAGGTTTCCAGTGAGATTTTACCCATTGCAAACATCAGCTTAGAGACGACATCAGTTGTAACCAGCGGGCCATCTTCCCTCAGCAAGGGTTCCACAGCATACTCCATGACCAATTCGTCCTGGACGAATACCTTAGGGAGTAATGCTTTTAACTTGAGGTTTATTATTTTGTTAGAAACCTGAAGAAACGAAGTGGCATTATCGCACTCCTCCAGTTTCTTCAGTAATTCATGTTCACGTGACAACGTTTGTGACCTCTTCATTATGTGGCAGCGCAAAGGCTACCACATAATTTCGTTGTAACTAAACCGCCAAGCTCACGTCATAAAACTCTAGCAACGCTTTTTCTGCATCTACGTTCCACACATAGTTGTTGGCTTTCAAAATAGCGTCTAGTTCAGCGAAGAACGGGTCTTGATCAGCAAGCGACATAAAGTCATCAATAGCGGTTAGCGGAAGATCAATGTGCGGGTAAATAAGCTTTTTGCCGCCCGGGATTTCCAATTGATTTAAAATCGTATGCGGCGCTGCCTGCAATCCACCCACATGGGTGATCATAAACGATGGGTTGATCAAATAATCGGAAGAGAGATCCAGTGACTCGATCATATCGCCTGTAGAGCCGCCCGAGGTGCCCACAATATGGGTTGATTCGTAATGCACGTTGTAGAAGTTGAACGGTACCTTGAAGTTCTTGTCGGTCGGGCCGGCAAAGAAGTTCAGGCAGCCATCGTTGCCCAATAGTTCGTCGGCTTGCTCCAGCACCTGTGCTACCGCCGCATAGACCATGACATCATCGTAGCCCTGGCCATCGTTGAGCGATTTCAGATACTCAACCGGAGAGTCCACTTTCGCGGTATTCACATAGTGCAGCGCAATACCTTTGTCTTGGGCCGTGGTAACCGGGATCAGGCTTTCTGCGCGATCCAGGCGGGCTTGGTCTATGTCGGTCACGACGATGATTTTTGGTTTTACCGGGCCATTGATGGCGTAATCAATGGCCCCGATACCCATCGGGCCGGCACAGGCCAGCAGGGCCAGCGAGCCGCCTTCTTTGATGCCCATTTGGTGTTCGTAAACATACGGCGTGGTGTGGTAGCTGGCGTGGTAAGCGCCGATGATGCAAGACATCGGCTCGGCCAGCGATGCATCGGCAAAGTACTCGCCCTTGTATGGCAGTACACAGCCTAGGTCGATGGCGATTTTTGGTATGATCGAGTAGGTGGCGTTGCCGCCGAATGTCTCGTAGCTGTAACCGGCAGAATAGCCTGATGGTAGGCCCATCGCCGGCTGGAGGACAAAGTAATCACCGGCGGTGAATTTGTCCTTGAGGTTGTCACCCACCTCAATAATTACACCGGCGTATTCGTGGCCGGTCATAACCGGCACGTCTTCGATGTTTTCCGGTACACGTTTGTGCTTGCTACCTAGCAGAGCCGCTTTGTAAGTCGAAAGACAGATGCTGTTCGAGATGTTTTTAACCAGAAGCTCATCGGCTGAAATGGCCGGCAGTTCGAACGTTCTCAGTTGAACATCTTTTTCGCCACAGATGACCGCTGCTGTTGTTTGTACCATGATTTCTCCTAAATAGGGCGGCGAACCGCCCTATAATGCTCAGTTAGGCTTTAAGCTTGTTGTTCGATTGTTACCATCAGCTCGTCAAGAGCAGGGTCGTTAAGGAAGTTTTTGATAGTGATGACCGGTAGCCCTGTCGCGTTAACCGCTCGGTTTTCGAGGCTCTCGTGGGTGACCACAATGTCGGCATCACTTGGGACTTTCTCGATGGCGAAGTTCTTCACTTCAATATCAATCCCCGCCTTGGTCAGCTTGCGCTTGAAGGTTGAGGCACCCATCGCACTGGAGCCCATACCTGCATCACAAGCGAAGGCGACAAACTGGATTGGTTTTGCTGGCGCTTCGGTTGCTGCCGCGGCAGGTTTCACCGCGCCTTCGGCTTTCATGTCTTTCATGTCAGAGACCGACTGTTCGAACTCGTTCTCTTTGTCTTCTGACTTGCTCATCTTCAGAATCGCACTGGCGACAAGGAAGGATACGACTGTTGCTGATACCACACCGGCAATCGTCGCGATGAAGCTGCCTTTCGGTGTCAGTGCCAAGTAAGAGAAGATTGAACCTGGGCTCGGGCCCGCTACCAGACCAGCGTCTAGCAGGTTGAAGGTGGCGATACCGGTTGCTGCACCGGCAATCATTGCCACAATCATGATTGGTTTCATCAGCACGTACGGGAAGTAAAGCTCGTGGATACCGCCGAAGAAGTGGATGATGATGGCACTTGGTGCAGAGCGCTTGCTCAGACCCTGGCCGAATTTTGCGTAAGCCAGCAGCATACCGAGACCCGGACCCGGGTTAGAGGCCACCATGAAGAAGATGGACTTGCCAGTTTCTGCTGCTGCCTGCAGGCCAAGTGGGTAGTAGATCCCTTGGTCGATAGCGTTGTTCAGGAACAGTACCTTGGCAGGTTCGTTGATAATCGCCAGCAGCGGCAGGAAGCCGGTTGCAACCAGCGCCTCGATGCCTGACTTGACGAACAGGTTCGCGGCTGTGACGGCCGGGCCAACAATCTCGTAGGCGAACAGGCACAGGATCATGCCGACGATACCCAGCGAGAAGTTGTTCACCACCATCTCGAAGCCTGATGGAATGCGGTGCTGGATACGCTTATCCATTTGCACCACCACCCAGGCACTCAGTGGGCCCATGATCATCGCGCCGACAAACATTGGGATATCCGCGCCGACGATAACACCCATGGTACCGATAGCACCGGCAACGGCTCCGCGCTTGTCGCCGACAATCTGGCCGCCGGTGTAACCGATCAGCAGTGGCAGTAGGTAAGTGATCATTGGGCCAACTAGCTCACCAAAGGCTTCGTTTGGTACCCAACCGGTAGGGATGAAGAGTGCGGTTATAAAGCCCCAGGCAATAAAGGCCCCGATATTCGGCAATACCATGGCAGTCAAATGACCGCCAAAGGCTTGCACATTAGCTCGCATGTTTGGTTTCACGTTATGTTCCCTCTTAGTATGCTTTTATTATGTCTAGCACTTGTTCTTTGGAAGATGCTTGGGCTAGCTTCTCAATGTTCTCTTCATCCACAAACATCTCGCTCAAGGCTTGAATCACTTCTATGTGGGTATCAGAGTCTTTTGCTGCTAAAGTAATAAGGACATTGGCCGGACCGAGATCAGAGCCAAAATCAACAGGGGACGGGAAGACATGGATACCAAGCCCAGTTTTCAATACCCCTGTTTCAGGTCGTGCGTGAGGCATTGCGAGGCCAGGGCATAATACGTAGTAAGGACCATTCTCTTGTGTCGATTGGATAATGGCATCGGCATACTGATTCGACACGTAGCCACGTTGCTCAAGGTAGTGAGTTGTTTTCCTTACAGCTTCTTGCCATTGGTATGTACCGTCGTTGATGACATCCACTAATTCGTGATCAATTAACTCGTATAGCATGTCTTTAACCCTGTTGTTCGTTGTTGGGGTTATTATCAATACAACCCATTTAAAGAATCAAATGGGCAGAAAATGTGATGGCGATCTAATAAATTTTGGTGTCAAGCGGGTTTTTATTTGTTGGTTCTCAAAATGGGCAGGTAATTAATTTTCATTTTTTATCTGAGTGACAAATCAATAGCTAAAATTAGAGCTTGGTCAAACTGATGGAAATTTAATAAATTTCGCTTAATGTGACTAAGGTTTTATTTTGCTAATTGCATAGCTTAAAAGTTTGAGTTAGATCGGTTTGCGTTTTGGCTGAATTTCACCGTTTTCAACGGATTTCATATCCTGTTTATCTTAGGTTCAGCAAGGAAAATACAGCCTGTAATTGAATTACGGTGCGGGTGAAAGTTATTGAGTTGCAGGCGCTTTTTAGCGGCCTTTATTTATAGGCAGGGCTGTGGGCCATAATATACAATCGGCCCACTATTGAGGGGGTGAATAGAGAGGTTTTTACCGAGTAAAGCTGTCTAATAATGATTTTTTGGATAAAGACTTCTTGAGCTCTGCCAGCCATTCGGCCCCTTCGCCCGAGAAGTAATCCCGTGTGGTTTCGTAGCCCAAGTTATAGAGTGTGGTCAGGCTGCCATTGTTGACGTTGAATGCCCCCCATTTATCAATCCCTTCCGGAGCAAGGTTGATATCGGGTAACTTGATGCTTTTCAGAAGGTGCGCCGAGCTGTAGATTTCAAATACCCGGTCGATGACATCAAAGGCATCGGTAAACTCATGGCTGGCTTTATGCTCCAACGGGCTCAAATACATCCCGAGATGAGCGCGACATAAACCGTGGATCAGATCGGTCGGGTAGTTATTGGTGATACCGCCGTCGGCAAACAGTTTGTCGCCGATTTTTACCGGCGTGAACATGCCAGGATAAGCCGCCGAGGCCAGTAGCGCCTGAATCAGCTCTCCCTCATGGAACACCACTTGTTGCGCGTTATTGAGATCGGTTGCCGCGACATAGAGTGGAATGTCGAGCGCATCGAAGTTATCCCGTTTGATCCAGCCGTGGAAATGGCGGTTGAGCTTTTCGGCGTTGATCAAGCCCAGCTTGTTGAAAGAGAAACTGCTGGCTTTGAACATCTGGCTTTCGATAAAGAATGACAGGATATTCTCCGGGCTATGGCCAGCCGCATACAACGCCCCGACAAGTGCGCCGCCGCTAGCCCCGGAAATCACATCCGGTTTTACGCCTTGCTCGTCGAGGTACTGCAACATACCGATTTGCGCCATGCATTTAGCGCCACCGCCAGAGAGGGTGAGCCCGAATTTATAGGGTTTGGGGTTAAAGAGTGATGCCGGCAAAATCTCTGTCCTGTACTAGCCCGATTGATGAGATTCAATATACCACTAAGTTAACAAGATGGATGCTAAATAGCCGTTACAGAAATTTCTCGATAAGTACTTGGTCAATATCTTGCGGCGACAAGTTGTTCGGTGCCTGTTACAGCAAGCCGTTGTGTTTTTGCATGCTGAGAATCGAGGGGGGAAATTTGGCAGTCGTCATGATGGCTTATGACCGAGATACTGCTTTGTAGATCAATATCTTGTCTTTGTGAAAATTCCATGGATACTGACAGAATATTCGGCGGTTGCCTTACTTGATAGGGATGGTTGGTAATGGAAGTGTTATTGGTGCTTGCTCATGTGGCATTGATTTGGATACTCGCTGTGGCGACGCCAGGAGCCAATGTACTCCTAACGATTAATACCGCACTGCAATACAACCGCACTCTCGCCATGTTCTCTGCCTTTGGGGTCAGTACCGCTATATTGCTGTGGGCGTTTTTAGGTGGCTCTGGACTGGTTATCTTGCTGACGACGTTTCCTCAGCTGTTTAGCGTGATGAAAGTGGTGGGCGGTAGCTACTTATTGTATCTGGGGCTTCGCCAGATTTACCAAACCCGCAAAACAAAAAGGCTTGGCCAGTTACCTCGAGGCCAACAGATTATATCGCCATCGAACAAAAAGGTTTTTATCACGGCGTTTATCACCAGCATCCTCAATCCGAAAACCGGCTTTTTCGTGGTCAGTTTATTCAGTGTGGCTATGCCACAGAGCATGCCTGGCAGTGTGTCCGGAGCAATGACAACGACGATGATCTTAGCCATCATGCTCACCATGTCTTCAATCACCCTGTGTTGGCACTCACTGCTCGCGACGGCCTTCTCACATCAATCTGCGAAAAGTGTCTATGCCCGTATTTCGGGTGTGATGGATTATATAACCGGTGGGTTGTTTACCATTTTCGGTATCAAAGTCATGGCCTCATCGTGAGGCTTTAAGCACTTCACCGCGATTAAGCAATTCGCCTCAGTTTGCTCTTGGCCTTGTCGAACAAAAAAGGGATAAGGAAAATCGCCAGACAGGCCAGCCATGGCCGCATATCGTCTTTGATGTAAAGCGCATACCCTCCTGCCGCCAGCAGGTATATAAAGGGAATGGTTTTGCTATGGGCTCTGAGCAGCCTCAAGGCCAGAAAATACCCCGCCACCGCATTCAAACCTAGCCACAGTAATGATTCCGTTGCCCCAATCGATGCCTTGAACGGCGCAGGCAGGTAGATTTGCGAAAACCCGCCCATTGGTGACAGGGCATCCGCCGCCAAGTGGATGCTGATCCCCGCACTCAGCCCGGCGGCAATCGGTTTGGCATACTTTGAGCGCAGCAATACCAGCACCAACACTGGCAACAGTGGGCTATGGGTGATCATAGAGCGGTGATGCAGCAGGGACATCAGTTGCTTGTCCATATCAGGCCAGAACAGGCCCAAGTACAGAAACAGTGCAAAAATCACCAAATGTAAGTGCTTCATTAAACGTCCCTTTCAAAAAGGAAATCATAACCTAGCAAGGCGGGAGGGGGTAGAGGAGGAAACCTGCCTGTACCGGGCGCGAAAGCTGCAGTCATCACCACAACGAGGCGGACAAGGCGGCTCTCCTAGACAGTGAAGGTAAAAGCATTCCCTGTGGCTATTGTTTGCTGTTGTAATATTTGGGAGCGAAATCACTGAAAAATAGCATCTATGCATTTAGTTTGTTATGGTTACGCTTTGTAGGCATAGAATGATAGGAGGATTTTTATGCATACTAACTGTCCAAGCTGCTCTCAATATGTATTCTTGAACCAGATACACAGAACCTGGCTAGAGAAGATAACGCATCGGCATGCGTTCAAGTACCTGTGCCCAAACTGCTCTGCGATCTTGTTTTCCCATTGCCACAAACATCAAATGTGGGTCGCCAAAAAAGGTAGCTGCGAGCATGACGTAACGTAATCTTGGCTTGGTAGCCAGCGGCTTCGCTTGAGTGTGTTCGGTATAATTTGCGTGGTTTAATTTTCTACCTTTTTAACTGGTATGTTTTGCTGTGACAGCAGTTTGCTATATTTTGCATATTCGTTTGATTCAAAGTATTGATAAATAGATGAATAAAGATGTTGTCGCAGGCCAAGCCGTCTACTCGAAGAAAGTCCTCTCAATTTATGATCTATGGGTATTAGGTTTTTCCAATCACTACCTATGGAAATGCCCGACACGTCTAATCAGCAAGCAGTTTGCCGATTTAGTTACAGCTAACCACCTTGATGTCGGGGTGGGGACGGGGTATTACCTCAAGCAAAACTTGCCGGCCGGGGGCCAACGAATCGCTTTGGTAGACCTTAATGAAAACAGCTTGGAGTCAACGGCCAAAGCTATCGAGCATCTAAAGCCGGAGATCTACTGCCGCAATGTGCTCGAGCCGTTTGGACTGGGTTGCGAGGCGTTCGATTCGGTAAGCATTAACTACCTGCTGCACTGCCTGCCGGGAAGCATGTCTGAAAAAAGCATCGTGTTCTCGCACATTAGAGAGGTGATGAGCTCCGGAGGCGTGGTGTTTGGCAGTACGATTCTGGGCCAGGGGACGGAGAAAAATGCCTTCGCCCAGAAACTGATGTCGCTCTACAACAAGAAAGGCATTTTCTGTAATGATCACGACGAACTCGGCGCTTTAGAAGAGGCCCTGCATCAGTACTTTTCGAATGTGAAGGTGGAAGTGATTGGCTGTGTCGCCCTGTTCTCGGCAACCAAAGCATAACCAACACCTTGGAATGATTTGATAGTAGATAAACAGCCCTCTGGACTAAAGAGGGCCTTAATGGCCTCATTGTGCCGTTGTTTGCTTTGACTTCTTCACGACGAACAGAAACAGTGGATACGATATTTCAACACCCTCGAAGTTTTCCTGCCAAATTTCATAATACTGCTCTATATGCTGAACGATAAAACCTGCGTTCTCCGCAATAGCTGATAACGCTGAAACATTAAAGCCATTGTGGCCATCAAAGCTCGGGTTATGCTTATGAAACGAACCATCCTCTTCGTATAAATCGGCAATGATCAACATGCCATTATCTTCAAGCGCACCATAAGCGTCAGTAAAGAATTCATTTACATCAGGGATGTGATGAAGTGTCATCAATGTCGCTATCGCTGAATGTTTTGATGTTAATTCAGACAGCCTGTCAATTTGATGGGTTTCAATGTTATTGATATTCGCTGCAGCTATTTTGGCTTGAGCAACTTGAAGCATTTTCTCCGATGCATCGGCGAGGTGAACATGAGAAAACGTATCCTTGAGCTGAAAGCCCAATAAACCCGTGCCACTGCCAAAATCAACAATGCTATGTTTTGATTCAAAATGAATCTCTTTGATTTTTGCTGCTGTTATTTCAGCGCGCTCGACCTTAGCAGGGCATGTATCCCAATCGCTAGCCACGTTATCAAAGTACTGACTCAAATCCCTTTCCTTGTATTGATAGGCTGATAAAAATACATAATACCTTGTTATTTATCAGCTTTCCGTGATTGATGCCCGTACTGCAAAACCACCAACTCAGCGTGTTGTCCTGAAACCATCGCTCCAAACCAGCGCCCGATAACAGGGGCCAATGTCATCGCTGCATTCAGAAGAATGAACCGCAAGTAAGAGGACTGATTGCCCATCAAAATCGACAATTTTCCATTTATTGGCAAGAAATTCGTATGATTTTCCATCAACAACGACCCATAGGAATGTGCCACCAGAGCCACCCCACATGGAAGCCGAGGTTGAGCAGGAGAACTGCGCCGCGTCCACGATTTCCTCTGGTTGGCCATCACCGGTAAAGTCATGCAATGAAATGGCCTGCTCAGTCGCGTGGAATTCGCCATTCTCAAAACGAGCGCATTCTTCCTTAGCATCTTGAACAACCGCGCTCGCATCTTCGGGCTGATCTGCGCCATAAGCAAATCGGGACAAACAAAGAGATATCAGGATGACAGATAGAAGGGTCTTCATTAAAACTTTCCTATTTTCAGTACACAGCACATTAAATGTAGCAATGAAGAAGGAAAAAGCCGCTTATCAGATAAAGAGATCTTGCCGCGATTAATGACGACTGGAGAGGGTGGCAATGTTGCATGCACGTTAGCGGGGTAAAGCCCTCTAGGAGAGGGCTTTAAACGGCTTTAACTTTCAGGCTCAATATAAACAGCTGTTCCACTTACTGTTTGTGCAGTGACAGGGATCAGATACTGATAATCCGTTCCTTGCCCACCTAACATCATCGCGGGTGAACTTTAACGACAATAATAGATGAATCAGATCTACAGCCGAATAAAAACATATATATCACACCCTTGTCACATAAAAGCTAAAAATAATTAGCACGTTAAGATGTAAGGTTTAAACTTACAGTATTTTAGGGGAGGTAAAAATTTATCTAATATGGGAGTAACGATATGGACATTAGAAAAGTTCGACAGTTATTGTGGGACTTTAGTGGATGTAGGTATATTTGGAATAAGGTCAGGCCAGAAAAGAATACAGGTCAACCTGAGCCATCCTCTATAGTATTCTGGATATTCTCGATATATATTGCTTTGTTCTCATTAACATCAGCTGTATATGAAGTTAATAAAGGATCATATGATGCGAAAGTTTCACAAGTTTATACTCTGCTACAAATGGATGATTTGAAACAACTAGGAAAGAACAAAATCACTGCCTTGCAAGGCTCACATATTTTAGTTAAACCAGACTTTTATAACCCTATCGCTAACATTAAATCACTGTTAAGGGTTACAGAATTAAATGTCGAATCAGAAATAGAATTAAAGAACTTACTGAAACACTACCGGAGCGAGTTAGATAATTCTTATTTATATAAAGGTAACTTTTCTGGAATATCAGACCTTTCAAATGCAAACTTTCAAAATTCAAATTTATTTAATGCCAACTTTTCAGGTAGCAACTTAATCGGTGCTAATTTTTCTGATGCCGATTTACAAGGAGCTAATTTTACAGGTGCAGATTTATCATTTGCTGTATTTTGTCGTACAGATCTAAGAACTGCAGATTTATCTGAAGCAATAGGCTTAGATTCGGAAAGCTTATCCTGTGCTTATTCTTTATATGAAGCAAAACTTCCAAGCGATATAGAAGACGAAATTAGGAAAAATGGAAGATTAGGCTTACTATCTGCGATTAAGGTCAATTGATAAGATTGATATTTTAGTTTTATCTCATTAAGAGTCGTTTGAGCAATTTTCAATAACGCTCATTCGGCTGCTTTTTTTCCATATTTTCATAACTATAACTGAGTGAAGAAAAGGCTTTATTAGTACGCTTTATGGGTGCGTTATGTTAAATGTAGAAAGTATCATTCTTGTTAATTAACTCGAAACATCAATATCTTAGAGAATTTATTATTCTATCAGTTGCGTAACAATGGATTGAATAAATAAGCGCTATGGCTAGTAAGTTGACTGAAAACTACATTTTTCGAAAATTTGTCTGTGGACTGAGTAAAAAAAGGGTAGCTGAACTATGTTTCAAATCTGTGAGAACTGTCACACGGTGGGACTCTGGTCAGAAGATACCACCGGAGTGTAGAAGGCTAATGAAGCTCTATTCATGTAGAGATCTTGCAGCGATTAATGACAATTGGAGAGGATGGCAAATCAAACAAGGGGAGCTGGTAACGCCGAACGGATGGACTTTAACCCCAGACAGGATTGTTACAGGTAATGCGCTTTTACAAATCAGTGCCGACAGTGATAGGGAGTTAAAAGCGGCAATTATACGAACAGCAAGGCTATTACATCAATTGCCACAGTCTTATAAATCAAAATGACGCTTAAGTAATCTAGTCATTTTCGAATAATTCTAAAAATCAAAAACGTGATCTTACTTGTATATTTTTTTATTACATAACAGTATGTTACTAGCGTTATTTACAAAAAGGAAATGTGTATGTCTGTCTTGTTAGTTACATATGATTTGAATTCACCAGGTCAGAACCATTCAAAGCTACTGTCTGCTATAAAAGAATACCCTTGGGCTATGTTATCTGAGTCAAGTTATGCAATAAAAACAGTAGATAGCCCAACAACAATCTACAACATTCTTAAAAGCCACATTGATAAAAATGACAGTCTATACGTAATTACTATGAAAAAGCCTTATTGTGGCTATGGCCATACTGATGTCAACAACTGGCTAGAGGAAAACTTACCATACTAAAAATATTAATGTTGAGAGTGGGTAGGCAAACATACTGTACTTACCCACTTAAACTTTCACCCCGTATTACTAGACGGGGTAGTTAGGCACAGAACCTGAACGATTATTTAAGGCTGTATAAATATACTACTGTTGAAAACATTGCAAAAAGAATAACTTGATAAACATACAAGTACTTTCTAGATCTGGAGTTTGCGACTACTTGATTTAAAGAATCAGAGTTAAACATATCATCTAGTTCCTTTTCAGAAAAAATTGACTCATACCTTTTTTTAAACTCGTCTCTTTGTGATAGATGAAAATTAATGTTTTTTTCAATATCTAACTGATTGAAGACAATAAAAATCATAGAGGAAATAATAAAAATTAGAGACAAAGCTGTCACATCAACATTAAACATGTTATTTATTTTACCTTTATCTATACCAGTAAAGACAAACGTTGTGAAAAAATATGAAATCAACACGAAAAAAACATTTTTAGATGAGGATAATTTCTGATTTATCATATCGTTCATTTTTACAGAAAGCTCGAAAATGAAATCCAAAACTCCATTTCTAGCTTCAAGATAATTTTCGAAATTATTCTTGTATAAAATCTTCAAATTTGAAGATAATGTTCCAATTAAGCGTTCATTAAAAGCATAAAAAATATTCGATTGCAAGGAAATAACACTATTAAATACTGATTTCCTAGTTATGTATCTATCATCACTAAATATCCATAAGAAAACGTGATATACACTAGAGGTAAAGCTATCTTGTATTTCTATATCATCAATAGATATCTCTCTGTCAGAATCAAAAATAAAGAGATTCTTTTGAAAATCAAAATCATTACTTATTAAAGAAAGGCACATAATGACTAATAATTTTTTAAGATAGTGATTAAACTCACAGCCAGTAGTTATATTATCCAAAATATATGATACATAAAGAGGGGAAAGCTTTGAGCTGTAAATCTTTAAATAAATATCATTGATTTCTGAAAATAAGCTTTCCTTATAGTACAAGGACTGTTGAAATGCGCCTATATGAAAGTAATTATTATCTACATTAATAGATTGATAGTTATCAAATAACTTATCATTAATTAGCTTTATTTGATCTTCTATAGAAAATCGATTGAGGAAAGAAACAAATACACTAGAATTAAAAATATATAATGTTTTTGAGCAATCTTTCTCATGTGATATTTTAACTATGGCTAAGTCGTCACTGTTTATATCACCAATACTATCGATTGAATCTAGCAATTGTGAGATATCAATTCCATTGTATTCAATATCATCATTAAGCGTAAATGTGATCTGAGCATTAAACCCCTTACTAATGATAGATGCAAAGAAACTTTTAGCGCTATTGAGTTGCTCATTTCTCAAAGCATCATCAGAGTTTAATTGAATCTCTAGAGAGTAAAAATCAAAATCTTCACTTACACACATGCTAGTTACTCACCAGTTGGATACTCACGAACTTCATCTAAGCCAGTGTTTGTCTTAATTATTATATAGTTCTCACCATCTATAACTTTTCTGAAAATTCGATCGTTAAAACCTTTATTAGTACTAATAATAATGCCGCCATCAGCTTTTATTGTTTGTTTAAACTTATCTTTAATTTCTTTATCATCTATAACAAAACTGCCATCAAATTTACCATCAACCACAAGTGATTGTATTTTTGATTTGATTTCCTCAAGATCAACCTTATCCGATACAGGCTTATATTCTCCAATTAAAGAATCTAAGAGATCAGAAGTAGTGAAGTTAGAGTTGGTTGAAAAATAGCTAATCAAATTATTCTTCAGCTGCTGATAGTCTACTTTTGACGTGCGAGATAGGCCTACAAATGTTCTTGAAATTTCTCTAAAAGCAGTTTTAGTGTTAAGTAAATCATCTTTTAATGGTTTTGTTTCTAAAAATAGATCATACCAAAAGTGTGAAATAGACTTATTTGAATCCAAAAGATAAACATTGTCAGACATGCTATTGTTTTCGATATTGATAACACATGATTTCAATATTCCATTCTTTTCAGGAAGTCCTAATTTTTTTGTATATGTATCTCGTTCTAGAAACGACTCAAAATCAAGTTTAGATATTATTAAACAATCTCGGTTATTTGATTGAAAATGGCATATAACCATTGTCCCTTTTTTTAAACCAGTATGTAATTGTTTTACTTTCTTTGTGGTAGCTTTCTCTGCTGATAGTAACTTATTAGCTAGTTCTGTACTTATAGTTTCATCACTTTGTGTGTGTGTTGAAGCCATAAAACTATTCAATAAATTTTTAGTCTTAGAACCACTGTTGAAGTGAAATGTCTTCGAATTAGTACTATTAATAGTTTCTTGGGATATATGAATTAAGAATTGATTAAGACCACCGAGGCCTTCTACTTTATCTTGAACTCTAACTACTTTATCACTTGCTACGTCTATATCATAAACGTATATCTTCTTTATCGGTGATTCAATAGTATCTGTAGCTACCAAAGCAGCATTATTGTAATTCATTATTCAATCCTATATTAATATTTCCATTGAAGATCATTTTGAAAACACAAAAAATATAATTAGAAGATACTTCATGTGATGAACTAGTGAATTTATAACATTCATAACGTACTACAAATGTTTTCATTCTATTTTGTTCATTTTGATATTTTTCGTAGTAATGCCCCATGTCTCTCCAACCACAATCAAGTGCAGATCATGGATGTTATGTTAAACGCCTGACTTAGCTCACATTTCTTACCAACTCAGTCACATAACCCATTAAAGCCCACATTTTTGCACATGGATGCCTGTAAAACTATGCTTGAGTGACTTGAAAGTTAGTTACTTATCAAGAAGGCGATTTAGGTCAAATAAAGTGGCCTCTTGGTAGCGCCTTCTTTGGGTATGGACCTTGTGTTTTAGTGTTTTTGCGTTTTGTGATGGCCCGGTTGTCTTTTGCATCAGGCAACGCCGTAAAATGATCCCTATATTCCCAGGAGCGATGTAGAGCAGATGGATCTGGTGTACGAATGGTTTAAACCCGCCGCATTAACCGACCTGCAATTTACTATCTTGGTCTCGCTGAGCTTTGTCACATCGGCGGTCACGGCTTTGATGGGGGCGGGTGGGGGCGCGCTCTTGATAGCGGTGATGGCTAGCTTTATGCCTGCGGCGGCCATTATTCCGGTTCATGCGGTGGTGCAGCTTGGCAGCAATGGCGGCCGACTGCTGCTGATGCGAAAGGATGTCGATCGCTATCTGGTGTGGTGGTTTGTTGTTGGCACTGTGATAGGGGCGGTGATCGGCGGCAATATCGCGGTGTCGCTAGAGCCTGCCTATCTCCAGCTTATATTGGGTGGTTTTATCTTGCTTAGCTGCTGGGTGCCGATCACCGCCGCGCTCAAGGGCAAGAAAAGTCTGACGGTACTGGGAGCGCTGACGTCTTTTCTGACCATGTTTGTCGGGGCGACGGGGCCGTTCGTGATTGCCTCCATGCGCCACATTATTGCCGACAAGCAGAAACTGGTTGGCACCATGGCCGCCCTGATGTCGGCCCAGCATTTGATCAAGGCTGTGGTTTTCGGCGGGCTAGGCTTTGCCTTTGCTGATTGGGCCGGTGTTATTGTGCTGATGATCTTTACCGGCTTTTTCGGCACCATGACCGGCCAGGCCCTGCTTCAGCGGGTGTCCAACGAGAAGTTCCAGCTGGCTCTTCGGATCATGCTGACCTTTTTGGCGCTGCGGCTGATTGGCTCAGCGTTGGGGTTCTGAGTTCGGCGCGTGCTCGCCGAGAAGCAGGACGTCCGGTTATTCCTGCAAAAATTGCTTGGCTACTTCGACTTCTTGCACTTTCATCAGTTCGTGGGCAGTTTGCATATGCT
The DNA here is from genome assembly GCF_029223585.1 of Photobacterium sp. DA100. Classification (NCBI taxonomy): domain Bacteria; kingdom Pseudomonadati; phylum Pseudomonadota; class Gammaproteobacteria; order Vibrionales; family Vibrionaceae; genus Photobacterium; species Photobacterium sp. DA100. The sequence goes on along the minus strand of NZ_CP119424.1, from coordinate 1,883,799 downwards.
GCGACATTACCTGCTTGGCCTGCTCGGCATCGCCGTTACGCAGCGCGGCAACAAGCTGTTTCTGGCTCTGCACCCCGGTTAACCACAACTGGTGGTTTTCTGGGGCGTAGAGTTTCTTGTAGATGGTGAGATCGGTCAGCATCTGGGCGGTGAAACGGACGATGAATTTCAGCAGCTCATTGTTTGAGTAACTGGCCAGCAGGCTGTGGAACTCAATCGAAGCGATATGGTGCGCCTGCTCTTGGTAGATATCGGCGGGTGGGGTGGCGTATTTCTCGATTTGCGCTTCAAGACGTTGTAGCTGCTGTTCCGACAGCTTTCCTGCCAGCGAGGCGGCAACATCTGGCTCCAGCGATTGGCGGATCTGGTAAATGTCGGAAATGGAAATATCTTTGAAGAACAGGTAATTGCTCAGCAAAGATTGCGCTTTGCTCTCGCCCATTTCGGCAACGAATGCGCCCCCTTTCGGCCCGGTCTTGGTGGCCAGGATCCCCTGCGCTTCGAGAATTCGCATGCTTTCACGGACGGTACTTTTCGAGGCATCGAAAAGCTCCATGATCTGCTGCTCATTGGGAAGGCGGTCGCCAGGCGCTAAGCTTTGTTCGACAATCCATGCCTTGATTGACTCAGCAAGTTGTTGAGTGCGTCTACCTTTCGTGCTGCCTGCCACAATTACCTCGAAGTGCTGTGTGTTTATTTAATCGACTTGCTGTTAGCGGTTGATTCTTACCAATAATTTTTCTCTTGTCATCATTTTTTCTTATCGTTTTGCCAATCAAAAAGTATGCCTATAGTGGATTATTTTCGGACAAATATAACAATTTATCATGATAAATAGCTTTATTTTGATATTTATCATGATAAATTAGCTGCAAGTTTGATTGAAAAAAGAACGATTTTGACATGACGGGACTAAAGGAGTCTGCCAGCCTGACTTGGGAATGGTTGGAAGAAATAGCACGTTGTTCGCAAACTGCCGATCCGGATCGTGAGGGGGTTACCCGATTGTGTGCCTCTGACGAGCACCGTCAGGCGAACGATAAACTGCGCCAATGGATGCTGGCTGCCGGCATGCAAGTACGAATGGACAACGCGGCGAACCTGATTGGCCGCTATCCGAGCGCTGCGCCGGATGCCAAGACGCTGATTTTTGGCTCGCACCAGGACACGGTGCCCAACGGCGGCAAATACGACGGCATCCTCGGTGTTATCGCCCCTCTGGCTCTGGTTCATTACTTCAACCAGAACCAAATAGCTTTTCCCTACCATATCGATGTCATCGCGTTCAGCGATGAAGAGGGCACCCGCTTCCAGTCGACCTTGCTGGGGTCGAAGGCGATTTCCGGTACATTCGAACCGGCGATGCTCGATGCCGCGGATGCGCAGGGTACGACCATGCGCCAGGCCCTGGAGCAATTTGGCTGCCGCCCCGAGCTGATCAGCCATGATGCCTACCAGCCAGAAGAGGTATTGGGTTTTGTCGAGTTGCATATCGAGCAGGGCCCACAGCTGGAACAAGCCGATTTACCCGTTGGCGTAGTGAGTGCCATCACCGGCATCGAACGCCATACCCTGAGTATCAAGGGCAAGGCGGGTCATGCCGGCACGGTGCCGATGAACATGCGCCAGGACGCCCTGGTGGGGGCGGCACAGGTCATCCATTATTTCGATCAGCTCTGCAAAGGGCAGGACGACTTGGTCGGCGTGGTCGGCAAGATTGAGAACTTCCCCAACGGGGTCAATGTGATCCCGCAGCAGACGGATATCACCATCGAGCTGCGCTCACCCAATGATGCCTCACGGTTGGCTGCCCGCAGCACGCTGCTGGCAAAGATTGCCCAGATCATGGCCGACTATGATCTGGGCTACGAGCACCAGCTGATTTACCAGCAGGCGGCGGTGACCTGCTCGGAGAGTTTGTCATCGATGCTGGCACAGGCCACGTCAGCGGCAGGCATTGAGCCCATGCAGCTATTCAGTGGTGCCGGGCACGACGGCCTGGCGGTGACTCACCTGACGGATATTGCCATGCTGTTCATGCGCTGTAAGAATGGCGTGAGCCATCATCCGGATGAGGCCATTACTCAGGTTGATCTGCTGTCAGCGCTCGATGTGCTTCAGCAATTTTGTCTATTGCTCAAAGGCGATAGCACCCGTAGCTAGGAACGGCTGCGGATTTTAGGACAAGGCCTGCCTGGGTGGCAGCGGTGTTTTCTCACTGCTGGCATGGGTGGCAGGCTAATTATTAGGTACGACGGAGAAAAAATATGGATATGACGGATAAGATGGCTTCAGAGGCGAGTAAGCCTTGGTATAGAAATATGCCCGATCCTATGGTGCTGATCTTTATGATTTTGGTAGCGACTTATGTGCTGACATTCATTGTGCCAGCGGGTGAGTTTGCGCGAGTGGTGGCCGATGGCCGGACTACCGTGGTACCAGAATCCTTTGCCTATCTGACCGACACCCCGGCGGTCCACTTCTTTGATATCTTCGTGGCTATTCCCAAGGGCCTGATCAGCGCAGCGCCTTACCTGTTTATCGTGTTTATCGCCGGCGGCCTATTCCATATCTTGCAAAAAACCGGCGCGCTGGAAAATGCCATCGGTGTGGCAGTGAACAAGGTCGGGGTGAAAAACCGTAACGTTATTATCACGGTCGGCACCTTTATCTACGGCTTCTTCGGCGTTGCCGTTGGCTTTGAAAACAATATCGCCCTTGTTCCTGTTGCCGTGTTGATTTCGGCGGCGGTCGGCTATTCGTCTCTGGTCGGTACGGTCATGGCGGTCGGTGGTATCGGTATCGGCTTTGCGCTGTCGCCAATCAACCCTTATACCGTAGGTGTGGCTCAGGGCATTGCTGAGTTGCCTACGTTCTCAGGGGCATGGCTGCGTACCTTGATGGTTTTGACATCCCTAGCTGCCTTGGCGTACTTCATTTGCGCCAAAGTGACAAAAATGGACTTTAAAGAGCCGGAAGGTGTTGAAGGGCTGAAGAAAGATCTTTCCGAGTACCAACTGGGCGGCAAGGACAAAGCGACGCTGGGCGTTTTCCTGGCTGGCCTTGGCATCATGCTGTACGGCGTGTTCGCTAACGGTTGGTATATCAACGAAATTGCGGGCCTGTTCCTGCTGATGGCAATTGCGATCGGCATGGTGAACGGCTTGGGCGCCAACGGTATCGTCAAGCAGATGATGGAAGGGGCGTCCGGCGTGACGGCAGGGGCACTGGTTATCGGTGTGGCGGCCTCTATTCAGGTGATTCTGGACCAAGCCCAGATCATCGACACCATTGTTAATGCATTGAGCTCGCTGATCCAGGATATGCCGATTGCGGTATCGGCCATTGTTGCCAGTGTGGTTCAGGGGGTGATTAACCTGTTTGTTCCGTCGGGCTCCGGCCAGGCGATGGTGACCATGCCGATCCTTGTACCGGTGGCTGACTTGGTGGGCATGAGCCGCCAGTTGATGATCACCGCGTTCCAGGTCGGTGACGGCCTGACCAACCTTATTGTGCCAACCTCTGGCGGTACGCTGGCAATGCTGGCCCTGGGCCGCGTCTCCTACGAGCAGTGGTTGAAAGCGATCCTGCCGTTCATGGTGCTTGTTTACGCACTGTGCTGGGTCGCGCTATTCATCGGCCAGTTAGTTGGTTATTAATTGGCTTCACAGACTGAGAACCTATGACGATTTCACTTATTCACTTCAACCCCGAGACCGGGACAGCGGCGTCTATCACGGCAACCGGCGGCGTGTCTGTCGGGGGGTATGTTAACCATAGCTGGCGAGGGCTAGGGGGCTGTGCCACTCAGGGCTTGTTTACCAACCCTTGGTATGCCGAGAAAGCCAAACAGTTCTTGGGTGAGGGGCTCAACTGCCGCGAGGTTATCGAGCGGCTGAAAAGTGAAGATGCAGGGTTTGAGCAGCGCCAGTGTCTGGTGATGGACCGTAATGGTAATGCCGATGCTATCAATGGAGGGGAGAATATTCCCTATATTGGTGCTGTGGTATTCCCGCATATCGCCGTGGCCGGCAATATGCTGGAGAGCGAGCGGGTACTCCAGCGCTTTGCCGAGAGCTTTGTCCTGGCTACCTGTGCCAATGCCGAGCAAGTGCTCGCGGGCAGTGCGGCCCCTTGTTACTGCGAGGGCTACGAGAGCAGCCTGCCCGAAGCGCTGATTTTAGCTCTGGAAGCCGCGCTGGAAGCCGGCGGCGATAAGCGGGGCACCTACTCGGCATCGCTCAGGGTGGAGAGTATGACCCAGGCGCCGGTAGATATTCGGGTCGATTGGTCTGATGACAGCTTGATAGTGGATATGCGAAAGGTGTTGGGGCATGTAAGAAGTGATGGCTTCCAGCAGTTTCTGGCGCAATTGCCCAACCGTTAACTCCCGATGTAAAAGAGCCTGCAGAAGCAGGCTCTTTTTCTATTTATGGCCGGCAATCGTAAGCGGTGCCGAGCAGTGAGACCGAGGTGGTGAAATTGTGCGGGCTCATGGTGACCACGGTATCGGCCCCCATCTGGTAGGCATTGTTTTTCAGCTCGTTGACCGCACCCTGGATGAGGAGGTCGTTGCTGTAAAACAGATAGGAGTACCAGTGCCCTTCGTTGCCGGTTACTTCACCCACCCAGCTGCAGCTATCAAGGCTCGGCAAGCTGGTGGTAAAAACGCGGACTTGGCCGGCTTGCGGCAGAAGCTCTTCGCTTGGCGTCGTACAGCCGACGAGCAACAGGCTGATAAGACCTGCCAATACTACTTTTCTCATTGTATATTCAAATAACCTACTGATGACGCCACAATCGGCGCTAGATTAGCACCGTTCGCCTCTTATGCTAAGTGGGGATGTGTAAAGTAATTTTACCTGACCACAATCTAATAAAATCGGCCGTTGATCGACTTGGAAAGCGCTGCCGCCCGGGTTGAAATGGTGTGCCAGCTATCAAGTCGAGCCCACAGCAACTCGGTGGTCAACTCGTTGAGAAAACTAGGGATGATGGCCAACCGATCACAATAAGCGTCGCTTTCGTCGGTTAGGCCAAATTTTTGCGCTATTGCCCGTACCGAACCATCACAGCTTTGTGCTTGTAAATACTGCCTGAGTGCATGGAAAAAGACGTGATATTCGACCCTAACATGGGCAGGGTATTCCCGCCATACAGTAAGGAGCACCTTCCGATACGGGACGATAAGCTCTCCGTCCTTGTCTTTGTTGCAATCGACGAAGCCGTCTTGATCTTCGAAATAATCATCGGGCCCGTATTCGGTGGCATCGTCGGGGTTAAACCTGATGGCGAAGTAGCCATCATTGCCAACCATGCTGATCATTTCGAGGCAATATTCGGCGATTGTCTCTGGTGAGAAGCCAATATGGTCGAATACCTCAAAACACAATTGGCGAGCGTTGTAGTCGCCATCGATAGTACAGGCGTAACGGAACGCCCCCTGTTTATGTCCGAAATTTAGCCATTGTTTGAAATCGGCAATCTCGCCCAGTTTGGACGAGTGCCGGGCGTTTTGGTACAGCTCGGCCTCGACGTCGTTAACGATGGCTAACGTGTTGTCGATGATCCGTTTAACTTCGATTGCAGACATGTCTTGAATTGGTCGCCCAGATAGAGTGGATAAACATCGGGTTGAGTATGTATCGCCTAGTCTATCAGGCAAGGTTAACCGCCGTCCCATATCCAGATCGCGGAAATTGCCATTTTGACGGTAGCTATTTCCACTGGCAGCGGCTTGCTATGACTAACGAGATTTCTCTCGAATGGAGGCTATCGCACCGGCTGGACTATTCGCTGCAAATAGCTTCAAAGTCCTGTTTGTCCAAGCGCATCGGTGTCACTGGCGAGCCGTAAAAATCGATCGCTTCACCTGTCATTTTGGCCCCGAGCTGATTGAGTATGGCCACGGTGGCGTCCCTGGCATCGCTGACAATGTAGTCGGTAATATTGGTGAAGAGATCTTTGAGCGACTCGACAGCCAGTTTCTTGCCAATGCCATAGCCGCGGAAGTTGGCGTCGATAAAATAGCGTCCCCAGTGCCACTCCCCATCGATTTCCCAGCAGGCCACCGCACCTATGACGTACTCTCCGCAGCGGGCAACCCACCATACACAGGGTAAGTGAGGATCAAGGGGGATCAGATCTTCGGGAATACCTTGCTCGCCATTGAAGACGTGTTTGATCAGGGTATCGACTTCGTGTTGGTAATTGGGGTTTAGCCTTTCCACTTGGACCCGGAAGCTATTGGGCTGGAAATTGCTCTTGAACGCATTCAAGCGAAGTGTCCGCAGGCCACTTTCTATGTTATCGAGCTGGTCACCGCCAAGCCCATCAAGGAATGCGGCGAACGCCGAATCAGCCGATTGGTTGGCATGCTGTAGTGCTGTTTCTCCATCCGGCAGAAGCTGATAGATTTTCTGGCGTTTGTCAGCCGGATCATGCTCGACAGAGAGGAAGCCCTTGTCGAACAACGTGGTTAATGTCCGGCTTAATGACGCCTTTTGAACATTCAGTTGGGTCGCCAGCTCGTGAAAAGAAGTACAGCCGTTACGATGCACATAGGTCAATATGTGGGCTTGCGACAGGGAAAGGTTTGAGTTCAGGCAGTTTTTGTCGAGCAGCCCCAACTCCCTGATGAGATAGCGTAATTCACTGCGTATATTGCTGATAGTTGTCATTGGTTCAGACATGGAGCACTTCCTTTAGGCGTTGTAATATACTTACGCTACCGCTGTTTGTTGATAGTGTCAACAAAATTACCTGTCTACCAGTCTCCGCTAGTTTTCTTTAGGGCTGTAAAGCGTTTTGATGGTCTCTTTCAGCCAGGCGATTTTGGGGTTTTGGCCGTTGCGCTTGTGCCAAATCATCGTAAACGGGATCAGCAAGGTGTCCAGCTGTTGCTTGTCTAAAGGGATCGGCAGCGAGACCAAGTCAGGGTGCATCTGCTGGCAATAACGTTGGCAGTATTGCGGGGCGGTGGTGATCATCTGGTGTCCCGGCTGGGCGGCCATGAACAGCGATTGCTCGAAGCCTGCCATGGTCAGGGCGACATGGCGGGTGAGTCCTTGCTCGGCCAATACTTCATCCAGCGCCCAGCTTTCGCTTTTCTCCCACACAATATTGATATGCGGGTACTTGAGGAAGGCCTCCATGTTCCATTCTTCTTGCAGCGCCGGGTGATCTTTTCGCAGGTAGATCTGCGGCAGATCGGAAAACAGCACCTCGAAATCGATGTAATAGGGCAGTAAATCCAACGACTCTTTCGAGCGGGGATGGCTCTCCCTGCCGGTAAAGCCGATGTCCGCCTCACCACGGGTGATGGACTCTATTGAGTCGTAATCCCAGTTACTGACTTTCACTTTTGCATCCGGATAGCGTTGATAGATGCGCTGCGATAGCTCATTGAACATGATCAGCAGCAGCGGTGACTCCATGGCCAGATTGAAGTGCACGCCCTTGGGCGTTTCATCACCGCGCTTGGCCAATAGCTGGCTGCCGATTTGCAGCCAGTCGGAGAGATCCTGTGCCATGCTCAGTGCCAGCGGCGTGGGCTTGAGGCCCTGCGGGGTTTTGACGAACAGCGGATCGTCAAACCACTCCCTCAGTTTGTTGAGGGATTTGCTGACCGTTGGCGGGGTAACATTCAGTTTCTTGGCCGCCTTGGTCACGCTTTGCTCCTGCAGCAGTAGCTGCAGGGTGAAGAGCAAGTTGAGATCAAGACGTGCTAGTGATTTCTTCATTGGCTTTACAAGAGGTTGGCATCGAGGGCAGTGCTACCAATAATATTAGAGCGGCTGAAATAACACCACCTAAAGCCAAGATGATGATCAGCATATTGAGTGCCGAGACACCCAGCAGACCCATCAACCAAATATAAAAGGCCGATGCACAAACCTGGGCGATGCCAAGAATAGAGCTCGCCATACCCGCCCGTAGCGAAAACGGGCTGAGTGCCTGGCTCATGGTGACGCCGAAGCCGATAGAGAAACCGGCGCAGATGAGGCCAAAGCCGATTAAGTTTGCTATCTGATCTAAAGTACTGACTCCAGAAGCTACAAGCACGGTTGCCGCTGTTGCAAATAGTCCTTGTGAGAGCAGCATCAGACTTCGTTGTCTGAAAATACTCAGCAGGAAAGGGGCCGAAAAAGAGGTGATCATACTGACCAGCGCGGTAAGGGCCATAATGGTCGAATACCCACCGCGATCAAAGCCCATCACCTCCATGACCAGCATTGGCGAGACGTTCACATAGGTCAGGATAGTCGTCACACCGATAGAGGTGATGATGACTCGGCTGATGAAAAAGCGCCCGAGGAAAGGCTCGGCTGCTCGCTTGGCCAAAGTGGTCTCGCTGGGGTGAGACGAGCCTGTTTCCGCTGCACTCTCGTTGCTACGGCGGTTGGCATTGCTCTCTTTGAGTACAAAGGTCGACAAGATACAGACCACCACGCCCATGACCGCCATGGTGGTGAACAGGCTCGGCCATGGGAATTTGAGCATGATCAGGTGGCCTACTACTGGGGCGATGACAGGCACAATGCAGGTGATGCCGTTGAGCATCGATAGCACCTTGGCCCGGCGCTGGTCATCGAGGGTATCCCGCAAAATAGCAAAGGCGACCACGTAGCACGAGCCCGCGCCGATCCCCTGGGCAAAGCGGGCGATCAAGAAGGTGGAGCTGCTGTCAGCCTGACCGCCCAGCAGCGAGGCAAAAATAAAGATGGTTGCGCCGGTCATGGCAACTGGCTTGCGGCCGATGGAATCAGACAGCTTACCTGCAAAGAACATGGTGGTCGCCATGCCCGCGAGATACACCGAGAAGGCGATATGGAGCTGCGATTCTGTTGCACCTAGGTCACTGGCAATTTGGGGCAGGCCAACCAGATACAAGTCAATCGCCGTTGGATAGAGCAGAACGAGTGCAAAGCTGCACAGAAGAAACCGGATCATAAATACCTCTTAGTTGTGTCGCGAGAAGTGTAGTGATGATCCGGCTGGCTAACGAGTTGCCATTTTGACAACAGGTATTTCCATTGGCGACATGGCTGTCAATTTTTGACTGCTAACGAATTGTGGTCCGAGACTAGCTTGACCGTTACATAGCTTTTTCAAGGCTTAGCTGGCTGGCAACGTTGCCTAGTTCATGTTTCGTCTCTTCAATATCTTCAATATGGTGGTGAACTGTTTTGGAGTTTAATGTCATAAAAGGAATGGTAATGACCGCCATTAGCTCACCCAAAGCGCCAAAGATAGGGAAGCTGATATTGGTGACGCCTGAGATCTGTGGACTCGGTCCAACGTAGAAGCCATCTTTTTGGGTCTTGTCTACTTGCCCCAGAGCATGGGCAATTTCATTTTCGGTTGCGTTTGTTTTTTCAAGGATTTCTCGGCGTTTTTCTTCGCTGGAGAAGGTCAGCAAAACAATTCCAGACCCGGAGGAGCAAATATCGAGGCTAGCTCCCAGACGCAAGCCGAAGCCCATTTTATAGGGACTTTCCTGCGCGCCAATGACGACCAGTTCGCCGTGCTTGTATTGGCTCAGGTGACAAGACTGGTTGACTTTGAGGCTCAGCTCTTCCATCAACGGTATTGCCCGCTTGAGCATTTGGGCTATTGGGGGATGCTGGTTCGACAGTACGAACATTCTCAGGCTTAATGAATAGGCCGATTGTTCGTTGTCATATTCGATGTATTTTCGCTCTACCAGTACTGATAGCATGCGGAAAATTTCACTGACACTCCGGTCGAGCTTCTCGGCGATTTGTTTTTTGGTTAATGGGGTAGGGGTCGCAGCAAGCAGTTCGAGTATATCCAATCCTTTTTCAAGCGCTGGCGCTCTGTATTCTGTTTTTTTATCGTTTGTCATGTTGATGTAATGCTGTCATACAGATGACGCCAGTATGACAGCATGTGTATAGCCTTAAAAGAAAGAGAGTAAAAATTAGCGAATTAGCCCCATCCACTGAGGAATGGTCATTGATATAGCCGGGACATAGGTAACTAGCATCAATACAGCGAAAATCATAAAGAAGAATGGCAGTAGCGTGCGGATAACACTATCGATGCTTATCCCACTGACCTTGCAGCCGGTAAATAGAATTGGCCCGACCGGCGGTGTTATCGTCCCCAAGGAGAGGTTAAACACCAGCAGGATACCGAACTGGACCGGATCCATGCCTAGCGACGTACAAATCGGCAGGAAAATCGGGGTAAAGATCAATACTGCCGGGGTTGGGTCCATAAAGGTACCGACAAATAGCAGAACGAGGTTGATAATCAGCAGGATCAAGAATGGATTATCGGTCAGTGCCAGGAGCGAGTCGGCGATCATGCCCGGGATTTGGGTAAATGCCATCACCCACGACATAATCGAAGACGTTGCCAGCATGAATATGACAATGGCAGACATTTTTGCCGTGTTTAAAAAAATTGTCGGTAGCGCTGATAATTTTAGCGAGCGATAGCACAAGGTCAGGAACAGGGCATAAACCACCGCAATGGCCGAGGCTTCGGTGGCGGTAAAGATACCCCCGAGGATCCCGCCGATAACAACCAATACCAGGGTCAAGCTGGGGATGGCTTGCAGGGTAACGCTGATGCACTGCTTCAGTGTCATCGAGTGCTTGCCGACATAGCCTCTTTTTTTGGCCATGAAACCGGCAATGAGCATTACGCTCAACCCCCAGAGAATACCGGGTAGGTAACCGCCGACAAACAGGGCTGATACTGAAACGCTTCCGGCGACAGTGGCATAGACAATCAGGGTATTACTTGGTGGGATCAGCATCCCCGTTGGTGCTGAAGCAATGTTTACCGCCGTGCTGAATGCCGGATCATAACCTTCCCGCTTTTGGATGGGAGACATAATGCCCCCAACGGCAGCGGCAGAAGCCACCCCCGAGCCACTGATAGAGCCAAATAGCATGTTGGATACTACGTTGGTCTGTGCCAGCGAGCCTGGGAAAAAGCCACTGATAATCTTGGAAAAGTTGATGAGCCTGATAGCGATGCCACCATTGTTCATGATGTTGCCGGCAAGGATGAAGAATGGGATAGCCAGCAGGGCAAATGAGTCCAGGCCAACAAACATACGCTGGGCTGAGGTTGTCATGGCCCCGGGGAAGGGCAGGATGACTGTCATTGCGGCAAATGAGGCTGCCCCGACACTGATGGCGATGGGGGCGCCTAGGATCAGCAGGAAAATGGCGCCGAAAAACATGACTAAAGAGGCGGTGAGTGCAATATCCATATCAGACCTCACTGTGCGAAGATTGACGATTTAAGGCTCTCAGTTGGTTGATGAGATTTAATTCGTTGTAGATAAAGTAAAAAAACATTAAACCGCCGGCGATGGGGATGGCAGAGTAAATCACGCCCATGGGAATTTGCAGGGCTGAATCGAGCTGCCACATCTGCCGGACTGCACTGTTATAACCGCCAATGATCATAATGGTGTAGGCGAAGCTGACAGTGACCAGCTCGATGAACATTTCTATGAGCAGGCGGAACTTTTTACTGAATTTATCTTTGATAAAGCTGATGGCCATGTGCTCCCTTAAGCCGAACACATAAGCACTACCAAATAGAATCAACCAGATAAAAAGGTATCGTGATAGGACTTCACTGACCGCACTGGGACTGTTGAACAGATATCTGGAGGCGACCTGGTAGGTGACCAAGACGGTCATGGTGCCAACAATGGTGATCAGAAACAGCGAAAGGAGTTTGTCGACCCACTTTTTGAGAAATGTCATTCCTGATAATAAATATATAAGTTTGTTGTTTTGCATAGCTTTGATCCGATAAGGAGCCAGGCAACCTGGCTCCCAAAATTAACTTACCGCAATGCTGCAATTTTTTGGAATAGGGCTTTCTGAGCCGGTGAATCGGCTAGCGCCTGCTGAAGAGGCTGGCAGCTTTCCTGGAATGGCGTAATGTCTACTTCATTGAATGATGCGCCATGGGCCTTGGCGGTTTCCATCGCCGAGCTGATACGGTCATTCCACAGTTTGAACTGCTCAGGCGTGCTTTCTTTGGCCAGACGACGGAGAGTCTTTTGGTCTTCTTTCGACATGGTATTGACGAAGTAACTGCTGATCACGACCAAATCCGGCACCATCAAGTGGCGGGTAGTTGAGAAGTAGGGAGCCACTTCGTACTGCTTGAGATCGGCATAGGTGATTTCGTTGTTTTCTGCGCCGTCAAGCACCCCTTGCTGAATGGCGGTATAGACTTCGCCTTGGCTCATCGGCACCCCGGTTCCGCCCATGCAGGAAAGCATTTTAATCATTGTCTCAGATTGCATGACACGGATCTTGTTCCCTTGCATGTCGGCAACTGTGTTAACCGGTGCGCTTTTGGTGTACATGCTTCGTGCGCCGGCGGTGTAGGCCGTCAAGACTTCAAACCCAAAGCGGTTGGTGGAAGCAAACAGCTCGTCCAGTGCACCGGAGGTAAAGACCTTTTCTTGGTGCTCGGGGCCCGAATACACATAAGGCATGCCGATAACGCGGTAAGTTGCGTCGTAGTTCTCGATAAGTGGGTTAGCAACCACAGCCATTTGGATCGCACCATTTTGAACCAGCTCCAGCGCGGCGCGCTGATCGCCCAACAATTCATTGGGATAGATTGATAGCTTGTAGCGGCCTTCGGTTTGTTCGTTGAGTTTTTGGCCGAAGGCTTGCAGTGCTTCGTACTGTGGGTGGCTATCGGATTGGTTAAATGCTGCTTTAATTTCGATAGCTGCATTGGCAAAGGTTGATAGGCCCAGAGTGGCGCTGACCATTGCGGTAATAGCTGTCAGTTTTAGCGTTTTTTTCATGGTGAGAGTCCTTGTTAAATAGGGTATGTATTCATCTACGGCAGTTATCGAATTGCTGACATTTCAATGAAGTCCATGTCATCAAAGGTTTGGTTTTCACCTAGCATTCCCCACACGAAGCTGTAGTTGCTGGTTCCGCAGCCGGAGTGTATTGACCAGCTAGGTGAGAGAACGAGTTGCTTGTCCCGAACAATGATGTGGCGTGTTTCCTGTGGCTCGCCCATAAAGTGGAAAACCACCTGCTCTGGCTTGATGTTGAAGTAGAGATAGGCTTCCATCCTCCGCTCATGGGTGTGTGCTGGCATGGTGTTCCAGACCGAGCCGGGACAAAGGTGTGTGACTCCCATACACAGTTGGCAGGTAGGCAGTACATCAGGATGAAGATATTGGTTGATGACGCGCTGGTTGGCATTTTCACTTGAGCCAAGCTCAACAACCCGAGCCTCTTCATGGTTAATTTTTCTTGAGGGGTACTGGCAGTGCGCTGGGGCACTTAGGCAATAAAGGGTGGCTGGTTGCCCTTCGTCCAGCGAGCGAAATGAAACATTACTCTCACCCATGCCCAGATACAGCGCGTCGAGATAACCCAGCGTGTAGGTGTTACTGGCCGTTGTCACTTCAATGCTTGAATTGCCAAGGTTAACCATGCCGATTTCTCTGCGCTCGAGGAAATGCTGGGTACCAAAAACGTTGTTGTCGATGAAACTATCTAATGCGAGAGACGTTGTTGATGGGCACACCCCTAAGGCAACAACTCGATCTATATGGCTGTAAAGTAAAGTTATTTTGTCTTCTTCAAACAGCTTGTCGTTCAGAAACTCGTCTCTTAGCCGAGCTGTATCGTAGTGCTTTGCGTCCAGTGGGTTGCTGTTGTAATTGGTAAACATCTATCACTCCTTTGTTTAAAATTAGTTTAAGTAAAATTCATATATGATCAATATCGTTCAAATTTGAATGATTGAGTGATGAGATGTGTGCCTACAAGCGTTGAGAAAAAGCCCATTTTTTTGTGACTTTAATCGCTGTTTGAGGCCGAGAAAAAACGAAAAATTTGAACGAGAAACGGCGTTTTAATTTTCGTTTTGCGATGAGAAGTGGCAGTTTTAGCAGAATATTGCTTGCTAAACCTTTGTGCATTAGGTGCTCAGATTGGGGGGCACCTATGGTGAAGGTTAATAATAAACCGGCCTCTTTCGAGACCGGCTTGGTTGGTTGAATGGTCAGGGCTGGTTGTGCAGTTACTTAGCCAAACAGGTAGGTGTACATGTAACCTGCGCCGATGGCCATACCGAGGATCACGGTTAGGAAGGCGGCGATCATCTGGTTCTTGAAGATAGACTTGAGCAGAATAACTTCCGTCAGACTCGCCCCTGCACTGCCGATGATCAAGGCCATTACCGAGCCCATTGCCATGCCTTTTTTCACCAGGGCTGCGCTCAATGGGATCACCGCTTCGGCTCGGATGTAGAGCGGGATACCAATCACTGCCGCGACTGGGATCGCATACCACATACCTTCGCCCGCATACTTGGCAATCAGGTCGGTCGGAATAAAGCCGTAGATGAAAGATCCAATTAAAATGCCCAGCATCAGGTAAGGAAGTACTTGCTTGAAGTCTTTCCAGGTTGAGCGCCAGATGCGTACCCAGCGGCTCTCTTCTTTCACTGTCAGTACGGCTTCACCACAGCTGCTGATTTCCACATCCACTTCTGCTTTGCTGCCGCAGCATGAGCTGGCAACAGGTTCTGGCTTAGGTTCCGCGGTACAGCATGAAGCTGCTGCTGGCTCGGGTTTGGCGCCACAAGTCGATACAGCTTTTGGTGCTGTTTTTGGTGAAGAATCACCACAAGAAGTACCACAGCTAGAGCCGCTGTCGGCAACTTGGTATGCCTCTTCACGGACATAGCGTTCGAAGCCCAGTTTTTCCAATACATAACCTGCAATGACCGATACCGCCAAAGCCACAGCGAAGTAGAACACTGCCACCTGGATCCCGAAGGTCACCACAAACAGGCCGATGATCACTGGGTTAAGCAGTGGGCTGGCGAACAAGAACACCATCATCGGGCCAAAACCGGCACGGGCACGCAGCAGACCTTTTAGGAAAGGAATCGTCGAGCACGAGCAGAACGGCGTGATGGAACCCAGTAGCGCAGCAATGACATACCCCTTGCCGTTGCGCGAGCTCAAGATCGACTGGATCTTCTCGGGTGTCAGGAACTCCTGCAGGACACCCACTAGGTAGCTAATGACGAGAAAGAGAACGGTTAGCTCTGCGGCGAGGAAGAGGAACATCCCAGCGGCTTCTTTGAACATGGTAACGAATTCAGGACTCATGGTTACTGCCTCACTTGGTACTATATTTCGATATGTATCGAAATATAGATTCACAGCAGGTTGGTGTCAATTAGTTATTTCTAATTTTATCGAAATAATTAGTTGCTTCAGATTTCGAAAAACTGGGCAATGAATTTAAAATGCTGATTCCATTTAAGTAAATATTGGCTTGGCTAAGCATCAGCAAGGTTAGGCCTACTTTTTGTTTTTGAGCATGGCTAGTGTTGTCTATACAACTATGTCGGGGTAAGATTGAGCGTCGTTTAAGGAGAAAGTCATGATAGACAAGCACTCGTCAGTGCCCATTTACCTGCAAATCGAACAAATTCTCACTGATCAGATTGATAAGGGCATTCTCAAGCCGGGTGAATCAATCCCGTCAGAGCCCAGTATGTGTGAGCAGTTCGGTGTCTCGCGTATGACGGCACGTAAAGCGGTTGACTACCTGGTTAGGCAGGGAGTAGTTGAACGTATACGAGGTAAAGGGACCTTTGTTTGCGAGCATGAAAAGCAGCTCAAGATTGCCTTGCCGCTCGATAAGCATCTGACTTCCAGCGAAGTTGCAGACTTTCTCAACAGCCCGATCACCAACCAGCTGTTGCATTTATCCAAGCAAGCGGTGGAGCCTGAGATCGCCGAGATATTAGGGATTAAAGCTGGTGAGGAAGTGTGGTACATGAAGCGTTTGCGTCTGGTGGGGAATACACCATTTGTATTTGAGCGTACTTATATGCTGGCAGCCCCTTTCTCTGATTTGACAGAGGCCGACCTCAATAAATCCAAATACGGTTACTTGGCCGAAAGGGGCTACGCAGTTGGCGGCAGTAAGAAAGAAATCCGTGCCGAGCTACCCATGCAGGACGTTCGCGAGTTGCTGGGGCTGCGCCGTGACGAGCCGGTGCTGTTTGCTCGCTCGATCGCTTTTCTTGATGACAAGACGCCGTTTGAAGTATCGGACATCTACTACAACCAAGAGCACTATACCTTTACCTTAGATGCAGACCGCTAAATTGGTATCGACCTAAGTTAAGCGATATTACGGCTCAAAGTCGTTCTCTCGATATAAAAAAGCTCTGGCACTGCCAGAGCTTTTTGGTGGAGCGCATCTAGTTATTACTGGATGGCTGGGGGACTTATTTCAGTTCAGGCCAGTAATCTTTGTTGGCTTCGATAAGCGCATCTAGCACCTTACGGGCTTTCTTGGCATCGACAACGGTACGGTTTAGAGTCAGGGCCTGTAGCGCCTTGGTGTAAGAGCCTTCAAACCATGCCTCAACTGTTAGTCGCTCATACGCAAACTGCTGTTCGATCATGCCTTTGTAGAAGGTTGGGATCTTGCCGACACCGTATGGGCGTGGGCCGTTGATCCCCAGCTCTGCGGTTACCTCAACCATCACATCGTTATCAAGGTTTGCTACCAGGCCGTTGTTTTCCAGGATGACAACAAACTTACGGCGCTGGTTGAAAGCGATAGATTCAGCAACCTCAACAATCATGTCACCATGGGCGTCGTTGTGCACTACTGTTGCATTCTGGGTGGTGCCCGCCTTCACCGCTTCACGGCACTCGTCGAATACGCGTTTCTCACGGCCGTCCATAACCTCGTTGGCGCGGGTGTAGTCAGCATCTAGCTTCGACAGTTTATACTCTGGGTACAGGTAGTACTGCAGGTAAGTGTTCGGCAGATAGTCCGGGAAGTCACGCAGCATGTCTGCTACCGCCGAGTAAGTATCTAGCCATGACTGATCGCGCTGCTCGGCATCCACCGGCTTGAAGCCATTTTCTGAAATAAAGGCTTTTAGTTTTGGTGCCAGATCCTCGCCCTCTTGGTTATACAGGTGGGTAAACCAACCGAAGTGGTTCAGGCCAAAGTAAACCGGATCGAAGTCATCTGGGTTTACATCCAGCAGGCGGCCGTATGAACGCAGCAGGTTAACTGGTTGATCACAGATGTTCAGGATTTTGTCATCGTGCGGGAAGCGCTTTTTCAGCGCATCGGCCACGATAGCTGCCGGGTTGGTATAGTTCAGGATCCAGGCTTGTGGTGCACGCTCGCGGACATCCTCCACCATTTCGATCATGTCGCCGATAGAGCGCATGCCGTAGGCAAAGCCACCTGGACCACAGGTTTCCTGGCCGATGACACCCATAGACAGAGGAATTTTCTCGTCTTTTTCACGCATTTCGTAGCCGCCGGTACGCATCTGACACAGTACGAAATCCATGTCTTTGTAAGCGACGTCTTTGTCTGTGGTGTATTCAAACTCAAGCTCAGGGTATTCCTCTTGGAACAGTAGCTTGGCGTATTCACCAATCACTTCTTGGCGCTGGGCATTCACATCAAACATCACTAGGCGTTTTAGTGGGAAGCTCTCTTTACGTTTGCACAGTGCTTTAAGTAGACCCGGTGTCCATGTCGAACCACCACCAACCAGTACGATATTGAATGCTTTAGTCATAATGTGTCTCTTTTACTCAGTAAACTTAAATTCTTTTAAAGGGTTAAGCGGTAAGGGCACGCTTAACGTCATTGGCAATCTTTTCGACCTGCGGGCCGTAAATAACCTGGATATCGACATCACTGGCTTGCTTGATACCACTGGCTCCTGAGGCAATCAGAGCGTCTTTGTGAATGGCATTCATATCAGCCACCTTGACGCGAAGTCGGGTGAAACAGCAGTCGACAATTTGGATGTTGCTGCTGCCGCCAAGGCCTTCGATGATCTTTGCGGTTTTCTCTGAAGCAGGCATGGCCGCTGCTTCATCGTTTTGAGGCTCGTCCTCGCGGCCCGGTGTTTTTACATTCATACGGGTAATGACGAAGCGGAACACGAAGTAGTAAAGCGGGAAGTAGGCTGCACCGATAATGACGGCGTACCACCAAGCAGTTTGGCTGCCACCAAGGATGCCGAATACCAGCAAGTCAATCACACCACCCTGTACGTTACCGATCATCACACCGAACATGTGTGCCATTGCAAATGACAGACCTGTCATCACGGCATGGAAGATAAACAGAATTGGCGATACAAAAATAAAGCTGAATTCCAATGGCTCGGTGATACCTGTGGTGAACGAGGCCAGTGCACCTGCGATGACCAATGCCTTTACGCGGTTTTTATGTTCAGGCTTGGCACAGTGGTACATCGCCAGAGCTGCACCCGGTAGGCCGAACATCATGACCGGGATCTTGCCTTGGGCCAGGAAGCGGGTTGCTTCACGTACGACTTCATCGGCAATCAGGCCAGGATTTGCAAGGGCTGCATTAAAGATGGTCAACGCGCCGACAATACTTTCGCCATCGACTGTTGTGATCCCACCTATAGGCGTAAATCGAACGGTTTCATTGAGAATGTGGTGCAAACCAGTAGGGATAAGTAGTCGCTCTGCAAAGGCATAAAGGAAAGTACCGAAACCGCCAGAGTGACCGATAAACTCCCCCACTTTTACAATAGCAGCACCAATAGTAGGCCAGATGAGTGATAGGCCGACACCGACTAGCGGTAGCACGATAACAGTGATAATTGGGACGAAGCGTCGGCCACCGAAGAAGTTAATCGCAGTTGGCAGCACAATAGTGTAATAGCGGTTGTGCAGGGCAACGGTGATTAGGCCGGCTATCACACCACCGAGTACGCTCATGTGATAGGAAAAAATACCCAGCGTGTTGCCAAATTCTGCCGAATACATCATAGCTTCTGTTTGGCTCATGCCCTGCGACATAAGGTAATCAACCGAGGTTGTGGCAGGTGTTAACCCTTGCGCGAGTAGGCTGTAGTTCACACCCACATGCATGGCAATAAAACCAATGACAGCGGCAAATGCTGCCGTCGGTTTTTCTTCCTTGGCCAGGCCAATGGCGGCGGCGACAGCGAAAAACAGAGGCAGATTGGCAAATAAAGAACCTGCAACTTTACGGATAAAGCCAATGAAGAGTTGTAGGGCTTCTATCTGGACAAAGCTCTGGCCCATGATGGCTGGGTTTTGCATTGCTGCAGCGAGTCCCAGAAAAATACCGGCGGCGGCGATCACAGAGATCGGCATCATCAGTGCTTTCCCGAGATCTTGAAGCTTGGCTCCAAGCTGTTTCATGAGATGTTCCTTCTACCGTTGTTGTAATAATGGTGCTCTTTTCCGAGAGCGAGGTTATTAAACAACTTTGCATGTATAGTTGTCTATACAACTTGATTTATTTTATGAGATCGATCACGGTGATGGCATATAAGTTATTGTTAATTAAATACTTAAAAATTTATGGTTTGAATGGGTTGTCTATTAGTGAGTATACAACCTATCAGAAGCAGGGGAGATAGAGCTGGGGCTCGGTCAGTTTGGTTCAGCGAACGCGGGGGTGGCGGTAATAGTTTCATGTTCACTCCTTGATTGTTATTGGGTTCGCCTTTTTTGTCCTGCTTTGTGGAATGTCGACGGGTGTCTAAAGATAGTCTCCTGCCTTTGGGGTATATTTCCTTGGTGCGCTAAAAAATACCGAATCCCGAAAATATATTTCAACGCTATTTCTGTATTATTCGGGCTTTATCTATCAGGCTGATAACACGCATTTTATAAGTGAAATGCGCGGGTGGAATTTGTATAAATTTGCTGAAATTGAAAATGTTTATGGTCGTTATTTGATGTTGCCTTAACAAAAATAACACCTAACTTGCTGCTGCTATTGGATTTTTCTCACTTGTCAGAAACAAGAAGAAATTAGCCGGTTAGGCTTTTAATTAAGAGCTGGGAATGGCATTGCCTTTTCCGCAAATAACAGGCAGTAAACAATAAAAAATAAACTGCCCATATAAAAATAACGTTGGTTTGGCTAGGTTTGGAGTAGTGTATGAATACCTCCCGTTATTTATTGGCTGTCGCATTGATTGCGACAGTTTCCGCATGTCGAGAGGACTCCGACGGTGCTGGTTCGTTGGATTTGGGTTCGGTTGGGGCTGATGGGGCAGAAACAGTTCAGCAGCCTGCGGAGACCCCGCCCTCGGATGATGATCCGGCGCAAGAGTCCCCTGAAACTCCGCCGTCTGGTGGTGATGATGATGGTCAGGACAGTGAGCCATCACCGCCTCCCCCCGAGGCGAAGTTGGACATTGATGGATTGCCGCTGCCAGATTTGTCGGTGAGCCATGACTATGAAGCATATTTATCGGCGCAACCTAAGCACTATACCCGCATTACGTCGCCATTTGGCAATGTGGATTCGCAGAACAATACCCCGTTTGATAACAAGGTTACGAATGACGGTGCTAATTTAGGGCGGGTGATTTTCTATGATGTCCGTTTATCGGCCAATAACACGGTTTCCTGTGCATCTTGTCATATTCAAAAGCATGGCTTTACCGATCCGAAGACCTTCAGTGATGGGTTCGATGGCGGTAAAACCGGCCGTCATTCCATGAGCCTGACCAACGCGACCTACTACAGCAACGGAAAGTTCTTTTGGGATGAGCGCGCCGATACCCTCGAAGACCAAGTGCTGATGCCAATCCAGGACGCGGTCGAAATGGGGATGAACCTGTTTGATCTGGAAGTAAAAATGGCCGAAACGAGTTTCTATGCGGATTTGTTCACCCAAGCCTTTGGCGATGAGGCGATCACCAGTGACAGGATCTCTAGGGCATTGGCACAGTTTATTCGTACCATGGTCTCTTATGAATCAAAATACGATCAAGCTTTCACTATCGGCGAATGGGACGAGCCAGATTTCGCTGCGGTTTTCAGCGAGCAGGAGATGCTAGGCCTGAAGCTATTTTCAGGTTTCCCGGGATCAGAACGAGATTCACTTGGTTGTATCGCTTGTCACCAAACCAGTGCGCATTCGATGGATCAGGCCCATGTCAACGGCTTGGATGCCGATACCAGCAGCGATCAGGGGGCAGGTAATGGCTTCTTCAAGTCACCGTCACTGCGCAATATTGGGGTCGGTGCACCCTATATGCACGATGGGCGGCTTGAAACCTTGATGGATGTGGTGGAGTTCTACAATAGCGGTATCCAGCGCCACCGGATCTTGAGTCCTGATCTTACCAGCAATGGCCGAGTTGGCGGTACGCCCATCCGGATGAACCTGAGCCAGGAAGAGAAAGAAGCGCTGGTGGCCTTCTTGGAGGCATTGACGGATGAGGCATTCCTCGACAATCCGATTTACCACGATCCTTTCTTCCCTAATACTGTTGAAGGGCAATTGCAGGCCGCTTTCGAAAAAGCCGCTGAGCAGGGGGAGAGTGAACAACAGGCTAATGGCGGTGATTCTCTCTCGCCGTAACCGATAAGTGGAGTCAGCGTAATCGAAAAAAAACCTGCATCAAGGATGTGCAGGTTGTTATGAAAGGAACAAATTGACGAGATATGAACTTGTCATTGTTAGTTACGCAGCAGGCATGCCTGTCGATCAGTTTGAGTTTAATTATTGCTGCTGAAAAGGGACTGGTCGTTTTAGCCTCCCCATCCCTTGCTGCCTCCCGAGGATCGGCTGCTACTCCAGCCCGATTTGGCAGAGACGGTTGAGCCGAAGCCCCCGCGGGAAATCGTCCTGCTGACGGTGGGTTTGGGTTTCATGTGATCTTTGCTGACCCGTACTTTGGTTTTCTTGTAGCCGCTGCGGCCATAGTCATAGCCGTCGGCCGTGGTCCAGCGGTCATAGAAAATACTCCCTGGGTAATAGGAGCGGAACATAGGCTGCGAATAATAACCACCGCGATCTCTGTCTATCATCCTGGCAAACATAAATCCGGCCATGGCTGGCATAAACCAGTTGTTGCCCTGTGGCTGAATACAGGCGTTGGTGCCGAATTCGGCCTCGCAATCGTAGCGCGAGTTATACTTTGGCGCGGTGCGGGAGGCCTCCTGTAAGGCAAATTGGTAGGCAGCCTGGCACTCTTCGGCGTAGTTCGGGTTGTCACCGATACAGTCGTTCAGTGACTCATAAATAACGGCATCTTCAGCGCTGTCGCTACAACCTGAAAGTACAGCCGTTGCCAAGACGGCAGTCATCGGTGCCATCGATACCGGCCGCCAGTTTTTCTTCATACTGGCAAGGACGACATGCTTACTGCGTTTCATGGTGTCCCCCTTAGTATGTCATGCAGGCGGCGTTGAGCAGGCCAACGGATACAGAGGTTGCCGCCATGACAATACCGGCGGGGATCTCGCCAGCCTCGATACGCTCGACAATCTTCGGCATAAAGCCAAAACGCAAAATTGCAAAGGCGATTAACTGGGCAAACAAGGCCACCACGCCCCAAATGGCAAAGTCGATCAGGTTGACTGAGTTACTTGCAGCGCCAGCAATGGCAAGGCAGTAGCCGATGATAGAACCCGACAGGCCAATAGCAGCTGCGATATTTTGCTCTTCCTTGACCAGCTTCCACTCATCGTGCGGGGTGAAGCGGACGTAGACAAACTTGAACAACAGCAGAAATGCCAGTGATAAGGCAAAGTAGAGCAGAAACGCGCCGAGGCCGGCGAGTGAGTTGGTCAGTACTTCCATGTTAATCCTATTTCTTATGTAATTTGTTGAATTTTAGCCTATTAGCTTGAAATCTGTCGGCGATAAATCAAACCCGGTGCTAATAGCCATGCAGCGCTCGGCTTGGTTACGATAAATTTTTTCTTCGCCGGCCACGAGCAGGGACTCGAACTGCCCATTGCCGGTATCTCGCTCGTATATCATCACGAACTGATCAGTTTCACTAACCGAGCCGTTTTCGAGCCAGGTTTTTTCTGTCATGGCGACAGGACGGGTGTTGTCCCACACCTTGGTGAACTGAAAGCCTTCCAATTCCCAGCTGGGTTTGACGATTTCATGATCCAGCAAGTGCTGCCACTGGCTCTGGGTATCGATCGGGCGTGACTCGTAGAAGTAATACAGTTTGACTTCGCTGACATCCGCCTCGGAGGTGCCGTGGGTGAGTACCTGGATGAATCCATCGTCATCGGTGTAATAGCGCAGTAGCCGGGTTTGCTCGTCGAGGCGAACTTCGCCGACCGCTTTGATCAGCTGGGTACGGGAAGCGCCCTCAATGATCAGATCCGGCTCTATCAGCCGCAGTTTCAAATCATCAAGTTCAAAGGCTCCACCTAGCCGCAAGCCCAGAATTTCAGGGCTGCTGGGCGGGGGCGTTTGGGGTTGCTTTTTCTTGAACCAGTCGAACATAAACATTCCTGCGATGTTAGGTGCATTTAGACCAATTGATTTGCTCGACACGCTCGTCGGCAATATAAAACAATTTGGCGCCGGGGGGGACTTCCCGATCCAGTGGTGGATTAAGCTCAACGCCCTTGCCGGTATCGATAGCGATAAGGATAGCCTCATACTGTTGTTTGAAGCCGCTAAACAGCGGGGAAATGGTGCTAGGGGCAGCATTGGCAGGGTACTGGACCGCATATTGGGTCATGCCCTTGTGGGTACTGAGCAGTTCGTGGTGCAACTCGCTGGATCCCGGGTCGATAGCCGCTTTGGCCAGCATTTCGACGGCCACTGAAGGGATGCACTCTACGTTGGGGCAATGCATCTTGAGCAGATCACTCAACGATTCGTCATTGAAGTAGGCCAGGATATGGGCGTTGGGGTTTTGGTTGGCGCAGAACAAGGCGGCGGACAGGGTCACGTCGTCTTCGCTGTTGTCGATCACAATGCAGCTGGCGGTTTCGATCCCGGCTTTTGCCATGGCGTGGCTGTCGGTGAAGCTGGGCGTACGGACGAATTCAATCTCGCCAGGCAGCGGGTTTTCAATATCAGGCCGAACACACAGCACAATGGCGCGGTGGCCTTTCTCTTCGTATTGCAGCATTTTGATCAGGTGCAGGGTACGCTGCTCGTTCCACCCCAGCACTAAAATGTGGTTTTCCACCGAGACTCTCCTCCGGCCTAACAGTCCTTGTTTCCAATAATCAATAAAGGCGCTGGCGACCCTGCCGACGGCTAAGGCAAACAGCCCAAGCCCGCCGGGGATCACGAACAGCATCACGACCCACTTTCCGGCCACGGTTGCCGGTGACATATCGCCGTAGCCTACGGTGGAAGCGCTGACGACCAAGTAGTACAGGAAGTCGGTTGGGCTCTGGACTAGTGCAGACTCCCCAACCGCTGACAGCAGGACATAACTGATAATGGTATAGCCGATCACCAGTAGGAGGAGGTTTCTGCCACTTAGTGCATGGAACTGGTGAGCCGCCCAGCGGCGGAATAAAATCCATAATGACATACTGCCTCCTAGAACAAACGGCGACTACTTACCCAGAATACGCTTGAGCTCATCTTCGGCTGACGACTGCTTGCCCGAGGTGATCCCGGCTTCGGCCAATTTCTTGTCCAGGCTGCTGCCGGACTGCTCCTCGGCCATTTCGGCGGCGGCTTCAAGCTGGGCGGACTTTTCGGCCTGGCGCTGCTTGATGCGCTCGAGAGACTCAACCGCGGTGTGCATCTTGGCGTTGGCCCCGACATTGGTGGCCGACACTGCCGACTGGGCTTTTTGCACCGCTTCGTTGGCCTTGACCACATCCACCTGCTGCTCTAGCTGACGCAACTTGTCCTTGGCCTGGCTGATGTTGGTGCGCATTTTCTGCTCCGAGGCGACAAACTGATCGAGGTAGGCTTGCTCGGCCTGCTGGTCGTTGCGAAGCTCGGCAACTTTCTGCGCGCATTCAAGGGCGAGATCCTGCTGGCCTTTTTCCATCGCAGTGCGGGCATGGCCCTCGTACTCTTCGATGCCCAGCTGGAAACCATCGACTTTCTGCTGGGATAGCTTGCGCTTGGCGACAATCCCCACCAAGGCTTCGTCGGAGCGGCGCAGCTCTTGCTTGGCTTCCCTGATCTCCTGATCGAGAATGCGCAGTGCTTGGTTGTCGGCGACCGCTTCGGCGGTTTCGTTGACACCGCCTTTGATGGCGGTGAACAGTTTTTTCCAGACACTCATTACGCAACCTCCTTGAGGTGATCTTGGTACAGCTCGATGAACGCTTCGACATTACGGAACAAGGTGGCGACCTCAATCACAATACTTTCAGCCTTGGACTGGGAAGACAGCGAACCAAAGGCTACGTAGTAGTCGTTGCCGGCAATTTCATTGATGCCGATAGTTGATAGCGGGAACATCTTGTGGGTCCGCAAGATGTCGTTGTTGAGGCTGACCGGGTCAATCACCTGATCGGCACTGAAAAGCAGGACTTCTACCAGGATTTGCTCGCCGGAAACGGCCAGAAAAGCTTCGATGTTGTCTTCGTTGCGCACAATGAGCGTTTGCTCGCTGGCTTCTACAGCCCAGCCGTCGTGTTCACTCAGGAGCGGGATCAGTTCGGATACTTGCCACGTCATAGTTGCTACCTTTTGTTAGGTGTCAGCGGATTGAACGAAAAATCTCCTCTTATTATGAGGTTAAATTATTCAATTACCATGAAATGCTGTTTTTTTGTTGTTTTTTTGTGAGCTGTTTTATTCTGTAGCGAGGGTGGTGGCGCTAGCGAAAAGCGCGGGAGAACATTGCTTTCACTGCTGCTTTTGCAATTAGCTGCCATTCTCGTCGCGCTATGAACCTATGGGTAAGTCAGGGGGAGCTTTTTTCTTTGCTGTGGGGGAGCCTTAAAAATCAGGCTCGAAGGCGAGGTTGACAGTATCAAAATAGGTCTTGCCCGTTTCACCGTATTGCCTGACCCCTGTTAATGTGAAGTCTATATACCCTGGGTATTCATAAGTGCTGTTGGTAAATTCTGCACCATCGATATAGTTAGGGATATTATGTCGCAGGTCAAAAGTCCTTCCTTGCTCGGGGAACCGTGCCTGAGTTGCCAGTTCCATCTGGGTACTGGCAAAGTTGCAGTTCCCTCCAGAGGTAGCTGAGTTTGAACTGCTACATGTCATTTTGATGCTATAGCGTTCGTTGCTCTGTGCTCGGAAGCGGACCTTTCCAGTGAAAATATCGTCATTCTCATAAGATTGCGTCAGTGACACCGAGGTATAAGGCATATCAATCTTAAATATATGGCCAATAACGAGGCGAAGGTTGGGAATAAGAGGCGAGCCATAGGATCCATTTACATCTGTTTTCATCTCGATTTCGTTGCTTTGGAATTGGTAACCTCCTTGGGCTGAGTATATCCCAGGCGTTGCGAATTCTGGATCGAGTAACTCGAAGGCAAGAGTTAGGTAGAAAGTAAGACCGTACCCCTTATGATCGGCCAATCTTGCAGAACTTGTACTCTGTATGCTTCTCTCTACGTAAACGTTTGTCTCTACAGTTGAGCTGCTACAGTAGTCGCCTTCAACGAAGGCTCTCCCCCAAGTGCTAGATGATATTTTCTGAGTGCCTAAAGGCGTAATTTTTACTTGGACAGTACGATTACTACTTTCCTCGTGTAGGGTAACAATGGCCGAGTCTTTGACAGTGGAATCATACCAGTAGTCTGCTCGCCCTGAAATATTACCTGTGACGCGGTATCTCCTACCCAAAGTCATGTTCTCCGCACAATAGGGCATATCGGCCCCGCTTGTTGGAAACAAGTAGCTACCCGAGGAGTCGGGGTTATAGTATAACAACCCAACAGGTACAGTATAATTGGCTGCATGCACAAGTGTTGCCCCTCCAGAGAGGACACTAGCCACGACTAAACTAATAATTAATTGACGTATTTTGAACTTCTTCATTGTTAATTTACCCTCCTTGGCACCCGACTTTGCCCAAATACACGAATTCTTGGCTGTTACTGGTCATCAGGCTGTCGTCGAGGTTGACGGTACAGATTGCGCGGCCCTGACCGTCGAGTAGTTCGATCACCGGGTACTGGCGTGATACCGTCAGCTGGAAATATTCTTCATTGATGGTACCGAGTACATCGACGGTAGATTCGTGGTTGCTGACGGTGATCTTGGACTCGTGGTTCTTCAATGTAACGCTGTCGCTGCCTAAGTCTCTGAAGTCGATGTAGCCAGCGGCCTCGAACGTCTGCCTCGGGTCGATGGACAGAAACGCAAAATTGCCTTTGTAAAGCACGAATTCATGACTATAGTCATCGATGACGGCATTTGATGAATTGATGTACATACTGCTTTCTGTGAAACTGGGTACGGTCACCAAAGTGTTGCTGTCCCTAAGCTTGACGGAGTTCCCCCCGCTGACGTCCGCACGCACCTCGATATTGCTTCCTGGCTGGGTATCCATATTGACGATAACTCCAGAACTGGCCCCGTTCCGGTCGAAGGCATATTGGGTTCCTGAAAAGTACATGTTGCCACTGATCCTTCCATATTGATTGTTGTTGTAGTTACCCTGTTGGGAATCTCGGTAGACAAAGCCACCCAAATAGGCATTGGCACTATTAAATCTAAATGCAGCATCGGCACCGAGCCTTGCGAATTCCTCGCCCCCTCCTGCAGAAAAGGTCAACTGGCTCAGCTTGCTTTCCTCCGGCAGCTGCCTTGACATGATGACTTCGCCATAGGAAGACTCGCGCTGCCCGGTATAGGTGAAGTTGGTGCTCAGTGAGTAGTCCCGTCGGGCACCGAGGGTAAAATTGATTGACAGCGTGGCTAGCAGGTCATCGGTCGATGAGGTCCCCAGTGAGGTACTCAAGTTCGCTGGTACGCCGAATACGCTGACGGCATTCTGGTTCTCGATATTCAACTCACTGTAGTCACTACTGTATTGCGGCGCACTCACCTTTGACGTATGGGCACTGAGCATGAACAGCTTGGAATAGCGGTAGTTCGGCATCAGAGATACGTTCAAGAAATACGAATGGCTATCAGTGCCGAGCAGATCGCTGAAGCGGTAGCTGAAGTTGCTGTTTACCATCTTGTCCAGCAGTGTGCCGGTGTAGTTTGCCTGTAAGTTTATCCCCCAGTCTTTTGACTGGATATCGAGTTCGGTTGCTAGTTTGACGCCCAGAGGAAAAGCCGGCTGGTAATTCATCGTCGACTGGAAATATTGGGCTGTACCTATGTTCAGTATCGAGAACGAACCGGTAGTGAAGTCACTGATTTTGGACTGGTAGGCGAAACCTGCTGCCAGATCATCGTATTCTCCATCCAGTACATCAAGTTGATGGTGTTTCGAGTCCATCATCCCCAGTGCTAGTGTAAAACCATTGTCGGTTAGCGAGTTGCTGACCGTATCTGTAATGGCCTCTAGTTCCTCGCCACTTAGAGACCGGCGTACAATTGACACGTCATAGACGCCGATCGGAAAATCAGAGACAGGGATTTGTGCCATCCCGGCCTCTGCCCTTGTGACGTAGAGCAGGCGGTTGCCGCGGTATACCTCGATCATGCCGCTAAATGGCATGAACACTTGCAGGGGTGAGCCCGTCCCTTGTTGTTTGTTCTTGAATGTTTCGCTGGTTGACGAGTACCAGCCGCCTACCATGTTGCGGCTGGGGATGACCCCGATGCTCGAGTTATACAGATTGTTCTGACCAGAGGACTTGAATCCTAGCTCATGTTTTATACCGGCATAGGTTCTTGAGCCCAGTAACTTACCGACGTTGAGCGAATTGTCCCCGTTGTAACGGTCGAAGATTGGTTCGGCTTCAATGAGGTATTCAGCATAAGAAACCTGCCCGAACAGTGATAGGGAGCCGTTGGAATTGTCACCTTCCGTGAAGTTGGCGTTGTAGCGAATGCTTCCGCTGACCGTATTCACCGTACTGCGACCTATGTGCTCCCGTTCCTGAGAGCCTGTGCCGCTATCGGCTTCAATACCAAAATGCTGGTTCAGGGCCGGAACGGAGCTGTCGTCCGGCTGCAGGTATACCAGCTGCACCTTGTCTTCGTACTTTTCGCGCAGCGTGAAGCTCATCGCCCCGCAGAGGCCTTCGTCGTCGATGATGTCGCGGATGAGAGCGCTTGAAGCGCAGCGGTATGGCTTGTCCAGCTCTAGCTCCTGCCCGCCAGAGCGGTAGAGCTTTGCACCATACCCGGATAAAACAATTTCACCCTCGTCAATAGTTTTATCCAGGTACAGCAGTTCGGTCGGTGTAGCTTCGTGGCCGAGCAGGTCTTCGAAACCTGCTGGGGTCATGAAGCTGAAGCCACTCGGCTGAGCGGAGGTGTTCGTCTGTGCGGCTGCACCCTGGTAGTAATATAGCGTGGCCAAGGCAATTACTATTTTTCTTATTATTTGTGTCATAGGCTTTATTAGCTTACTGACTCGTGATTACTTTCTTACCAACACGTGGTTCGACTAAATCACATTGCCATGATAATTTGCTTTCCCCGTTGATCATTGAACTAAAATCAAGTTGGCGCTTGGGTGGCAGGCGGAATTCCGTAAACACCTTGCAGTCATTTCCCCTGCAGATGTTGCAGCTCTGCAGCAGGGTTATACTGTCACCGCTGTTGGTCACCTTGCTTCCATCGATGTCGAGTTGGTAGGTTGGGTTCGATTTGACGACGGTGGCAAATGTGGTCGAGGAAATAGAAAAGAACAATGCAGCTTTCTTTTCGTCCTTGTTTTCAGCTCCGGTATATTCGACTTCTGTTACTGGGTAAAAGCGGATCTTATAATTCCTATCCGCATCAAGCGCCTTACCGGTATATATTGCTCTTACATTAGTTCGCCCCCCTGGTGGGATGGCTATCTTATCTGGAAGGACAATTAAGTCGTCTTTCTTTAGCTTTCCCTTTATCTCTATGAGTTTTTCATTTCCGGTTCCTATACTTTCAGGGGAAATATAATAAACGCCGACTTTTACGAACCTTGGATTCTCCTTATCGGGATTGGATACCTGAATTAGCGATGATGAATCTTTGCTATTTGAATCTAGAGTCGTTACTTTGTTGGGTACCGATACTTGCATGACATTAGCAATGGAAGGTACGCTAAAAAAAATACTGAATGCTAGTAATAGCCGCGAGAAGTAGTTTGGGTATACCATGGTTTTTTCCAGACTATAAGATATGGAGTGCTTCTGCACTCCATATTTGAAAAGCGAGAGTTTGTTTAAGATTAAAATTTATCTTCAAAAACCATATTAACTACGCCTGTGTATAAACCGGCAATTTCGTATGTAGCTCCCGCTGTTGTCTGTTCTATTGATAGGTCGAGTAGATGTGTCTGAGCTTGATCTGCTGTGTCGTTTTCAACGATGCCTTGTGGTGCACTGGTTAGTGCTTTGTTTCCCAGCTTTACTGTTAACGGTACTGTGGTGCCACCTTTGGTCAGTTGGGCTGCTTGTTGCAGCTGTGCTGTAAGGCCAACCATACTCTTCGCTTCTATACGCATAGTGTATGGGACGAATTTATTTGTATCTTCATCATACTGAAGTTCGATGTCGCTAGGCCATACTCCAAATACAGGGTTGACGCTAAATGTAGCTGAAGGGATTGTTGCTGACAAATTGATGACTTTATTTACTTTATCACCAGTAGCGGCAATAGCTGTTCCGCTAGTAATCAATGCGGCTAAAATTAGTGAAGTCGCGATTCCTGCTTTTGGGCTATGTGTAGCTGCTTTACTATTCTTATTGTTAAACATACTTACTCTTACCTTTTCTTGTGTAATATAAAAGAAATAAAACATGTTAGACATGTTGCTGTGTAATATACGACTTCATTATATCCACCGTTTCTGGAATAAAGATAATTAAAATGAAATTAAAAACATTAATTTATCTTATATTGTCAATGTTATTTGTTATTAAGGATTAATTGAATGTCTGCTAATTGTTTTTAATCGAGGCTGACTTGATTTATATCTAGATCCAGAGTTATATGAATAGCTCCAGTTTTTATTTTATATTCATGATATGACATTTTAAAACTGGATGCTTTCATGTTTAAAAAGGAATTAGTGCAATGGCGCAATTAAAGTTTATTTTACCCTGTGTTTTAGTGGCAGCTTTATCAACCAATGTTTATGCAGAGAGTGGGTATGATTATATTTCAGGAGGTTTTCAATATTCATCGGTTAGTAATAATGATAACTTTTTACCAGAAGATTCTTTCTCTGGATATTATCTAAGTGGATCGTGGAATTTTTACGATAACTTTTTTGCCGAGATAAGGCATGAAATGGTATCTAAAAATAGCTTTGACTTATCAGAGTCAATGATTGGCCTTGGTTATTACTACAATATCTATCCTGAACTTTCCATCTATGCGTTACTTGGTGGGGTAGATTATCGATTAACGTATGATTTGACAGACGATATTATACCTGATGGTGCCCTTGGTGTTTTAGGTTCAGCGAATTTGGGGTTAACTATTAACAATAGTGCACTTGCTGCTGAGTTAGGAATGAAGTGGGATGTGTTAGATAAACTAACAATTGGACCGGCTATACGTGTGATGAACTATGATGAAGTTATTGTAGATTATCGACTTGACTCAGCCTATGAAGTTTATGATGGAGTAAGCGTTGAGGCTAATATTGGGTATCAATCGATGGATTTGGTAAAGACTTTTTTCGATAACTCAAAGATAAATCAGAGCTTAGACTTTGATGAGCTCTATTACCAGCTTGGAGTTAGGTTTTCATTCTGATTAGTTACTCTATAAGAGAATAAATTTATTCCTTCTAAGTTTACGCTTAGGAGGATTTTTTATTGGTGTATATATTTGAAATCTAGATGTATCTAAAGGTTATTAGGTAAGGATATAATTAATATACTATTTCCTTTCTGCTCTGGTACTTAATCTGTTCTGGTGTGATTTTATCAAGCTCATTTTCCTTTAGTTTGTATTTAAGGTCGTTTAAAAATAAATACAAGTGTTTCTCTTTAATGCTCAAAAAGGTACATCGTGTTTTAAACTGGTTACCAATAGTCCCAGACCAGTATAGGAAACCCTCATACTCGATAAGGTTTAACTCATGTGTAGTGAAATTATAGTCATCGTGCAGTGCAGCATTTAATGCATCGATATTAAACTTGTTCATGTGCTTACCTGATAAAATCATTGCAACGTTGTTAACTGGCCTGTGTACAAACTAATATAATTGCTGAGAGGAATACAAAACAGTTAAATAGTATTAATAATTCATTTGTTTGCACTAACGATATTGATGGTGATCTTGTTATAAGTAATTGATTTAAATGTTTTTTTTGCTGGGTTTTTGGCTGCGCAAGGAATGTTGCTGCATTATTGAATGGTTAATGTTAATTAATATTAATTAATAATTATATTGTGTGGATGCCCTTTCTACCCTGTTTTTTTTGATGTACATTCGTATGTGTTTAGGCTAGGCGCTTTATTAAAATTATCATAAAAAATGTTTTTAATAACTTATATACTTAAAGGCGCTATGTGTGATGTGTGATTTAATTGATTTTTCAGGTAAGAAGATTTTTTTAAATAATGAAGTTTATTTAATCGAAGAAAGGAGGTCTATAACAAATAGTAAGAATGGTATTGAAGCGGTATTTTCAAGCTCAGAAGTCTCGATCATAAAAGAGTTGGTCATGTCTGGTGGTAAACCAGTTTCCAGGCGATATCTACTTGATACTTGTTGGGGAGGCCGGGTTGTAACAAATACATCATTAAATGTTGCCATCAATAAAATAAGAGAGAGGCTCAATAGTGTAGGTTTGGAGGATGCTATTATTACTGTTCCGAGATTTGGTTATCAAATAAACTTAACTGATGATGAGAAGCTAGAAGTTGTACCGCTATTTAATCAAAACCAAGATGTAGAACAAAGAATTGGATCTGCCGAACTAGAGAATGATTCAATGAATAACTCTAATGATGAACAGGATAGCTTGATCCGCAATCTTCTTAAAATTAATAGTGTGAATATAAACTTCGACTATATTATTCTTTCCATGTCATGGGTTCTTTCTACAATTACTTTATCTTTGTTTTTTTTTAATATACATTCTGTTTAAGAATTAGAACATATGCATTTATTACATAAATTAAAGCTAATCTATAATGGGTTTTTATTGTCACTAATATCATTTGTTATGTTTGGAATACTAAACAGCCTTTTCGATAACTCTAGTTACAATTTCAAAGGTGAGATTAAGCAGAACTCGAGTATAGCAGATTCATTTAATGAAGAATTTAGTTTTAAATTCATAAAAGGTGAATTTATAGGAAGTTATAGCCTTACACAACTTGATGATATATTGATGCACATTAATTATACTGGCTATTATCTCAAGTTTTTTTCAAATTATATAACATTTTCTATAGCTTCAAGACGTAGTGATAAAAGTATATCTTCTCGATTTACAGTGAAAAAGTTAAAAATATACCCTAGTGATGATTCCTACTTATTAGTTGCTGAAATTCCTTCACTGATTGTTGATAATAAAATAGTAAGAGAGTCGAGAATTAGTTACAGTGGACAACAAGTCAAGTAGAGTTTATGTGTTTTTAACATGAGCGCTCGTTCGTGTTTATTAACTTCCTATACTGTATTTATGAAGGTGGTAATTCAGATTGTTATAATTATCATCTTCATAATATATAATTTTTAAATTATAAAAATATATTATGTTTTGTTTAATGTGTGTTTTATTGATTGTTAATAAAAATTAACTATAAGTTGGTGTACTTAACTTAAAGTATTTCTTTATCATGGCACACTCTAAGTAAATGACTACTAGATGTTAAAAATTTAGGGAGGGGTATGTTAGAGCTTAATGTATACCATAAATTTATAGTTACTCTTGAGCCTGTAATAAATGTTTCACGTGTAATTTCTGGATATGAGGTTGGATTAAAGCCAAAGAACGATCTATTGGTAAGGGATGTACAACTAGATTATAATGATAAATTAAATCTTATCATTTATATGCTAGATAGGCTGACATATTTTGTTGAATCTAAGACGACAGGAAAAAGCTTCTCCGATATCGTTTTTTATATAACATTGAGATCTGAATATTTACAGGAGCCTAGGGTCTTGGTTTTTGTAAATGTTTTAAAAAACTTACTGGAGAGTAAAGGTTCGAGCCTAGTTTTTATTTTCAACGATAATGATTTTTCAAATAATGTAAACCTACTATATTCATATGACTTTTATTACCCAACTTGCACCTCTATTCAGTTAGGGGTTATGTGTTTCGATCTTGG
The DNA here is from genome assembly GCF_029223585.1 of Photobacterium sp. DA100. Taxonomy (NCBI): domain Bacteria; kingdom Pseudomonadati; phylum Pseudomonadota; class Gammaproteobacteria; order Vibrionales; family Vibrionaceae; genus Photobacterium; species Photobacterium sp. DA100. The sequence goes on along the minus strand of NZ_CP119424.1, from coordinate 1,849,618 downwards.
CACGTTTAATCATCTTGATTCAATAAAAAACAATAATATATCGGTTTTGAAATTTAGTTTTGATTTGCGAAGGGTTCAAGAAGTAATTACACAAGTGATACCCGTGTGCAATCATACGAATACTATGTTGCTTTTTGAAAATATTAATGATGAAGGACTTTTTTTTGAAGCTTCAGGTATAGGTAATGCTATTTATAAAGGAGGTATAGCTGGCAGTATTATTTATCTCATATGAGGTTTATGCGTTGTTTTTATTTTTATTTATTGTATGCAAGGACTGAGTTGTCATATTGAGGGTTATTATGGTTCGTTTTTTTGCTAATTTATCAAGTGAATATAAAATAATATATAATTTGTTTGTGCTCTTTTTTATACTTTCATATTTTGTTATTTGTGTCGTTTTATTGGAAACGGAAAATATTATATTGTCTGTACTATTGTTTCCTTATGTTCCAATTGTTTTGTTTTTATATAAGTGTTCAAGTTATAAAAGAAAGTACATAGTTGATTGAAGTCATGTCAAGCTAATGGGCGCCTATGAAAGAAACAATTCTTCGTTTGACTATTTCAATAATTTCTTCTTTGATTATTGCTGCCTGTAGTGCATTTTTTATATATCAAAATGGTGAATATTATATAACGAAAGAGGGTAACTGCCTCTCGTTATTCCTTGAAAGAGTGATTAAATGATGCGTAAATTCTTATTACTATCTTTTTCTATTTTATTAGGTTCAGGCTCACTTATCGGCTGTAGCTCAAGCGGTACTACATCAGGTGACCTCTCCATCAATGATAACGTTTTTGTTGGAGAAGCCCTCAGAACTAATGCAGAACTTGTTGATCCTGTGAGCGATGAAACCAGCTCTATTGCTAATAAACTAATACAGTCTGCGAACTCTGGACAGAATGCTGTTGGTCTTGCCGCACCACAAATTGGTATAGGTAAGTCAGTATTTGTTTATCGGGTTCCAGAACGAATAAACGGAGATGTTATCTTTCCTGAAGAGTGGGAAGTGGCTATCAACGCCACCTATGAACCTGCAAGCGATGAGATAGTCTTGATGCCTGAAGGCTGCTTTTCCGTCCCTCATTTTTACAGTAGGTCGGTGCCTAGATATAAAGAGATACATTATAGCTACTTCACTCTTGACGGCACCAAGGTAGAAGGTACCGCACGGGGTTCTAAAGCACAGATCATTCAACATGAAACCGATCATCTAAACGGTATTTTATACATTGACAAGCTAGATGATGTGGGAAGCCTCGGAAAGCTCAGTGAACTAAAACAATTAAAGAGCAATAAATCAAATCTTAAGCAATAGGGAGGATAGACAATGGCATTACCTTATGTCACTCGGTACTTAGAAGTGTTGAGAAAAACCCCCGGTTCAGAGGCAGCGATGTTTTAAAAAGTTAACACCCCCTGACCGTCCGAACAAGTCAGGGGGGAAGCTTGGGTTTAGTGCTTGTTATTATGGAAAACTCAGTTAAAGAGCGAGTTCTTGTTCTAGCAGTTGGATCATCGCAGCTTCGTCATCGCAGTTTCTCAACTTGTCGCGAAAATCCTGGTGGATCAGCTTGCGGGCTAGTCCTGAGAAGATCCGCATATGCTGATCACCCTGCTCTTTATTGAGTGTCAGCATGATGATGAAGTCCACATCACCCGAGTCGGACTGCCAATTAATAGGCGTTTTCAGCTGGGCAATGCTGATACTTGAATGGCGGATGTTTTCTGACTTGGTGTGTGGGATAGCAAACCCGTGTCCAAGCCCGGTCGAGAATACTGCTTCGCGAGCCCAGATATCGTCTTCCAGGGCATAGGCATTGTCGGTTCGCCCTTGCACGGCCAAGTTGCCGACCAGTGCCTGTATCGCCTCTTCTTTGTTGGCGAAATCAGCGTGCTTGAACACACAATCGATGCCCAGCAACGGCTTCTTCGGTCCAGTAGCAGAGGCATTCTCCAGTAGGGTAGTGACATCCTCGATGGTCGGGCATTGGCATGCTTGTTCGAACAGTTGCTGGCAGTGCTCCAACGTTAGGTGATTTAATGCTGCTTTTGTTGCCGTGATTTTTGGGGCGCTCATACTGATTTCATCAAGCCCGGCACCAACGAGCAGAGGCAGTACTTGGGCATCTGCACCTAGCTCACCGCATAAACCGACCCAACGGTTGTGCTCGTGTGCCGTTTTGACCACGTGTCCTAGCATACGCAAAAAAGCAGGGGCTAGGCTGTTGTATAGGTGCGAGACTTGTCCATTATCCCGGTCTACAGCCAACAGGTACTGGGTCATGTCATTGGAGCCGATACTAAAGAAGTCCACTTCCTGGCAGAACTGGTCGATGATAAAGGCCACAGCAGGCACCTCTACCATGATCCCCAGTTGTACCTGTCCTGAATTAGCAATGTTGCAGCTATCGAGTTCGGCTTTGACCTCGGCAAGCTGCTGTTTAACCCAGCGGATCTCCTCTATGCTCTGGATCATCGGGATCATGATTTTGGTGCTGCCGTATACCGACGCACGTAGGATCGCACGCAGTTGGGTGCGGAACAGTTGCTCGAATTTCGGGTAGATGCGCACGGCACGGTAACCGAGAAACGGGTTGTTTTCTTCTGGAAGGTTGAGGTAATCGATAGGCTTGTCACCGCCAATATCCATGGTACGGATGATCACTGGCTTGCCGTCTGCCGCCTTGAGTACTTCGCAGTAGTGCTCGAATTGCTCGTCTTCTCCCGGCGCCGACTGGCGGTCCATGAACAGCATTTCGGTGCGGAACAAGCCAATGCCCTCTGCACCATTGGCAAATGCCGCTGGTGCTTCGATTGAGCAGGCAATGTTGGCGGCAATTTCAACTCGGTGACTATCGGCTGTGATAGCGGGTTGGTGGGCAAAAGCCGCTTGCTGTTGTTGCTCTTGTTGACGCAGAGTCAGGGCGCGTTGGAAGTAGCGCTGGACAGTTTCGCTGCATTCTGTGGCAAGGATACCGAGCTGACCATCGATATAAGCCTGGGTATTGAGTGCTGAACTGCACTGACTGACTTCAATGCCTGACAGTGTTGGAATACCAAAGGCCCGCGCCAAAATTACAGTGTGCGACGTACTGCCCGCATGGGTTAGCACCAGCCCCTGTAGGTGGTTTTTATCCAAACCGATAAATTGGCTCGGTGTCAGATCACTTGCCAGTAAGATACTCGGCTCTGTCAGTTTACATTCTCGCTGACATTGAATTTCAGGGTAAGCGCAAGTTAGCAGCTGGGTTGCGACATCTCTGATATCCAGAACCCGTTCACGTAAATAAGCACTGGCAGACTGTTGTAGCTGAGTACTGAGTTTGTCGACAGTTGCCAGTATGGCATTGGCAGTAGAATGGCTGCTGAGCAGGCTGGTAATGCTGTCAATGAAGCTACTGTCGTTCACTATTGCCAGATGCGCCGTGATAATGTCTTTCTCGTGATGGCTCGCCGTAGCTGCCATGGCGGATAGCTGGTCGGCAACCTGCTGGTGGGCGGTCTTGAATCGCTCGGCCTCTTGCTCGCGAATATCTGTCGCAAACTTGTTAAGGTCGGTATCGGCAAACATGACTAACTTACCCTGTCCGAGGCCTGCGGCAAGTTTCTTGCCGTGTACCAGGTTTGGCTGGTGGCGCATCAGTGACTGGGGCAGAGGAATATCCTCGATGGTTGCAACAGGACTTAGCGCTTCATCGCAATGAGGGAACTCCTTGGTGATGAAGGTTTCAAGCGTGAGACAGGCTTGTTCGCTGTCCGGGCCATCGAAGATCAGCGTACAGGCATCATCGACTAGCGTATCGGTACCAACCAATGACAGAACGCTTTTGGCATTGCCCTGGTTGCTGTTGCGGTGGTTAACCAAAGTGATGGTGCAATTGAATTGTCCGCAGGCTTTTTCCAGATGAGTGGCCGGGCGGGCATGGATACCGTTAGGGAGAACACAACGGAAAGCAAATTGGTGGGTCATGGATACTACTGCCTTGTAATTAATGCGCTAACAGCTGCTGACATTGGGAAAATACCCGGCGAGGACGCTGAAGGGCATCTTGGATAGTGACTTCTAGACAACGGTGGTTTTTGAAGCGGGCGCTATGTTCGATATTGATATCGGCAGCGAGAATAACGACATCAGCACGCTCGATATCTTGCTCACTGAGGCGGTTTTCGATCCCCATGGCTCCTTGTGTTTCGACCTTGATAGTAATACCAAGTTTTTTGGCAGTATCCATCAGTTTGTCGGCGGCCATATAGGTATGGGCGATACCGGTTGGGCAAGCTGTAATTGCGACCACTCTCATCATTTTCTCCAATCGTTTGAATTCTAGCACCCAGTCACTTGGGTATATTCATTACTATATGGAGAGGCAAACAATGGCGGTAGAAGAGAAAACAACCCTTTACTGGATTTTTGTAGCGCTCACTAACAAGCGTGATAAGTGTCGCATTTTTCTGCGGTGCTTTACAATCAGAGGGCTCAGAGCCGCTGTAGTGGTAAGGCTGCGATAGTTATGTCTTGCCGCCCTTACTTGGACTAGCACTTTTAAGGCTGATTACTCCCGAGGCCAAGGCCATGGCAGTGTTTATTGGTTTGAGGGTAACCTTGTTACTGAACCTTTTTTAGATTCAGTAACATAGGGGCGAATGAGAGTTACTCATTTTCGAGCAAGGTTTCTGTAATTTGGTAGAGGCGCTCAGTGTGCTGGTTAACTAACTTGCAAGCAAGTTCAGTATCTCGGGCTAAGACGGCTTTCATGATCGCTTCGTGCTCACCGTTATCATGGTACTGCTGCTCTGGAGCAAATTCATGATTTAGAAAGAAATGACGGTAACGTTCCTGCTGATCATAAACATATTCCAATAAGTCACTCACAAATGATGAGCCTTGGCTGGCTACAAGTGATAAATGAAACTGTTTGTGACGAATTTCCCAGTCGTCTAAATCAAAGTTGGGATCATCAAGATCAATACGGCTGAGTTTGTGGTATGCCGTCAGGATCGCGAGCTCCCACTCCTCAGTACCATTCTCTATTGCGTCTTTTAAAGCCATATTGCTAATGGCTTGACGTACTTTTAAGATGTCGCGCAGCTCATTCAAGGAAACATCAGCAACCCAAAACCCTTTTTGCGGTTTCATGACGACATACTTTTGCCAACTAAGCTGAACCATGGCCTCGCGCAGAGGTGAGCCACCAACCTGGTATTTGCCCTTGAGTTCGCTTAAGACTAGCTTTTGTCCGGCTTCAAGTTCACCGGATAATATATCATGGCGGATCTGGTGCATTACCTTGTCGCTCAAAGTTGCAAACTTATTATTTTTTGGCTCAGCCATTTTCGTTCTCTTTCTTGCTACCACTAGCGTGGTGACGGTGATAATTGAATCACTTTCAACCTGAATTAATGGTATCCACGTTGTGTTTACACAATTTGAATTACTGTCAATCTAACTGATAGTTTAACATATCATGGATGTATAATTTTATGATCTGCATATAAGAAAAAATCAATATCATCAATGTATTATCTTAATTCAGACTTTTCTGAAGTACTTGAAAGTGTATTTATTCATGAAAGTAATGGATTTAGATGATGCGAAAAGTGATTCTAAGCATAGCTGTTGTAACAAGCATGTTCCTGTTTGACTGGACTCAGTATTCGGTTGTTGTCGGTATGGGTTTGACCGCTTGGCTATACACTCCATTGCTTACTACAGAGTATATTATAAATATATACGAGCAGGAAAATGCAAAACCGCTAACACGAATACCCACTTTCTCAGCTTGGATACTCGCTTTTGCCTGGTTTATCCTCGTTATCTCTTCGCTTTATATCTCCTATGCAATTAATGTAATGGTGCTGTCTAGAGCCCACTATGTTGCCTTGTATATTTTATCACCCGCATTTTCATTGTTTCTTGCTTTAGTTGGGGGATTTTGTGGCCTTCTGGTCAGCCACTTCCAAGCAAAATCTTATTAATTATGTGTGCCGAATTGAGCACAAATTTTTCTTTGATGGTAGTACCTTTTGATTACTCCGTCTCAGCATAAATTCTTCACTGTTACTTCCCCTTCCTAATCTATTTCTGAGATTTTTATTTTAAATCAGGGTCTTATGCTCTGCTTCTCGCTACTTAAGGGGGACTCAATCATAGTCATGCAAACATAATTATCGTTTTTGATCTATAAAATCGATTTTTTATTGGTTGTAAATCACAAAATCGATCTATACGATAAAATCGATTTTTGAGTTTGAGGTGTTAAAAAATCGATTTTCATCTCGAGTATCTAAACTGATCGATTTTGAGGTCTACTATGACAAGCAACAAATCCGCACCTGCCAAAATTGGTGTTTTTAGCTTTGTCATGATCACCGCAGCAGTTGTCATGAGTGTTCGAACACTGCCTATGACAGCCCAGCCCGGTATGATGACAATCTTTTTTACATTAGCTGCAGCTATTTGTTTCATGATTCCAACAGCTTTGGTATCAGCTGAATTGGCAACGGCCTGGCCTGAAGATGGGGGGATTTTTATTTGGGTTAGAGAAGCCTTTGGTGAGCGAATGGGCTTCGTTGCTGTTTGGATGCAATGGATTCAAATGGTATTTGGTATGACATCGATTCTAATGATAATCGGTGCAATCTTTGCCTATGCAATAGATCCTGCGCTTGCAGAAAATAAGATGTACATACTCGCTGTAATTTTGATTATTTATTGGGGGTGTACTTTTGTAAACATGCGGGGTGTCAAAACACTAGGATGGGTTTCAACTCTCTGTGTAATCCTGGGTGTGTTCCTGCCATTTTTTGTACTGGTTGCATGTGCGATTGGTTATTTAGTTACAGGCAATCCAATTGTTACAGATCTTTCATTAACGTCGGCCAATTTAATTCCTAACCTCACGGATAACGGAAACTGGGCACTATTTATCGGCTTTGTTTTCGTAGTTATGGGTATGGAAGTGTCAGCTTCCAATGTTTCATCTGTAAAAAATGCAGAACGTAATTATCCGGTCGCGGTATTCTTAGTCGCACTATTTGTTTTCCTTGTGTCTGTTATTGGTTCATTTGCCATCTTTATTGGTATTCCTGCAGAACACATCTCAATGACTGCAGGCCTGATCCAAGCATTTCAAACATATTTTGATATGTGGGGGCTAGGTTGGCTAACACCTGTCATGGCCGTTTGTATGGCGATAGGCCTTGCTGGACAGGTCAACTCTTGGGTGCTCGGTCCGGTTCGCGGTATTCAAGCAACAGCCAATGCTGGTGCGCTGCCAAAAATTCTTCAGAAAACCAACAAGGAAGGTGTACCTGTCAGCCTGGTTTACCTTCAAGCGATTCTGATTTCTATCGTAGGTATTTTGATTACTGTCATGCCTAATGTAGATGACTTTTATTTCATGCTACTCGGCTTAACGTCTTTGGTTTACATCGTTGCTTACCTATTGATGTTCTCGGCTGCTATTTATCTGCGTTACAAGCGTCCTGAAGTACCTCGTAGCTTTAATGTTCCTGGCGGAAAACTGGGTATGTGGATCTGTTCTGGGCTGGGTATTGCAACCTGTCTACTTGCTGGATATTACGGCTTCCTTCCACCTTCCACATATGCAGGTACGGCTTCGGAATACTTTAATTTCCAATTTATCGGACTCGTTGTCATGGCTGTTATTCCGCTGCTTGTTTATGCATGGGGTAAGAAGTCATCGGCAGCGAAACAAAAATTAGCGATGCAAGAAACACATTAATAAATCGGATAAACAATCCAATTTGTATGAATTCATAAAGTAGTAAGTAAAGGTTTTATTATGAGTGAGAAAATGAATGTAGACGCCTTATTCCTAGGCCCTAAGTCAGAAAACCAAGTGTTCTTTAAAGAGATGATGGCGTACGCAATTGATGAGCACATGCATTGGCGATCAGATTTTCACCCAGAAGATGCACCGCTGGTGTCTCCGGTAGCCCAGCATCAGCCAGATTTTCGTGACACGCTATATCGAACAGAAGGTATCTTGAATAGCCTGTCTGCTCGCTTGAAAACGAAATCTGTTCCTTGGTTCTCTCCACGATATCTGGGCCATATGAATGCCGATACGTTGATGGTTTCAAACCTAGCTTATGTTATGACCATGATGTACAACCCGAATAATTGTGCACATGAAGCCTCCCCGGTTACGACCGAACTGGAAATAGAGGCAGGTCAAGACCTTTGTAAGATGTTTGGCTATGACGTAAATAAAGCCTGGGGGCACATTACTTCGGGCGGCACTGTAGCTAACTATGAAGGTGTCTGGGTTGCCCGTAATGTCAAAACGATGCCTCTCGCAATTGCCGAGCATGAAGGTGCGAAAGACTTGGTCGCCGGTATGACAGAGCACCAGTTGCTGAATATGAATACCACTAAGGTGCTCGATTTAACCGACGAGCTTAAAAAACGCGGCATTTTTGAAGAAGTGCGCGCCCTGTCGGCACGCGGGGTAGGCGTTAAACCTGGTACGCTGGGTAAGTTCTTGGTTCCACGCTCAAAGCACTACTCATGGATGAAGGCAATGGATGTTCTCGGTATTGGCCAGGAGCATATTATTCCTCTTGATGTAGACGCTAATTACCGCACCGACGTAGAAAAAATGCGTGAAATTACCTTTAAGCTTATGGAGGAAGGCACGCCGATCCTAGGGATGGTCTCTGTTGTGGGCACCACAGAAGAAGGCTCTGTTGATGCCGTGCATGAGGTTATGAAACTGCGCAAAGAGTGCGAAGAGAAGTATGGTGCCTCATTCTATGTGCATATCGATGCGGCCTATGGTGGCTATGTGCGAGCTATGTTCCTCGATGAAGATAACAACTTCATGGATTACGACGCTCTGGTTGCCCGCTATCGTGAAGAAAACATCATCCCTGAAGGCGTGACCTGGCCTAAACGTGATGTTTACGATGCATTTGAAGCGATGGCTGAAGCCGATTCCATCACGGTCGATCCACATAAAGTTGGCTACATTCAATATGCTGCAGGTGCTGTGGCGATGAAGGATAAGCGAATTGTGGATTTGATTTCCTACCATGCGGCATATGTTTTTGAAGAAAGTGATGACGACCAAAATGGCGAGCAAAACGTGGTATTGGGCTCTTCAATCATGGAAGGTTCCAAGGCTGGTGCGACAGCCGCAGCCGTATGGGCCGCTCATCGCTTAGTTCCTCTGAATATTAGTGGATACGGCCATGTTATCGGTCGTGGCATTGTTACCGCCGACTGGTTTGCCAATAAGTTGGCAACGGCTGAGCCTTTGGTTGTGCAGGGTCGACGCTTCGAGGTTCGTCCGCTGATGCACCCTGATTTCCACATGGTTAACTTTACCTTCAAAGAAATTGGCAACGATAGCTTGGCAGACCATAACCGTCTGAACCAACGTATCTACGAGCTATGCTCTTATGCTTCAGGCAGAACATATACGAAAGATTTTTTGACCTCTTCAACATCATTGTCTGTTGATGAATACGGCCAGATCCCAAGCACTTATGCAAAATCACGTGGTTTCAGTGACCAAGAGTGGGAGGCAGAAGGCTCCGTATACATTCTTCGCTCCGCAGTAATGACTCATTTCCTTCGTGATGAAATTCGGTTTAACAATTACTGGAATAATCTACAGGAAGTATTTACAGATATTTTGACTGAAATTGTTGATGAAGAAAACAAACAGTCAAAAGTTCATAGCGCTGCATAATCAATGAGGGACGCTGCCAGTAATATACTGGCAGCTTTTTTATAAATATGATGAAAATCAAATATCGACTATTTGTCATTGATGGTTAAGAGAAATAATCATGAATATAAAAGCTGTTGGTGCAACTCTTTTAATATCAGGCACCATGCTTGGTGCTGGCATGCTAGCATTACCACTTATATCTGCGGGGATGGGAGTAAAATATTCAATTCTGTTTTTAAGTACAGTTTGGTTTTGCATGACATACTCTGGCTTAATGCTACTCGAGGTATGCTTAAATTATCAAGAAGGCACAGGCCTTGAAGCTATTGCGGAAGATCTCTTTGGTAAGAGAGGTAAGGTGTTTATTAACGTAACCTTGCTTTTGCTTCTGTATTCCCTTTCATGTGCCTATATATCTGGCGGTTCATCGATATATCAGTCCAATATTACAAATTATCTTCATATATCCATACCCAGTGAGATTGTGGCATGCATTTTTACCGCATTAATCGGTACAATAGTCTACATTAGCACTAAAGCGGTTGATATCGTCAATAGGGTTTTGTTTTCAATCAACATTATAATCTTTCTCTTGTTGGTGTGTACGATAAACCCTTACGTCAATAAAGAATTTATTACCAATCAGCGTGATTCCGTTGTTTATAGTTTTGCTGCTATCCCAGTGTTTATTACAGCATTCGGCTTCCATGGCAGCATTCCAAGTATGATTAAGTATATTGGTAAGGATAATCCGACCACATTAAGAAATATTTTTATTGCTGGTGGACTTATCCCGCTTGCTGTTTATATCGTTTGGGAGGTAAGTACTTTAGGTTCTCTTCCTCGATTTGGCCCTCATAGTTTTGAATACATTTCTTCTCATGGTTCAAGTGTCGCGGTAATGTTGGAAGAAATGAGAGTATATATTCATAATGACTATATTCTTTATTTGATTAGTGCATTTTCATCGATTGCTATGTTTACCTCGTATTTATGTGTATCACTGGGACTATTTGATTCAGTTGCAAGCAATTTGAAAAAAGGTAATAGTCATAAGAGACGATTCATAACAGCATTGATCACTTATTTACCACCTTTGGCTTTTACCATCATATATCCTGATGGCTTTGTTAAGGCGCTTGGTGCGGCTGCAATATTCCTCACGATTTTAGCCGTATTGTTTCCTGTATTAGCTCTCAATAAGATTAGAGGGGCAAATTATCAGAGGCAATATAATGTAATGACTAATAAGTTAGCTCTGTTTCTTGTCGGATGTGTTGGGGTTGAGGTTATCGTAAGTCAAATATTGACATTAAATGATGCTTTACCCGTGTTTTAATTTAAATGAATTTCAATTTGGAGATTGTATGGATAATATAACGTTAATTCAGGATTTGAAAAATCGTGGATTGGTAGCACAAATTACAGATGAAACCGCCTTAGTTGAGCGGTTAGATGAGGGGCCTATTACTCTGTACTGTGGTTTTGATCCAACAGCAGATAGCCTTCATCTCGGACACTTAGTTCCCCTTTTGTGCCTAAAACGATTCCAACAGGCTGGGCATAGACCTGTTGCACTAGTTGGTGGCGCGACAGGCATGATTGGTGATCCAAGCTTTAAAGCGACGGAGAGGCAGCTTAATACAACAGAAACCGTATCTGGATGGGTGGATAAAATCCAGCAGCAAGTTTCACCGTTTCTGGACTTTGATAATGAAATAAACCCTGCGCGTATGGTCAACAACCATGACTGGTTCGCCGGCTTGGATGTACTGACATTTTTACGTGATATTGGGAAGCATTTTTCTGTTAATGCAATGATTAATAAAGAGTCTGTGAGGCAGAGGATAAACCGAGATGAAGTTGGCATCTCATTTACCGAATTTTCATATAGTCTCCTGCAGTCGTATGATTTTGCTCGGCTGAATAAAGACTATGGAATGGAGCTTCAAATTGGTGGGTCTGATCAGTGGGGAAATATTACCGCTGGTATTGATTTAACACGCCGAATGAACCAGCGACAGGTATTTGGCATGACCGTACCGTTGATTACCAAATCGGATGGAACCAAGTTTGGTAAAACTGAGGGTGGGGCGATTTGGCTCGATCCTAATAAAACAAGTCCATTTAAGTTTTATCAATTTTGGTTAAATACAGCGGATGCTGATGTTTATCACTTTTTGCGGTTTTTTACCTTCTTGACAGAATCCGAGATTCAACAAATCGAGGAGGTAGACAGGAATAGCCTCTCGGCACCTAAAGCGCAGCGGATACTCGCTGATCATGCCACAGCTTTGGTTCATGGTAACGAAAAGTTACGAGCAGCACAGCGTATTACCCGTTGTCTGTTCGATGAGGACTTTGAGCGATTAACTGAAGATGATTTTAGCCAACTGGCCTATGATGGTATGCCGACGGCAAATGCAGAACAAGGGTATGATTTACAGCAGGTTTTAGTGCAAAGTGAGTTAGCAACTTCACGTAGTCAGGCAAGAAAGTTGATTGAGTCGAATGCAATTTCTGTGAATGGTCAGAGGAAGAACAACCCACAGTTTGCTTTTACTTCGGAGGATAAGCTATTTGAACGTTATAGTCTTATTCGAAGGGGGAAAAAGAATTACAGCTTAATTGTTTGGAAGTAGTCAGTTTACAGTCATATAAAGGGCTTCTCTCCCTTTAATGAGGAAAAAATGGTTAATATTATATCTATTCAATCTCATGTGGTTTTTGGACACGCTGGAAATAGTGCCGCAGTGTTCCCAATGAGACGAATGGGGGCGGATGTATGGCCCTTGAATACAGTCCAGTTTTCAAATCATACGCAATATGGAAAGTGGAAAGGAGAAGTTTTTGGTCCGGATATGATAACTGATATTTGTGAAGGAATATCTGATATCGGCCAATTAATAAAATGTGATGCTATTCTATCTGGATATATAGGATCAGCAGAGCAAGGTGAAAAAATCCTTGAAATAGTTGAAGCAATCAAGGCGAAAAACCCGAACGCAATTTATTTTTGTGATCCTGTTATGGGAAGTCCGACGAAAGGATGTGTTCTCGCAAAAGGTGTGGCTGAGTTTCTATGTGCTAATGCAATCCCTGCTGCCGATATGATTGCTCCGAACTTGTATGAGCTCGAAAAACTGACTGGCCGAGAGATAAATAATTTTGACGAGGCATTAAGTGCAGCTAGGCTTGCATTACAAATGGGGCCTAAAATGCTCCTTGTCAAACACCTTGACCGCGCAAGCAAAGATCTTGCGTCTTATGAGACACTTCTGGTGACGGCTGATGAAGCTTGGCATATCTCCAGGCCGCTGCATCAATTTGACCGACCACCTATTGGTGTCGGAGATTTGACCAGTGGACTGATGCTGGTGAATCTGCAGCAAGGCAAGAGCTATAAGGAAGCGTTGGAGCATGTGACGGCAGCTGTGGATGAGGTGATGAGAGTCACCAAGCAACTTGACCAATATGAACTGCAGGTTGTCGCAGCACAAGACCGTATTGTCACACCTTCGGTGCATTATGACGCTGTGGCTGTCTGATTCGATATATTTATTAATATAGCTGGCCGGTGGTATCTCACTTGAAACAGTACCGGTTAGCTTATTGTCGGATTGGTTGAGGGCTTTACGGCGATTGGATGTATGGCACTGTCTCAACGGCTGCGGTATTCGGTCGGGGTTTTCCCTGTCTTTCGCTTGAATACCCGACAGAAATAATTGGGGTCGTGATAGCCGCAGCGTTGAGCCACTTCCTCTAGGCGGAAGTTGTAGCGCTTAAGCATGAACTTGGCGCGCTCAAGCCGCACCCAGGAGATATAGTCGGCAAAGCGCATGTGCCCTTCTTGGCGAAACAGCCGCGATAAGTGGTTCGGTGAGATATTAAATCGTGCTGCGACCGTATTGCGGTTGATGTTGCGGTGGAAATTTTCCTGCACGTAAATACAGATCCCCTTGAACATGTCCTCACTGCGGCGACTGGTATCCTCGGTTGGTTGCGACAGCATGTCTTTGCAGTAACTCAGCAGGGCAAGCAGCAGGAACTTGTCGGCGGGTTGCTTCTGCTTTTCGTAGGCGAGGGTTGATAGTGCTGTCAGAATATGATCGATGGCCCGGCCGGTGCGCTGCGGGACGCTGTACTTGACCACATCGTAAAAGCCTTTTTCGTTTTCATGTTTGCTGACCAAGCTGAACCCTAATTGGCTCTTGCCAAACAGCAAGCTGAGCACCGAGCACTCTTTGTCCCAACTTGGCTTGTTCCAGGCATTGGGCGGAATAAACAGGGCATCGCCGGGACCGAGGAGGATATTTTCAATCTGGTGTTGTGGGTTTTCGAGCAAATTCTCGTACTGGCCGTTGAATACCAGTTCAAGGCGCGGAAAGTTGACCTGGTAACTGGCTTCGGGAGGCGGGACATCATCACCGGCAAACCAGATGGTATTGAAGGCGGTGCTGTCAGAAATCACATTATCAAGAAGATCAGTGAAGGTTTGCTTCATGTCATTACATCTACTCAACCACTCGCCACAGGCGCAGTGTTATCAAAAAGAAAGGCTAGCTCTGAATATGCATTACCTGAAGACGTATAACATACTGAAGACTAACCGTTTATATGATACCACTCTAATATCCGCCACTTCGAAATGATATTCTGCAAACTGTTGAGTAGGTATCATTTTCCAGAGTAATAATGTGCCAATGCCTTGACCGTTTAAGGCCAAGGCATTGGGGTGAGGCTTTAAGCCGAAGCGAGGTGCGCTTCGATTTTATCCATGATTTGCGGGGCTTTTTTCACTGCATCTGCCACCCCGACACGAACGATTTTCTTGCCCTTGAAGCGCTCTTCGTTTTTGATGGCGATATCCTTGGTCAGGATGACAATATCGGCATTTTCTACTTCGGCTGACAGGATTTCATTTTCAATCCCGATAGAGCCCTGAGTTTCGATTTTGACTTCCCAGCCTTTGGCTTTGGCCGCGGTTTCCAATGCTTCTGCTGCCATATAGGTATGGGCAACGCCGGATGGGCAAGAAGTTACGCCGAGTAGTTTCATGTTGTTTTCTCCCGAAAAATTGTTAGTCGAAATCTAATTCAAGGGTGTCTTCCGCCGAGTCAGTTTCAACTTTGGCGTCTTGACGTTGTTCGATAGGTTTTTTCAATGCATTGACCATCAGTGCAGTCGTTAGAGCACCAGCTGCGATACCGACGATGTAGAACAAGCGTCCGTCCACCACTGGCAGCACAATCAGGCCGCCCCAAGGCGCATGGTTGAGGACGTTGAACATGAAGCCGACAACGTTACCGACCATGCCGCCTACCACGATAGATGGAAGTACGCGCATCGGGTCGGCGGCAGCAAAAGGAATCGCTCCTTCAGTGATACCGATACAGCCCATGATGCCAGCCGCTTTCCCCGCTTCACGCTCTTCGTCGGTGTAACGTTTTGGTGACAGCAAAGTTGCCAGGAACATACCAAGTGGAGGTACACAGATAGCGATACCGACACCGCCCATCAGCCAAGGCTGGGTGCCCACTTGGGTTTGGGCGAACAAGGTGGCGACTTTGTTGATTGGGCCGCCCATGTCGAAAGCAGTCATGCCGCCAAGCACCATGCCCAAGAACGCTTTAGACGCGCCGGCCATGCCCTCTAGCCATAGGTTCATGCTTTCCATTGCCATGGCTATCGGTGTACCGATCACCCAGATCACCAAGCCCGAGACAATAAAGGTGCCGCCGATA
This sequence comes from Photobacterium sp. DA100, assembly GCF_029223585.1. Lineage (NCBI taxonomy): Bacteria > Pseudomonadati > Pseudomonadota > Gammaproteobacteria > Vibrionales > Vibrionaceae > Photobacterium > Photobacterium sp. DA100. The sequence goes on along the minus strand of NZ_CP119424.1, from coordinate 1,834,166 downwards.
GGCAGGATAAAGTAGGTCGAGATGGCTTTGAGTTTGTTGGAGAGCGGAATGCGCTTGAGCTGGAGGACGACGTAGCCCGCGATGAAGCCGACCACGATGGCACCCAGGAACCCGGCCTGGACTTGGTTAGCCAGGTAGGCACCTATCATCCCCGGGGCGAGTGCCGGTCGGTCGGCAATTGAGTAGGCGATATAGCCGCCAAGCACGGGAACGAACAGGGTGAAACCTGCGATCCCCATGTCCCATAGCCCTTCCAGGAATACGCCTTCCGGTACCGCACCTTTACCGCCGAGCATGACAGACAAGGCAAGTAATACCCCGCCGGCGACAACAAAGGGGAGCATGTGGCTGGTACCCGTCAATAAGTGTCTTTTTAACACTGACAGTTGGCTTTTCATTTCGAATTACTCCATGTTTTTATGGTTTATTTTTTCAGTTGGCGCGGCTGCCAACGCAATAGGGTTGAGCGATGTTCTAAGACAGGGTGCTGTCTGGTTGGCTGTAATTATGGGGCGGGTGACAATACGAAACTATTGGATAAATAGGCCATTAGCTGGACTTTTGTATCCTGCGAAATGAGATGTGATTTAGCTCTCAGCCCTATGGTGAACGGGATCACTAAATTGCTGTTTTAGCGTTTGCTGAGGTATTAAAAGTCCAGTTGGCGGGGAAAAATCCAGCAGATACCGGGAGCAAGGCGAGGAGGAGTGTAATAGCAAGCCGGTTTTTATTGCGGGCGACTGTATTTTCAATGATTTCGTGTCGGGTTGCTGGTTATGTAAGCAGTTGAGCTACTTAAGGGTTTACATGGAAAGAGGTAGTGATTATCATACGCCGCACTTACGGAGAGATGGCTGAGTGGTTGAAAGCACCGGTCTTGAAAACCGGCATACGTTAATAGCGTATCTAGGGTTCAAATCCCTATCTCTCCGCCACATTAAAAATGAGATAAGCCGTTGTATTGCAACGGCTTTTTTCATGCCTGCAAGGTACCAAGTCAAACCACAAGGATTGACTGAGACAATGTACCTTTTTCGCGCCCCAAATTGCACCTACTACACTCGCATTTGTTTGCCCAAAAAACTCCGTGATAACGGCTTCCCGTTCGATCTAAAAGTATCCCTACTAACTAAGAACCGTCAGCTTGCTTCTGAGCGCAATCTTACAGTCGCAGCTCGCTTAAAAGACCTGATAGCGAAGGCTCATGCTCAAAGCTGCGTACAAGCCTTTAAGGCTAGTTCTGATGCGATAATTAACGAGGTTCGATGTGGATTTGAGTGCAATCAACATCATGCAGAGGTCTCTGCCGTTCCAACTCGTAAAGTAGAGCTTAGTGAACCAAACCCAGTTGCAAGTCGAAAAACTCCCATCGTTCAATTAAAAGCGGCGCTAGACGCTTTCGTCGAGAGCAAAAAGCTGCAAAACGTAAGGCCACTGACAGTTCACCAGTTAGAGTCTAGAATTAAGTATTGCATCGAATCTTTACCTGTCGGTTCAATTTGCGATGTCACCCCTGCTTATGCCTTCAAGTACCGCGATCAACTTCTTCGCGAAGGTCGTAGTTATAAAACTAATAAAGAGTATCTTGCCGCTGCATCTCAATTTTTCAAATACGCCAAGACGATGGGTTATATCGCACTGAACCCCTTTGATGGCATTAAGGTTGATAACAAGCCACTCAAGCCTACAAGTGAAGAGCGTGAACGCTGGTCACTTAAGGATCTTAAGCTATTTTTTAATTCTGCCAAATTTGCTAAACAAGATATTGAATTTCAGTGGGTTTCTTGGATCTTACTTTACACAGGAATGCGACCCTCAGAGGTGTGTCAACTAAGAGTTAATGACATAAAAGAGGCTGATGGGAGCTATTATTTCGCAGTCAATGTTGATGACGAAGGTAAGTACGTCAAAAATAGCAACAGCATCCGTAAAGTCCCTTTACATGGTCAACTGATTAAGCTTGGATTGTTGGATTACCTTGCAACTAGGAAGTCCAGTGGTGCCAATAATCTATTCAGCTATGAGCCAAAAAACATCTTTGGCGATTGGTCTAAGGCCTACCTTAATAAAATGACTAAATATCAGAATTCCATCGGCATGAAGGCTGGCAGTCGCCCTACGAGCTACAGTTTTAGGCATACATTTATTGATGAACTCAAGCAAAAAGGCGTTTCTGAGATGATTACAGCTGAGATCGTGGGGCACAAACAGCAAGGGATAACGTATGATCGCTACGGCAAACAGTTGAATTTGAAGGAGCTTGCGAAAGCATTAAACAAAGTTACTTTTAAGCTGTAGTGCCCTGTGCTATTTCAATGTTAAGAAAAGCCGAGCTAGCTATTTAGCTAGCTCATATTTTGACATTAATGTTTCAGCTACTTTGCTAATTTAGCAAAGCGTAAATTATTTTAGGTATGGCAAACCTGATGGATTACCAAGTAGTGAAGAAGAATGCACTAACCCAGAACCTTTTGATTTATTTTTTTCGGTTCATTGCACTCTTATCGGTCGGCTGGAACCTTATACTTATCGGTATATGTCTTACCTCAAAACCCTCGCCCGATACACTGTGTTTATGAGAGGACATAAAGCACGTTTTGTCGAACTTGCAATCATAAACGGACACCCCAGCAGCTTGATAGTCAACGTCATCAGCTAGCTTCTTGCGCCAGTTCTCCATCAAGGACTTGATGTCAACATTCGTCGTAATAACCAAAACTGCACCTTGGTCTTGGTGTTCAAAACCAGATGAGTAGCGCTCACAGAGTTGTTTGTAACCTTCGAGCAAATAATCGTAGGTGCTATGAATCTTTGACTCACCAGTCCACTTATAACCATAACCTGGGCTTTCGACAAAAATATCTGGGTGACCGTTATTCCATCTGTCGTGCGATGCCTGATAACCCATGAGCTTCAGAGAGTTGCCAATTTCAAGGTTAAATCGGTCCTCACCGTCATTCTGTCGATAGCTTGCAGAAGGAAATATTACTTCTTTGATAATGTAATCGAGGTCCTGATAGAGTCGCGCTAACCAATTGTTATAACCAGAACGAAGAGCAATTACCCTACTCGGGAACCCGCCGACTTCAGGTATCATTGGCTCTAGTGCAGCGAGCTGACCGATTGACATATCTTCAAATTCCATCGGCTTCACTTTAGAGCCCCCTCATCAACAGTGAAGAACATAAAAACATCGTTTTTAACGTCTTTAATTAATTTACCTGTTTCAGGGTGCGCTATAGCGTTTTCATGATACGCATAATAGCTGTTTTCATTATCTAGAATGAACTGGCCTTCTTCGCCTATGTACTCGAAACCAGTTTTGAAAAGCCCTACTCGCTCGCCAGCTAGATATTGAGTAATTCGAACTACGTCATTTGGCTTAAGCATAGAGTCAGAGAGGTTGTTGATTGATGCAAACGTCAGGTGCTGCCAGGCCTTAGCATCCTTTTGGCTAATCTTTTCGATAATCATTTCGCATGCCGAAACTAAGTTCGGCATGCTCTCCAAGTCAGTCCTGACTGTTTCAAGCAGTTTCTGATAGCTCATTTGGCGTCTTCAAGATATCTAGTAGTGCATCTAAATCTTTTTCACATGGACACATAGACACGATTGCATGGCTAAGGTGTCCACCACCTGTGTCACTGAGTTCTCTAACACTCGCATTCAACGACATTTCGTATTCATATTTTAGCTCAGCGGTAAAGCTTCCTTTCCATCGAGCTGAAATTCTGTATGGATTGATTTCACATTTTTCAACGCCGCCTTTATGAAACTCTCCCGTGCGAACGTCTCCACCTTTAGAGCCGTTTCGGTCACGCTCATGATGGATATAACCATCATCAGTCGTAAAGCTTAACTCAACAACTCTACACGCCTCAGAGGCGCAGATACCTTTCACTAATGGAAAGAAGTTCATCGAATCAACGAATACGGCAAAGTCTAGTCTCTCTGGCACCAGGTCGATGAACGCTTCTTGTACGCTTCTGAATAACAAACTGATGTCTTTCGCAGCTACGGCCGATGACGTATCCAGACGAAGCTCGATAGTCTTGTCTTTCGCATTCAAGCATACAATGTCGATATATTGTCTTGATTGCTCCGTGAATGCCGTAACCTTAGAAAACTTTTTCAGAAATTCAACTATTTCTGGGTTGTCACCATAGACATTTGCGTTCAGGTCATTCTTTTCTGTAATTGAGCGGTTTGTTGAGAAGAAGAAGTACGTCTTTTCGTACACCTGCATAACTTTGGTTAGCTTTGTGTCTCTACCAAGCTCATCCGCACGCTCTTCATCAATGTAGTAAGGGAAGAATTCTGTATCGACACCTTCCGTTGGTGTCGCGCCAGCATAAGCATTTTGGATGGCTTCAAACTTCTCTTCCGACAGTTGAAATACCTTGATTGTTCGGTTACCAGCTAGTAGTGACTGCATGTAGTAACCGTCGTATAGCTCAATGAACTTTTGAGCATATTCTTCGTTATCGAAGCTTCCAAATAGCTTGTCTAGAGTGCGTTCAGTACCGAGGCCTGTTTTGATTGAGTTAAGGTGCAGTAAAGGCTTGCACTGGGTTTCCCATGCGACTCGGTATAACAGAGAGCGTGATAGACTCTTAGCTTTTGAAATCGTGTTCATCTAATTGTTCCATAACCAACTTATTGCAATCATTGTGGCATATGAAACTAAGGCAATCCATCTGCGATCTCTAAAAATCAATAAAAGAGTCCTTGGCTCGACCTTAATAAGGTTGACATTTTCCAAGCAGAAAAGGGAGAACTTACCTATAAGCAAGGTCAGGACAAGTACGGAATCCATGGTATCTAATGAGTTTGTATAATGTAGAGTTTACGCATGTATGGAACTGGTTTTATCTAAGTGTGTGCTCTTACTCATGTCACAATAAGTACTGTCGCATTAGGCTTAGTAGGGCAAATTCCTATTAACAGTATATGAATGATCTCTTACTCTAAACGGTTTAATGGGGCACTTCTGAGCTACGAAGTGCCAACTGTGGAAGTTCTGGACAATTCTGAGCTAGCTCTTCTGAAGATCGAGAGCCATAGTCGATTGATATAGTGGCGCGGAATAATGCTGGAAGATACAGCTGAACTGCTCTTGATTATCGAGCACAAAAGTAACTCGAATATGATCTGCGTTGTATGTGGTGAGGATTGATCGTAGCCAGCTAGCCAGAGAACCATTTAGAAGCGCCTCGCAATTGATAAACCAGATCCACGTTGGCTTGTCACTTCGGATGATATCCATGATTTGCGACTTGTTTCTGTAATCTTCACCTGCTAGTGAGAGAAGGTCGATGTAGACCGTTTGAACCCCTAATCCATTGTTGATGCGATTGTATGTATTCTGGAGGTCTTCTCCAAACTCATTGGCGAAAGTATGAAATCTCATCATACCCAACTCCCAATACCCATTTATTAGGCGCTCATGCGAGCCAACAGACCACTTATCCAAATTAGGTACGATAGATTGTGGGGTTGTATTCTTCATTCATCCTCACTATGTATAACCCTGTCTTTTCAGCTCACGTATAGCATTATGAGTTACTAGCAAAACGCAGTAAACCACTCGATAACAAAGTTTGGGGCAAAGGAGAGTCAGCCAAATCTGACTGACTCGAAGATGGACAGGAGTAATTCACGAAACAGCTTGTTTCTCAATCTCAATTATCGCACTGGATAGTATGATACTGATCAGTGCGATAATTGATCATGACAGAACAACTTTATTGTTAGACTTGGGGGAACAAAGCACTCTTGCCATCGACAGAAGATAAACTAAATGATGACTAATCATCGGGAATTTAAAGGCGTTGTCCGTCATTGTCCACGCGTGGACAACGATGGACAATGGTGAACAATAGTGATGACCCCAGCCAGTTTTCTTGCGTTCTACCCACATACAAAAACATGAGACACAAGCCTTAATTATCACTAGATAGTTACAGCCGCACGAGCTGTGCCAATGAGGTGCATCATGTGAAGTGAATATCAGACCTATTCAAATCAATTTGTGATGTGATTATTAGGCTTATTCAAGTCAATTGATGATGAGATTATGTCTGCTGTTCGAATCACTATGCCAACGTAAGATGTTTTAGAGGGGGAAAGCTTAGTGTGTGAGTCTCATATGGAAATTTCTCAAAAAAATTCAAATTTCTAACCTATTGATATTCATCGCAATCGTGATTTTTTATAATAAATATCTAATATTATTAGGTTTTTCATATTTGATAGTGATGAGGAACTCTTGTAATTTGCCCTTAAGACAGAAGAGCAGCACTGAAGTTGCCTAAGAATTGAGACGTGAAACAACAAGAGAAGAAAGTAAAAAACTACATTGAGCAATACATCACAAGTCGCACTTATAAAGTCAGCCCGTCAACTCTCCGCGCTGAGAAGAGTAAAGCTAAGAAGCTGGAAAATCGAATTGGCAGTCGTGCCATTGCAGATGTTACTCACAGTGACATATTAGCGCTAATAGATAGGCTTCATAAGCGTTATAAAAACAAAACGATCAACGAATTCCTGACTATCCTGAGGGCGGTTTTCCGTTTTGCTGAGCTAGACGGTGCGCTTGAACGAAACCCTATGACGGGTATTCAAAACCTGAAAGTTACAACATTCGAACCTGTACCGTTTACAAAAGCAGAGCTGAAAAAGCTCCATGATACTGATGTATCGTGTCAAAGTGGGAAAAATGCGTGCTTATTTAATGCTCTCACAGGTTTGAGGATCAGTGAGTTACTTGCGCTCAGTTGGGATGATATCAATTGGCAACGTAAGGAGATGTACGTCCGAAGAGCTAAGGTTCTCCAAGAATACAAAGTGCCCAAAACTGAGGGGTCAGTGCGAACCGTTGAGCTTAACCAACTTGCTATTGGCCTCTTGAAGCAGCAGTTGCAACTTACTGGCAAGAAGAAGCTAAGGAAAATATCGGTTAGGCAAGAAGATAACAAAACGCTAAAAAAAGAGTTTGTGCAGTTCGTTTTTTATAACAGTAAGACCAGTAAGCCATTTTTACATGCAGCACAGTTTGCCAAAGATTTTTTCGATGCTTTTCTGCTGCAAGCAGAGGTTAACCACCGTGGAGTTGGTCAGTTAAGGCATACCTTTGCATCACAGAATTTAACTGCGGGTATATCGAAAGAGTGGATTGCTGCTCAGATGGGGCATTCTGGCACTCATATGGTTGATAAGCATTACGGTCGATGGATAGCTTCTGATGCTCCAGATTGTGCCCGTTTAGCCGCTGATAACTTGGCTGAAGCATTTGGGCAAGCACCTGTAATGGCTCTTTCTTCTGCTTCGATATCGGTTGAAACCGCTGACCTCGTAGCTAAATTAGAGTCCAACCCTGAGCTGCTAGCTATTCTTAAGGCTACACTTGGTGGTGCGAAATGATAATAAGCACTGCCGCCAATGGCATTATCGATGTCACCGCTGCCACTTTCGTTGTCACCAATGGCAGTTGTACTGCCATTAATGGCACTAACAGTGTCAAAGTCGTTCACTTTAAAAGTGATACGACAAGGCAACCCGCTGCGCTCTCGTCACACTTTTGCTTCGCAAAAGATGCACGCGAGCTGCGGGCAAGAGAAGCACCTCTTGACTCTCTACCATACGCACCTCTGAAGAGGTGCGTATGAAAAAAATACGATTATTTCATCGTCGGTTTAACTTTAGCTCTAAGCCAGCAGACCGCGTGAAATGTGAGCATTCATTAGCCCACTCATTGCGTATTCGACCACCAACAGCAGTAAAGAATACGAAGAAATTAGAGTGGAATCATGAGCTGCTTGAGAAAAACTTGATCTGGGTAAACGGGCAACAGTCGTCTCTTCATGATTGGCCTGAAGAGAAACGACTTGAGTTGCTTTATGAAATAGCGCCATACCCCAAAAAGAAGAATCAAACAAAGTTACAAACTCAGCTTCGGCAGTACCGTAAGAAGATGAAGACTGCTGTTGAAAGCGAGCAAAATAAGGGTAATCAGGCTACTGCTGATTTTTTGCGGTCGG